>DIVN01000008.1 GCA_002435875.1 Anaerolineales bacterium UBA6131
CACTTACTTATGAGTCAGCGCGGTTCGCTGAGAGCAAAAAACGCTTGTCAGGGCTTCTGGTACGTTGCGACACTGTGTATGGAAGCGTATAATGAAGCCAATTGCGCCGTATGGCACATCGCTTCATAGGCGGAACTCACGAGCCGGCCGGAAGGAGATGCTATTGTGTACTGTCCAGTGTGCGGTGCCTGGAATCCCGAAGAAAGCAAGTTCTGCGGCAAGTGCGGCTCTCAGTTCGCCCCAGCACAACGAGAACGAGGAGCACCTCGCCGCATTTCGACGCTAGCCATCGCAACCGCAGCTCTGGTGGTGCTGGCGATATGCCTGTCCACGTTGGTGCTCCGCGACCGGCTGTCGCGCGCCTGGCAGAGCTTCCTTGCCTCGCCTTCTGCCACGCCCACCGCAGTCGCCACTCAAGCTACACCAGCGCCAACCATCTCAGCTACTACTACAGCAGCTGCCGGGGCGACGGACACGGCAAGCCCTACTGTCGCGCTCGCTCCCACGGCAACACCATCGGCCACGCCACAACCAACGGCTCCGCCCACCGCCCGCCCCCGCGCGTTCAAAGTGGTCTATCAGCAGTGCATACCGCATGGCCAAAGCCTTGGCTCTGTCAAGGGCCAGGTCTTTGACGGCGCTGGCAAGGTAATTGTCGGAGCAAGAGTGCGCATCACAATCAATGGCTACGAGTGGAACTCGGATGCCAATCCTGCTCGCACCAATCAGGATGGCTGGTACGAGTGGATTCTCGAGCCCGGTCAGAAGGTACAATTTGTAGAACTGCTGATAGGCGACCAGTCCGTGGCATTCTCGCCTGTAGGATTTGAGGTGGAGGCCCGCGGTGGCTGCTTCCAGCGTGTCGATTTTGTTGAGGGATAGTACACCCTGCCCTCTCCACGGATGAAATGGCGCCAACACCAGGAACGCCAGATGCCGCTCTAATCGACGCCCTCAACAGCAGCAGATGCTCAGGCGTTCAGACAAGTCCACCCTCAAGCGCTCGTCCTAGTGCGAAGCATCCAACATTGCGCCCAGGCTCAGCATCTGGCGTGCTTCACCAGGCGATGTGACCTCGGGATTCACAGCCCAGACTCCAAGCTCCTCGGGAACAAGCAATAGTGCCAGGCTAAAGTCATCCGCCGGCGCCACGCCTGGACAGGTATCCTCCAACAGGCCTTGTAGCTTTTCCACGCTGACCCATCGGGAGTTGGCCCGCAGCCAAAGTGCAAGTCGATCCTCGTGCTCTTGGCCAGCTTCTCTCAAGTGCTGCGACAGGATGCCCTCTTGCAAGGTGGCCATCTGCGCACTCATGAAACTGCTGCCGCGGGACAGAACTCCACCCCAACGTTCTCCCTCAAAAAGCTCATGTCGGTGTGCCGAGGCCTCGAGAACCCAGGCCAGTGGTATCTTGCCATCGCCCAGGAACAGATTGCCACCGTACAGCCGCCGCCTGCCCAAGGCCAAGTCACGCGCATCTTCAAGCGTATCCGCGTTTTCAAGCGCCTCCCGCACAAGAAACGACAGCGGCTCACCAGCCGCTCCAAGATCCATTGACGGTGCGCTCACGAGAACTGCGGCAATCTGCTCCGCGTTGATGCCTGCCCATGCCCCAATCGACCCCGGCACTCCCAAAGTCAGAGAGGCGATACCTGCGTCTGGTTTCCTCAAGATGAGCAGCGGCTCGCCGCGCGAATCAACCGCCGCCATGCTGTACTGGCAGCCCATGACCAGAGCGCCGCCGACAACAGAGTCCCCCCACGCCGCAAAAGCCGCGCCCTGCACAGATGCCTTATCTGCCATCACGTACGTGACGTGGACATCATTGCGCTCACCCAGGCCGAGCCCAAGCAAAGTGGAGGGAGAAGCATCCAGGACCGGAGATTGGCCTGCTAGGTAGGCCATCTCCAGGACAACGTTGCTCAGCAAGACATCTGGGTAACTTAGGTTGGCACCGTCAGCAACCCCCTTCATTTCCTGACGCAAAGGCGACGGTAACGCTCTGTCGAGGGCATGTGCGTAGCGCAGCAAGGCCCAGTGCGCTGTGTAGTTTTCTAAGAATAGTCCACCATACAGTTCGTGGATTACAGACTGCTGCAACTGCTGCTGGAAAGCCTGGCCATGCTGCAGACCCATTTCATAGGGGGTCCCAGCCAGGGTCAGAACGGGCATCCCCCATTGTTCTGACAGACGCGCTTCGTCAGGTGCTGGCTTGGATAGCTGCGTAACGATCAGTGGGCGAAAGGCGAACAGACTTAGCATCGCAAGGCAAGCATAGCGCAGGATATAACCCAGCACCTGCTTTTGTTGCACTACCGCTTGCCTCTGTCCTGCCTCTGGTGTCCCTCAAAGCGCAGCCGCAGTGGAGTGCCCTCAAAACCCCAACGTTCTCGTATGCGATTCTCCAGAAACCTCTGATAAGAGAAGTGCACGAGACGCGTGTCGTTGACAAAGAACACCAGTGTCGGAGGATTGACAGCGGGTTGCGTGGCATAGTAGAAGGTCAAGCGTTTGCCCCATTTGGAGGGCGGGTTGTGCATGACCAAGCACTCTTGCACCAGGTCATTCAGTTCCGTCGTCGGTACGCGCTGGTACCGCTGTTGATGCACTCGGATTGCAGTCTCCAGGATCTGTCCAATACGCTGTCTGGTGAGCGCAGATACGAACACAATAGGCGCGTAAGGAATGAACTTGAACTGCGACCGCACCATCGCCTCGTACTGTTCCATCGTGGTATGATCTTTAGGTACGAGATCCCACTTGTTCAGCACCACCACGATGCTCTTAGTGGCCTCCAGTATATAACTGGCGACGTGCGTATCCTGAGCAGTCACCCCTTCGCTGCTATCGAGCACGAGCAGGAGCACACTGGCCCGATCGATGGCTTTCAAGGCCCGCATGACGCTGTACTTCTCGACTCCAGGAACGATAGTGCCGCGTCGACGAATGCCCGCTGTATCAATCAACACAATCTTTTGTCCATGCCACTGCAGAGTGGTATCGATGGCGTCTCGAGTCGTGCCCCCACGATTGCTGACCACCGTCCGTTCTTCCTGGAGCAGAGCATTGAGCAAGCTGGACTTCCCTACCCCTGTGCGTCCCACAATCGCAATGCGCACAGCTTCCTCGGCTTGCTCTTCCTCGATCTGGGCCGGGAGCGCTGCGACCACCGCATCAAGCAGGTCCGCGACACCTGTCCCATGCAGCGCGGTGACGGGGTACACCTCACCCATGCCCAGCGAGTAGAACTCCGCCGCCTCCAAACGGCGCGCCTGGCTGTCGACTTTGTTGACCGCCAGCAGCACCGGCTTGTTCGCGCGACGCAGCATGGCCACCAGATCGGCATCACTGCTCGGGGTTCCGCTCAATACATCCGTCACGAGAACAATGACATCAGCATCCGCCATGGCCTGCTCAGCCTGCGCACGCACCTGCAAGAGCAAGTCATCTGCAGTGCCCAGCACGAGACCACCGGTGTCGACCACCGCAAATGTCCGGCCTTGCCATACCGCATCGCCGTATATCCGATCGCGGGTCGTGCCGGGCGCGTCTTCAACGATAGCAATCCGTTGACCCACAATGCGGTTAAAAAGCGTGGACTTGCCAACGTTCTGCCGGCCGACAATCGCTACTAGAGGCTTTGCGATGTCGCGTCCCCCAGTGCCCAAGCCAGATCCGGAAGGCCGAGCAATCTAGAACAGGTACAGAACAAGGACAACCGCCAATCCCCAGAGCATCACACAGGCAAGCAGAGGCTTGTCCCCAAAGACCAGATCCTCGGGCGCACCGCCCTCCCCCTTGATGTGTACAAGATACATGTAGCGGAACAAGGCATAGAGCACTAATGGTATCGTGAGCATCATCGAGTGATTCGCTGGCAGGTTCGAAGCAGAAAAGGTGTAAAGCGAATAGGCCATAGCCGTACAAGCCGTGACCAGACGAATCATCTCATCAAGAAGCGAAAGGTTGTACTCTTCGAAGATACTGCGATGCGAGTTGGCGTTCTCATTGAGCAACACCAGTTCATGTCTTCTCTTGGTGATAGCGATGAACAGCGCCAGCAGGCTCATGCACAGGTACAGCCACGGCGAAAACCTCTCCGCTTCCACTACAACAACTCCCGCCGCCACACGCAACACAAAGCCCGCAGCCAGCGCCAGCACGTCAATAATGACAATGTTCTTCAGCCAGAACGAGTATCCCACCATCAAGACAAAATAGATCAGCGCAACCCCTGCAAAGGCTGGATCTAGTTGATAGGCCAAGAACGGAGACCCGACGCCCAGAATCAGCGCGCCAGTCGCAGCCACCGACCGCGACAACTGACCTGACGCCAGAGGGCGCTTGCACTTGACTGGGTGCTGCCTATCCTTCTCGACATCCACAAGATCGTTGATCAGATAGACCGCTCCACTGATAGCACAGAACAACACCAAAGCGGCGAGTGCCCTCCACAAAATGGACGGCACGAACAGCTTCTTATCAAAGACTAGTGCGGCCAAGACAAACACATTCTTGGCCCACTGCTTTGGTCGCATGGACTTGATCAAAGGAACCAGCACGCTCAACTACTGTCCTCCTAGACCGGGATGACAGCTATCATAACCCATTCCACCAAGCAAGTCAACTTGACTTGCCTTTGAGCAGCCCTTATGCTAGGGGCATGGAAAGCGAACGCCTGGACGTACTGCTCGCACAGCGCGGCCTCGTAGAAAGTCGGGAGCGCGCCAAAGGCCTGATCATGGCCGCTCAGGTATTGGTGGATGGGCAAGTGATTGAGAGGCCCGGCGCGCGAGTCTCAACCAACGCCAGTATACATATTGTCGCCACTATGCCCTTCGTCAGCCGCGGAGGAATAAAGCTGGACGCTGCTATGAAAGCATTCGGCACAGACGTGCGCAACCGAATTGCTGCGGATGTGGGCGCATCAACCGGTGGCTTCACCGATTGCCTGCTCCAGCGGGGTGCATGCCGTGTGTATGCGGTTGACGTTGGCTATGGTCAGTTGGCCTGGAAGCTGCGACAAGACTCCCGCGTGGTGGTTATGGAGCGCGTCAATGCGCGCTATCTGACCACTTTGCCCGAGCCCGTTGACCTGGTCACCATGGATGTATCGTTCATCTCCTTAAAGCTCATCCTGGAGAACGCCCGGCACTGGCTGTCATCGCAGGGGCAGATCATCGCATTGATCAAGCCACAGTTCGAGGCGGGTCGTCGCGAGGTCAGCAAAGGGGGAGTAGTGCGCGATCCACAGGTGCATCGCAGTGTACTGCTGGACGTTCTCTCCTGGGCGCAAGACCATGAGCTCTACGCGACAGGGCTCATTCGCTCCCCGCTGTTGGGTCCCGCCGGCAACGTCGAGTTCCTCACTCGCTGGGTTCAGAAACCACCAGCGGATCTGCAGCCTCTCGACCAGCTGATCCAACTTTCTTTCCTCGACGACGCCGCGCAAGCGTGAACGATTCTCCATCGCCGCTGAGCTAGCTATTCATCTCTCATTCAGCTTTGGCCGCTATGCTTGGCTGAAGGTCGTCTTTGGCTTCGGTTCAATGCCCACTATAATCACAATGCAATCCAGCAGGGAGGCGTCTACCACGTGATTCCTTTCGGCGATCTAAGGCTTCAGTACCAGGCACTCAAAGTTGAGTTGGACCAGGCTGTGCAATCCGTCCTGAACGGGGGTTGGTTCATTCTTGGTCAGCAGCTATCCGCTTTTGAGCAGGAATTGGCCGCCTATTGTGGCGCCGCCTATGCCGTGGGTGTCGGCAATGGCACCGATGCGCTGCAACTCGCTTTGATGGCCCACGATGTAGGCCCGGGGGATGAAGTCATTACTTCACCCCTGAGTGCCACCTTCACGGCGCTCGCAATCTCCGCTACGGGAGCTACCCCTCGATTCGTTGACATCAGCCCCACTTCATATAACATGGATCCCAGCCGACTAGAGGCTGTTATTGGCCCACGCACCAAGGCGATCATGCCCGTCCACCTCTATGGTCAGTCCGCCGAAATGGAGCCCATTCTGGCCATCGCGCGTCGCCACAACCTCCCTGTGATTGAAGACGCTGCCCAGGCACACGGAGCCGAGTACCAGGGACGAAAGGCCGGCACACTTGGCAATGCTGGCTGTTTCAGCTTCTACCCCAGCAAGAACCTCGGCGCTTATGGTGATGGTGGGGCTGTCGTCACCGACGATTCCGACATTGCGGACAGAATCCGTATGTTGCGCAATGGTGGTCAGAAGGCGCGATACGATCACCAGCTGCTGGGCATAAACAGTCGCCTCGATGAGCTGCAGGCCGCAATTCTGCGCGTCAAACTCAGTTACCTGGATCGATGGAACGAGCGGCGGCGTCACATTGCGTCCCTCTACACCGCCCTGCTTGGGGACGGTGAGGCCTATCCGCCAGTCGAGTCGCCGCGATCCAGACACGTATACCACCTGTATGTCGTTCGCTGCGAGCAGCGCGACGCGCTGCAGCAGCACCTGAGCGATCTTGGCATAGGCACTGCAGTACACTATCCCCTACCAATCCACCTGCAGGCTGCATATCACCACCTTGGACTGCAGCCAGGCAGCTTCCCAGAAGCTGAACTGGCCGCCCAGCAAGTGCTTTCCCTCCCCATCTATCCGGAGCTGACGGATACCAAGGTTCGGCAAGTTGCATCTCAGGTCAGAGATTGGCATCACTAGGAGAACGCATGACCTCGAGCATTTCTGTCTTTTTTCCTGCCTACAATGACGGCGGCACTATCGCCAGCATGGTTGTGTCCGCCCTGCTTACCCTGCGCGAGTTGACCGATGACTATGAGGTCATTGTGGTGAACGACGGTAGCTCTGACTACACCGCGGCAGTCTTGGACGAATTGGCACGGGTTTACGCCCGTGTTCGCATCGTACACCATCAGATGAACAAGGGTTACGGCGGAGCACTGCGGACGGGATTCAGCACGGCGACAAAGGAATTGGTCTTTTACACTGACGGGGACGCCCAGTATGATGTTCGGGAACTCAAGGTTCTGTATCCCTTGCTGACTGACGGCGTTGACATGGTCAACGGCTTCAAGATCAGCCGATCCGATCCTTGGTACCGTACGGTCATCGGGAGGATCTACCACTGGACGGTCAAAATCGCTTTTGGCCTCCAATTGCGAGATGTCGACTGCGACTTTCGCCTGATGCGGCGTGCCATTTTCGAGCGTGTGTACCTAGAATCTAACAGTGGTGTAATCTGCGTGGAGATGATGAAAAAGATCCAGGATGCGGGGTTCAAGATTGCAGAGGCACCCGTCCACCATTTCCACCGCGCGTACGGCCGTTCTCAGTTCTTCAACGTGCGCCGCATCTGGCACGTCGGTCGCGATCTACTCAAGCTGTGGATACAGCTTGTCCTGCACAAATCCTAGCACAGCAAGTCTTCGCACATCTCCAGGCGGAAGGTGAGCAATGAAGGTCTTTCAGTGGACCTCGGCCCGGCGTATGCGGGTACTGCTAACGTCGGTCCTGTTCCTCCTGATCGTCATGTTGTTCTTGAGGGCCAGGGCCGCTTTGTTACCTTTCGCTTTGGGCAGCATGCTTTCCTACATCATGCTACCCATGGTGAACTGGCTGGACGCCCGCATGCGCGCAGCCTTTCACGGACGCCGCATCACCCGCAGTCTGGCAGTACTGATCGTATATGGCCTCGTAATCATTTTGACCATCGCAGCGTTCGCCCTGATTATCCCGTTGATCGTTACCGAGTTCAGTTTCTTGCAGCGTCGCCTGCCAACTCTTGCCAGGACGGTGTACAACGAGGCTCCCGCCGTCGTTCAGGAATGGCTCGCGCGTTATGACAGCGCAGTTCCTCAGGAGATCCGCCAGGCCCTCGAGCGCAGCGTGCAGGATGCCGTGCAGACTGTCATCTCTGCCCTGCAAGCCGGGCTGCTCAAGACTGCCAGCGTCTTGTTCAGTACCATCAGCTTTGTTCTCGGCCTTGTCATCGTTCCCCTCTGGATGTTCTACTTCATGCGCGATCAGCCCGAGTGGCAGGCCCACTTTTACCGCGCAATCCCACCCAACTACCGAGAGGATGTGCGGCACCTCTTATCTCTAGTCGACTCCGTCCTCGCCAGCTACTTGCGCGGCCAGCTCATGCTTAATTTGTCCGTCGGCATCATGACCACGGTAGCTCTCGAGATCCTGGGCATCGACTTTGCCCTGCTGTTGGGCACCCTCAGCGGGCTGTTCGAGACAATTCCGGTCTTGGGCCCCTTCCTCGCTGCCGTGCCCATTATCCTGGTAGCCTTGGCGTCCGCGCCCGATCGGCTCCTTGCGGTCATCGTCGTTGTCGTTGCCATACAGCAGATTGAGAATGCCCTCCTGGTGCCCCAGATTACCCGGGGCACCGTCAAGCTCCATCCCGCCCTGGCCATGATCGTCCTGGTGGTCGGCAGCGCTGTAGCTGGCGTGCTGGGGGTCATCCTCAGCATACCTATTACCGCGATTGTTCGGGACTTTGCCCGCTACCTGTACCTACGCCTCGCAGATACGCCAATGGGGCCACAGGAAGCCTTCAGGAGCGTGCGCAACCGACGCTGATCTGCTGACCCGACAACATCGCGCCGGACAGCCTCGACCGGCAGTTCCGTCTGCCCTGCCCTTGCCCTCCGGGCTTCGAAATTCGCCACGAATCAAGTATACTCACCCTATGAGTCAGCCAACGTCCAGCACCAACCAGATCATCGAGCAGAAGCAAATCCGCAACTTTTGCATTATTGCGCACATTGACCATGGCAAGAGCACTCTGAGCGATCGCTTGCTAGAGCTCACGGATACCATCAGCCCTCGCGAGATGTCCGACCAGGTTCTCGACCAGATGGATCTAGAGCGCGAAAAGGGCATCACCATCAAGGCTAAAGCCGTTCGCATGACCTACCAGGCCCAAGATGGCGAGAGCTACGAACTGAACCTGCTGGACACACCTGGCCACGTCGATTTCCACTACGAAGTCTCTCGCGCGCTCGCTGCTTGCGANNTCTGGCCAATCTATACCTGGCACTTGATGATCACTTGACTATCGTGCCTGTGGTCAACAAGATTGACCTGGCCTCAGCCCAACCAGAGCGGGTAGCACAGGAGATTGAGGACCTCTTCGGCATTCCCAAGGACCAGATCCTCCTGGCGTCCGCCAAGGAAGGCACTGGCACCGAAGCAGTCCTCGAGGCAATTGTGCAGCGTATCCCCCCGCCGAGCGGCTCGCCTAGCTGGCCCACTCGGGCACTGATTTTTGACTCTCACTATGACCCGTACAAAGGTGTGATCGCCTACGTGCGGGTAGTCGACGGTAGCCTATCCACAAACCAGGCCTTGCGCCTGATGGCGAACGGCACGCCCATAGAAGCACTTGAGGTGGGCGTATTCCGACCCAGGATGTCGCCTACAGACAGGCTTGGGACTGGTGAGGTCGGCTATGTAGCTACTGGCCTCAAGACGCTGCGCGAGTGCTCGGTAGGTGACACGATCACGCTCGCCGACACGCCGGCGCCCAATCCATTGCCTGGGTACAAGCCGGCCAAGCCCATGGTCTTCGCCGGTCTATACCCAACCCTGAATGAGGACTATGGACTATTGCGCGATGCGCTGGAAAAACTGCACCTGAATGATGCTGCGCTGACCTTTGAGCCAGAGACTTCTCAGGCCCTTAGCTACGGCTTCCGCTGCGGATTCCTTGGGCTGCTACACATGGAGATCGTCCAGGAACGGCTCGAGCGAGAGTATGGTCTCGAGCTAATTGCCACGGCACCCAGTGTAGCCTACCAACTGACAACGCACGATGGAACGGTCAGCGAGGTGCAGAACCCTGCCGATTTGCCTGCCCCGGAGTTGATAGAGACCATCAGCGAGCCCTGGATGCGCATCGACGTCTTTACGCCAGCAGAGTATATCGGCGCGATTATGGAACTGGTTACGGCCCGGCGCGGTGAGTTTGAGCGTATGGAGTATCTCGACGAGCGGCGCGTATTGCTCAACTACCTTGTGCCCCTGGCCGAGCTGCTCGTCGACTTTTACGACAAGCTCAAGGCTTGCTCGCGCGGATATGCCTCACTTGACTACCGCATCGCCGAGTACCGCCCAGGCGACTTGGTCAGGCTGGACGTGTTGGTGAACCGTCAGCCCGTGGATGCCCTGTCTGTCATCGTGCACCGTGATCGTTCGTATATGAAGGGCCAGACGCTGGTCAGCAAACTCAAGGAAGTCATTCCGCGCCAGATGTTCGATGTGGCCATCCAGGCCGCTGTTGGCTCCAGGGTTATCTCGCGCGCCAATGTGAAGGCTCTGCGCAAGGATGTGCTCGCCAAGTGCTATGGCGGTGACATCACCCGCAAGAAGAAACTGTTGGAAAAGCAAAAGTCAGGCAAGAAGCGCATGAAGCTTCTGGGCAATGTGGAGTTGCCTCAGGAGGCGTTCATGAGTGTGCTCAAGCTAGGCGAAAGCTAGCCCTGTGTTACCAGCCTTCGTCAAGCTTTGCCAGGCTGCATAGGCCATCTCCTTCCTTCGTCATGCCCAACAACCACCCACCTGCATCAGAATCAATCACTGAAGCACTTCTCTACGGGCAACACCTTTACCCCGTCGCTCCGCTTTCCTGGCTGGCCCCATTCTGGGCCCTTCTCTGTGGGGCAGTTTCCTCCCCACAATGCTCCTTCACTTGCACCAGCGTTGTGCGCATCCTTTCTGGAGCTCTCTTGGCAGGCCCGCTCCTTGGCAGTGTTTGGGCCGCGTCGCACCTCAACCTCCGCCGCTTGCTGCACTCGCTAGAGTCGGAGAACCGTGCATCCTCGCCACTGTCAACGCAGCCCGCCGCAGCCGACTCTACAGGCACAACTGTGCCGCGCTTGCCCTACACTCTGCCCCATTCCGCCAGTCACAGGCTGAGCGACCTGGCCGAGACCACCATCACCAGGTGGCACATCTTGCGCTCCGAATTGGCCCCATCGCTACCACTCGCCTTTGGCGGCTTCTTCTTCTCGCTGGTTCTTGCTGCACAGCTAGGGCGTTCGACCCTTCTGGCAGCTGCCGCAAGCCTTTTCTGCGCCCTCAGTCTGATAAGCTCGCAACAAGTGCCACGTCGTAACCCGGGCCTCCAGGTCTCCTTGCCCGTCTTCTTCGCCTGGCTTCTGGGACACAGTGTCTGTGGCAACCTGCATGTCACGTCGGCCATCGCCGCAGCCGCTTTCGCACTCGTCTTCGCGGACCTCAGTTACTGCTACGAGAACGCACCGGGTAGTCACGTCGCCTGGCGGTCGCTGTTCCAGCTTATCACCGTCGGCTGCCTGATTTTCATTCGACAACCCCTCGTCGCTGGACTGGTGGCGCTACTCATCAGTCCCCACTGGCTGCTTCTGCCTCTGCTGCAGCGCGTTGACACGCGCGAACGATACTTCCAGGCACTGCAGCCAGCTTTGCTGGCCAGCGGCTTGCTCGCCGCTGCCGCACTCGGATATGCACCATGACCTGGGCATTGCTCTTGCTGAGCCTGGTGTTCATTCTGTACTGGCTATTCGTGTACAGTGAAGGAGCCTACCTGGGCAAGCACGCCGTGATCGGCTTGTACGATTGGGCGGCATCACGCTATGACCGCATAAAGAACATATATCCTCAAGACGATGCCGAGCATCTGGCGCTCCCTCTTCTTGAGAATCTGAGTCACGTCACAGAGCCCCTCATCCTGGACGTGGCGACCGGGACTGCTCGCCTGCCGCTTGCGCTTCTCCGCCAATGGCACTTCCATGGTCGCGTGATCGGTCTCGATCTTTCTCGGAGTATGCTCGGGGTCGCCCAAAAACGGATCCACAATCAGAGCCATCGCGCCAGCTTGATCCGACAGGATGCGATGGTCCTCCCTTTTCCCAATCAGCGGTTTGACGCCGTCACCTGCCTGGAGTCGCTAGAATTTCTGCCCAGGCCCGGGGACGCCCTCAGGGAGATGGTTCGCGTGCTGCGCCCCGGCGGGCAGTTCCTCATCAGCAACCGCGTCGGCGTTGATGCGCTCTTCTTCCCAGGGCGCGTGCATCCGACTGCGGCGTTGGAGCAAGACTTGGCCAGACTCGGTCTGACAGAAGTCCAGTCTCGCCCCTGGCAGGTTCACTACACTCTGATTGATGCACGCAAACCTGCACCGACGGCAACTTCCGCGCCTTCCCAGAACCCCGATGAGTAACCGCACGCCCCCATGTGGAGCCGCAGTGCATCCCGGCACGCGCCTGTTGACTCTGCTGAGCGTCGCCGGCTCCCTATACCTGATGCTCATGCTTCTGCACCCCGTCGCCCTCTGCGCGGACACGCTGGAAGTATGCAAGGGCAATTGCCGCTATCAGACCATTTCCGCTGCCCTCTGGGACGTCGAGCCAGGTGATCTCGTTTGGGTCAGGGCTGGAGAATACGACGAGAATGGCCCTGTCCGCCTCAAGTCCGACGTCACCATTCGCGGCGAAGACCCCGCGCACCCCGAGCGCACTACCATCCGTGTTTCCGCTGGCCATGCGGTCGTCGGCACAGGAGTACACCTTACCAGCACCTGTATCCTGGAAGGCTTCACCATCATCGCTGGCGAGGGACGAGGCATCTACATCCAGAACGGGGCGACAGAGATCATTCGCAACAACATCATTCGCGGTTGCGCATCAGACTACCAGGGCGCCGCCATTCGCATCGACAACGAGGGCACCGCACCGACAATCATCAACAACACCTTTATCGACAACTACTCCACCTACCAAGGTGGGGCCATCTACATCGAGGATGCTTCACCACGGATTGTGGGCAACCAGTTCATCAACAACCGCTCCGAGCGCAATGGCGGCGCCATTTCTGCCCGCACGTTGGAGGGGCCCGGGCAAGCTCCCGTCATCGAAGGCAATGTGTTCATCGGCAATACTGCCGCGGGAACCGGCGGAGCGGTCTATCTAGAGCAATCCAAGGCCTCGCTCAGCAACAACCGTTTCGAGTCTAACATGGCCGCTGTTGGCGGCGCCATATGTGTGCAGGCGGCGAATCCACTTGCACCCGCCATGCTGTGCAACAACTACTTCTCCGCCAACACCACTTACTCCCTGGCAGCCAACCAGGTCGGCGGTGCAATCGCAGTTCGCGGCCAAGCGAATGTGCTGCTGAATGGAAACTGGATCTCGGACAACCGGGCAGGAACAGGCGGGGGTATTTACATTGAAGGCTCAATAGCAGAGGTCACCAACAACTATCTTCTATACAATCGCTCCAGCCAGCTGACTCTGCGCTCTTGTTCGCCGTTGGTCGTAAACAACAGCATGCTTGGCGAGCACATAACAGGGAACATCGGCATTCAGGTGCTTGACCTGTCCTCCCCATTCATCGCCAACAACATTGTCATGAGAGAGACTATCGGCCTTTCCAGCGAAAGCTCATCCACGCCGATACTTGCGCACAACAACACCGTCAACAATGGCCAGGACTATATGGGCGCAATCGTCGATGAAATGGATCTGCACCAAGACCCGCGCTTTGCGGATCTGAGCAACAACGACTTGCACCTTATGCCTGGCTCTCGCTTGATCGACGCCGGCACGCAGGATAACGCGCCACTCACTGATTATGATGGGGATCTGCGTCCCCAGGATGGGGATGGTGACGGCCACGCACGGCCGGACGTTGGCGCGGATGAGTTCAGCCCGCCTACCCCTACCCCATCGCCGACACCAACACGCACTCCTTCGGCCACGGCATCGCCTACCGCGTCTCTAACAGCATCTCCTACAGCGAGCCTGACCCCTACTCCAACCATGACGTTAATGGGGTGCCGCATACACCTGCCTGTTGTTTGGAAAGGCTGAACATCACGTCAGCACGTGGGCTTTGTACTCGCGCCTAGCCAAATGACCTCAGGGCCGGTCTCGAAGCACGACCTGCGTGGTGACACCAGGGCAGACAAGGGCCAACATCAAACAGACTGCCAGACACCGGCCAGGCCGAGCTTGTGTCCCATCATCTCTAGTTGACCCTCGGGAATCTCCACCTGCCCGGTTTCATACTGGACCAACCGGCGGGACGTGATGCCGAGGCGTTCAGCGCAAGCCTTCTGCGAAAGTCCTGCCGAAACCCGTGCCTGACGAAGGAGGGCGCCCGTCAGCTTATGCTTCACTCGTGCGGTCACAACAAGAGCAGCCTCTTGCACCTGTTCCTCGACACGCACAGCATCGTCGAAAAAGTACCGCAGGGATACGCCGCAGAGCTCAGCCGCTGAAGTCAGCTCGGCCATCGACAAGTCTTGTTTGCCCTGTTCCCACTGGGCATAGCGATACTTGGGAACATGCAGTGCAGCAGCCATCTCCACTTGACTGCGCCCGGATGATATGCGAGCGTGGCGCAGCAGCGATCCCACCATCTTGCGTCGTACCATCTCACGATTGAGTTGCTCCACGAGTGACCTCCGTTGCTGCTCTCCGCTCACCGCCCAATTCGATTATACCGCGGCGCCCCAGAGGCAGACAACCGCGCTCGCGGGCCCTCGCAGGTCCCCGGATCGCGCGGCCAGCTACGCGGGAACATCCATTGCCTTCCTGCCGTCTCAAGGGTGCAGGAGCAAGCCAAGGTGTAGGAGGTTCCGTATGCATTCTCCAGTAAGCGGGCGCAGCAGGGCCACCCCAGCTGTGGTACGGCTCGCCGTGGCTGTTGTCTTCGCACTGGTTGGTGCAGCACCAGTCCGGGCCGATGGGTTCATCATCCCCATTCCTCCGCCCAAGGCACCAGACCTCACGGCAGAGCTCTCGGTCAAGTACCATCGGGTCCAGGTGAGCATTGGCGACCAGATTGCCCAGACGGCAATCGATCAGGTTTTTCTGAATCCCTCACCCTACGAGCTCGAAGGGACATACATCTTTCCTCTGCCTGAAGACGCGGCAATTTCCGACTTTGCCATGTTCGTCGACGGGCAGCGCACCTCCGGCAAGGTACTAAATAAGTACGAGGCCCGTCGCATTTATGAGGATATCGTACGACGACGCCGTGATCCGGCGATCCTCGAGTACCTCGGGCGCAACGCCTTCCAGGCGAGCATCTACCCGATACCCGCCCATGGCGAAAAGCGCGTGCAGTTGTCTTACAGCCAGGTGCTCGTCGCAGACCGGGGCCTCTTCCACTATGTCTATCCGCTCAGCACCGAGCGCTTCTCAAGCCGACCGCTCGACGAGGTTACCATCACTATCGAGCTGCAGTCCACAGTTCCCGTTCGGGCAATCTATTCGCCAAGCCATGAAGTATCAATCCTTCGTGATGGAGAATTCTCGGCCCTGATCTCCTTCGAAGCCAACGATGTGCGTCCGGACCGCGACTTCGAGCTCTACTACAGTGTCTCTGAGGGTGAGCTCGGCTTCAATGTGCTCTCGTACCGTGAGGCAGATGAAGACGGCTACTTCCTGATGCTGATTGCACCTCCGCTCGAAAACCGTGCACAGGCCTCCATACCCAAGGACGTCATCTTTGTGCTTGACACGTCCGGCAGCATGCAGGGCAACAAGCTGCAGCAAGCCAAGGAAGCACTGCGCTTTGTGCTCGATCGCTTGCAGCCTAGCGATCGCTTTGGGATCATCACTTTCAACTCCGTGGTGACGGCCTTCTCAGACACGCTCGAGCCGCCCGCAAGTCGAGACGAGGCCTGGCAGTTCGTGCGCGACCTGTCAGCCGCCGGGGGCACCAATATCCACCGTGCGCTGACCGAAGCGCTGACTCTCAGCAAGCCCGGGCGTCCGCAGTTCGTCATTTTCCTGACTGACGGCTTGCCCACTGTGGGGGTCACGGATGTTGCCGACATCATTCATGACGTCGCTCAGCTCGCCAGCCACGATGTTCGGCTCTTTGCCTTCGGCGTAGGCTATGACGTCAACACGCTGCTGCTCGACACCATCAGCCAGGAGCACCGGGGCACCAGTTCGTACGTTGAGCCAGATCAGAACCTGGAGGAAGAAGTATCCGCTTTCTACTCAAAGATCAGCAGCCCGGTGCTCACGGACCTGCGCCTCAGCGCGGATGGCGCCCGCCTTGACGATCTCTATCCGTACCCGCTGCCCGACCTTTTTGCCGGCACCCAGCTCCTGGTCGTGGGCCGCTATCGCACATCGGGCACCGTCTCCATCACCCTGGAGGGGGCTCTGGATGGCAAGTCCCAACGCTTCCTCTTTCCCGCGACGCGATTGACAGAACTGGGTGGGCAGGACTCTGTTGCTCTGCTCTGGGCTACCCGCAAGGTTGGATACTTGCTGCGCGAGATTCGACTCAAGGGGGAGAATCCTGAGCTCGTGGAAGAACTGATCAGCTTGAGCATCCGCTACGGTATCATGACACCGTATACATCCTTCCTGGTAGATGAGGATGAGGATATCCTCACTGCGGACGGTCGGTCGGGGTTGGCGTTCAGGAGCGAGCTCAATTCCCCGCAGGTCTTGCCCTTCTCCGGAGCCAAGGCCGTCGCGGACAGTCAGATGCGCAGCGAACTATCCTTGAGCGAGCACGGCGGTGGCATGCAGACTACAGAGGTCAAGTGGCTAGGTGGCAAAGCTCTGGTTCGGCGCGATGGCATTTGGACGGACACAACCTACGACCCCGCAGCCATGGCGCCAAAGGTACTGACTTTCGGCAGTACGGAGTACTTTGCTCTCCTCGCCGCACATCCAGAGTGCGGCAAGTACTTTGCACTTGGCCAGGAGGTCATTGTGGTCCTGGGAGGCACAGCGTATAGTGTTGCCCCGCAATCAGGGCCTGCCGTCGCTGACGCGCCCACCCAGCCGCGATTGCCCTGGCCGATCATTCGTTACTGGTGGAACCCTGCATCTCGCGAGTAGAACCGACCTCGGCGTTCCAATTGTGCTTGATTTGTGATGGTGGTTACTGTATGATGGTTATGTGAGGACGAGAATCCAGCATTGATTCCTGTTTCTGAAAGGAGGTGCCAGCAGATGCATCGAAAAGCGTGCTTTGGTCTGCTCGTCTTGGTTGTGGTCTTGGCTTTGGGCCTTGGCTTTGGCCCCTCGGATGTCGCGGCTGCGCCGCCACCACCTTCTGCACCCGCCCCAGCACCGGCGGCGCCGCTACCAGCGCCTGCCGCCCCGCCGCCTTACGGGGTCTACCATGTAGTCCGCCAGGGCGAGAACCTCACCCGCATCGCACTTTACTATGGCACAAGCGTGTCAGCCATCTCCCAGGTCAACAACATCTGGAACATACACTACATCCGCGCGGGTCAGGTGCTGTTGATCCCGGGCGGCGTGATGACGCCGCCCCCACCGCGATACCACGTTGTCCAGCGTGGTGATACGCTCACTGCCATCGCCTGGCGCTACGGCGCCACGGCGTGGGTCATTGCTCAGGCCAACGGAATCTGGAACCCCAACTTGATCTACGTCGGGCAAGTGCTGTACATGCCCTAGACTTCAGGCCCGACCAGGGATGGCCGTTATTGGCTGATTGTGGACATCTCTGCCAGACACATGGGCTAGCGACATTGGGGCATCGAACTCCTGACGGACTCGATGCCCCTTCTCTTAGCGAGGAGCACCCTTGAAAGACTTGGACTGCGTGGTCAAGAACGGGACAGTAGTGACTGCCGCTGCCACCTTTGCCGCCGACATTGGCATCCGGGGTGAGACCATCGCTGCCATCGGTCTGGGGCTTGAGGGAGATCAGATCCTTGATGCCGCTGGACTGTACGTCCTACCAGGTTTTGTCGATAGTCACGTGCACCTCCAAATGACCGTGGGGGACATGCGGACCGCAGATGACTTTGCTTCTGGCACCATCGCCGCAGCATGTGGAGGCACGACTACGATCGTGGACTTTACCAGCAACCTGCGAGGTGACGACCTGGCCCGGGGAGCTGTGCTCAGGCGCAGAGAGGCGGACAATCACGTCGCCGTCGACTACAATCTGCATCTGACCCTGGCAGACGCTTCCGATGCGACTATGGCGGCACTGCCACTGCTCGCCCGTGAAGGCTACGCCAGCGCCAAGCTCTACACCACCTACGACGGTCTCCGCCTCGACGACCACGAGATACTGACACTTCTCGAGGCCACCAGCCGTTGCGGGATTTTGCCCCTCGTCCATGCCGAGAATCACGCCGCCATCCAGTACCTGACTGCCGACTTGTTGCGGCAGGGCAAGACCGCTCCTGAGTATCATCCCCTCAGCCGCCCTCCCGAGGTCGAGGCAGAGGCAGCTCACCGGGTACTCGCGCTGGCCGGCCTCGTCAAGGCCCCGGTATTCATCGCACATCTTACCTGTCGACAGACACTGGAAGCGGTACGCATGGCCAGGGGCCGCGGTCAACAGGTCTATGCAGAAACGTGCCCACATTACCTGCTGCTCTCTGACAGGCTGTACAAACAGGAGGGCTTCCAGGCAGCCAAAGTCGTGCTCTCACCGCCGCTTCGAGCGGAGGAGAACTGCGAGATCTTGTGGACAGCGCTACGTCAGGGCGAACTGCAGAGCGTTTCTACAGACCACTGCCCCTGGAACTATGCCTCGCAAAAGGTCAGAGGACGCGACTCATTTGCCAGAATCCCCAACGGCGCACCGGGCATCGAGACACGCATGCCCCTGCTCCTGCATGAGGCCTTCAACAACAGGCGCCTCCCGCTTGAGCGGCTGGTAGAGGTCTGCTCGACCGCGCCAGCCCGCCTGCATGGCCTGTACCCGGTGAAGGGCACCATTGCCGTTGGGTCTGATGCTGACCTGGTCTTCTTCGATCCCCACAGGCCAGTCACCCTCTCCCAGGCCACACTGCACCAGGATGTGGATTACTGTCCGTTCGAGGGCACGACTGTTCAGGGCTACCCGAGCACGGTCATGTTGCGCGGTCAGATCATCGTTAGGGACGGCAAATACGTGGGTCACGCCGGGCAAGGGCGCTTTGTCCCAGCCCAACCGTTCCGCTACGCATAGCGCTGGTGCGCTGGCTCGGCCCCGGGCATGCGCCCGGCAGCGGCTGCGTGCTGCAGTCGCTCAGCCTGGCAACCCCAGTCGCAGGCGGGTCTCGGCGTCAGGCATGCCCGAATCAGGCTCCCAGCCACGCAGCTTGTAAAACTCCTTGAGCAGCAGCCCCATGTCGGGCACGCGCGTTTCGACTTGCTCATCGGGCAGGGGCTGTAGCAGCAGTTTCGGCAGCCGATCATGCTCTGCCGTAAGGCCAAACTTGCCATTCAGCATGCGCTTCAGGTCAAATGCCCGCTCTCCCAAAGGCAGCAGGTCCGCCAGCTCCAGCCCCCAACCAGTAGCTGCGTTGAGCAGATCCAGCACGTGGCTGGCCGGCGGATTGCAAAAGACGCACATGATGAGCGAGTTGTAGAGCGCGCGCCAATCCATCACCCGCGAGGTCATCAGCGCCTTTTCCGCGGAGCTCTCAAGGCGATCGCCAAGCTCGATACCCAACTCAGGGACCGGCGCACCGAGGTCCACCAGGAACATGTCACCCTGGTTGTGACAGGCGCCACGTGGTGCTGTGGCATAGACGAGCCCCATACCCACGAATGCCCGCGGATCATGCATCGGCACTTCCAGACCGTTGACCTGCGCCGCCCACTCTTCCACATTGAGCTTGCGCGCCAGAGCGCGCGATCCCTCTGCCAGCACTGCGCCAAAGCCGCTCCGGTGCGCGATCTTCTCAATCAGGGCCATGACCGGGTCTGCATTACCCCACTTGAGCTCCAAGCCGTCCACGTCGGCCGCTGACAGCAGGCCCTGCTCGTACAGGTGGTAGCAGAAAGCGATGGTGCTGGAGGCACTGATCGTATCCAGACCGTAGACGTTGCACAGATGCCCTGCGTAGGCTGCCGCGGAGAGGTCATTGCTCAAGATGAGCGATCCAAAGCCGATCGCCGTCTCGTATTCCGGACCGTCGATCGCCTCGGTGGCATACTTGCCCTGAATCCTGGTCACCCTGCCACAGCCGATGGTGCAACGATAGCAGGCCTTCTTGCCAGTCAATATGGTCTCGGCCATGGTTCCGCCGCCCAGATCGCTGCATGGCTCCCAGAGCCCCTGTGCAAAGTACCGATTGGGCACATCTCCCAGCCACATGGTCGTGTCCGTTGCGGAGGCTGTCCCGCCGGCGGCCAGGAACTGCGCTTTGACGTCTTCCTTAATCCAGTCAATTGTCTGGTGAACCGTGGCCTTGAAGGCGCTCTCGTCGGCCAGTGTTATGCGCCCATGTCCTCCAACCGCAATCGCCTTGAGGTTCTTGGAGCCCATTACTGCTCCCATCCCTGTCCGCCCGGCCGCCCTCCCCCAGTCGTTCATCACCGCAGCGTACTTCACCAGATTCTCCCCCGCCGGACCAATGCAAGCCACACTAACGGCATCCTGCTTAAGCTCCGAGCGGATGGCTTCCTGGGTAGCGTAGCTATCCTTGCCCCACAGTCCTCGCGCATCGCGCAGTTCAGCGTGGCCGTCCCAGATGGACAGATATACCGGATGCTCAGCACGCCCCCTCAATAGAACCGCGTCATAGCCCGAGAAACGCAGATAGGGGCCAAATCGACCGCCGGAGTTGGACTCACCCCATAGGCCTGTCAGCGGTGAGCGCGCGCAGACTTCGTAACGTCCGCACAGAGGCGCGTCGGTGCCCACCAGCGGCCCGGTAACGAACATCAATGGATTCTCGGGGCCCAGTGGGTCGGTGTTGACGTCGAGCGTCTCATAGAGACACCGGCAGGCGAGGCCAGCGCCGCCAATGTACTGGCGCGCGTGGGTAGGGTCCACATGCTCTGTCGACATCTGTCCCGTGTCCAGGTCCACGATCAGGACCTTATCCATATAGCCGTTCATCGGCTCTCCTTCGCTTACACGCTGTGCAGGTGTGCTCTCGTACGTAGGGTCTAGAAATCGGCGGACTGCGCCGTGAACAAGCACTCGTACAATCGGCGCACCTCTGCTGTCTCCGGAATTCGCGCACTTGCCACAAGCGTTGCGTCATTCTCCGCGTTCTCTACGAGCTTCGGCAATGCTTGCTCAAAGGCCACTTGATCGATCCCAGCATCTCTTAGCGACAGGGGCTGACCAATGCTGCTGGCCAAAGTGCGAATCTGCGCCGCCAGGAGGCGTGGAGCTTCCCCCAGAGAGACCCTGTCCACTCCCACAAAGCGCAGGATGTCCGCATACCGTTCGGCCATCACCGGACCAGTGAACTCTATGGTGTAAGGCAGGGCCAGACCGACAGCGCGCCCGTGTGGCATGTGAAAGGCAGCACCCAGCGAATGGCCCAGTGCGTGCGCTGCCGCAGCCAATGCGTTACCAAACCCCAAGCCGGCGATAGTTGCCGCATTATGCATCCTCTCGCGCGCCTCCCTGTCCTGGCCGTCAGAAACAGCTCGGGGCAAAAAGCGAAACACCAGTCGTATCGCCGCCAAGCACAGGCCATCGCAAAAGTCATTGTGCCACGAGGTGGTATAGCCTTCCACCGCATGGGTCAGCGCATCCATGCCGGTGTCACTTGTAATGCTCGCTGGCAGATTCATGGTCAAGGCGGGGTCGACGATGGCAATATCCGCCATGTTCTCACGCGAGCCCAGCGCCAGCTTGCGTCCTTCCGCTGTGTCCGTCAACACAATCGCCCAGGTGGAGTCCGCACCCGTGCCGCTCGTCGTCGGGATCGTGATGAGCCGGGCTTTTTGGCGCAGCGTCAGGGGCTCTACGGGATTGATCTGCTCTGGCACCATGTCGGGATGCTCGTAGAGAACCCACATGGCCTTAGCCGCATCCATGGCGGAGCCTCCCCCCAACCCGACAATCCAGTCCGGCCCGTATGCCAACATCGCTCTCGCCCCGCGCTTGACGGTCTCCAGGCTTGGGTCAGGCTCTACCCCAGCAAACACCTGGCACTGCATGCCAGCCGCCTGCAGCTTGGCCTTGACCAGGTCGACCATGCCAATCCTGGCCAGATTTGCATCCGTCACAATGAACGCACGATGGCCACGAATCGACTCAAGCTCGCTAAGCGCATCTTCGCCATACACAACAAGCGGGCTGTGAAAGTACCACATGGCGCTCCTTTCTGAACCTTGCCGCGGATTGTTCCATCACGTGCTGCGCTCTTCGCCTGCTTGGCAGCCAACAACATGGAGTGCGTGTTTGCTGCCGCCCACGCTCCTAGTCGTGAAACTGCGTTGGTACCTGCGTGACGCAGTTCACCAGCTCTTTGGCTGCCTTGACCGCCTTCATAATCTTGACCATGTCCCCTGTCAGCTTCAGCTGGCGGGTCATCATGCCCTGGATCGGATCCAGGCTCTTGGCAATGACCTTGCGCCAGGCGCTCTCTGGCGCGCTGATGACAAATGCAGGGGCTTTCGCCGCGCGATCCGCAACAACGTAGGCATCACGACACTTACCGTGCCAAAGGTCAAGATACATGACGATCTCTGACACCACCTTACCACCCGCGTCAATGATGATGTAAAAGTCTCCTTCCCATGTCTTGGCCGCCTCCGCATAGGCCTCGCTCTCGTTGATCGCCTGAGCAAAGCCTTGCACCCACTCCGGAGATCCCAACTTGTACATGCTTTCCTCCTGGTCCAATTGCATAACGGTGTCAGCTGACCATTATAGGGTCAGCCCTTCGCAAGTCAATGTGTTGTACTGCAGATCACACTGCCGATCGCCGCGAGTGCTCGCTTGCTTAGCCGACGCACCTTTGACATTCATCGCTCCCTTCACTAAGCTATGTCCGGCCGCCCCACAGCACCAAACGCATCTGGCATCCACTTCTCTGAGGAGGTACTCGTGGCAGAGACCCGCT
>DIVN01000269.1 GCA_002435875.1 Anaerolineales bacterium UBA6131
CTGGTCGATTTCGGCTTTCGCCTGCCCTCCGCTCTTGACAACCGGCCCCTGCGCTTTGAGGAGTTCGAAGGCCATATCCGCCAAGTCATTTATACCTCAGCCACCCCAGGACCCTATGAACTACAAAAGTCGGATCAGGTTGTCGAACAGATCATTCGCCCCACCGGTCTTGTCGATCCCCAGATTGTCATCAGGCCGCCCAAAGGGCAAATCGATGACTTGGTCGCCGAAATCAAAGCACGCATCGCCCGCAACGAGCGCGTTCTGGTCACCACCCTGACCAAGCGCATGGCCGAGGACCTGGCAGACTACCTCTCTGAGCTGGACATCAAAGTGCACTATCTGCACTCAGAAGTGCAAACGCTCGAGCGAGTGGAGATCCTGCGGGACCTTCGGCGCGGCACGTACGATGTTGTCGTGGGCATCAACCTGCTCCGCGAAGGTCTGGATCTGCCCGAAGTATCGCTCGTCGCCATCCTGGACGCTGACAAAGAGGGGTTCTTGCGCAGCAAGAACTCGCTCATTCAAACGATCGGCCGCGCCGCCAGACACGTCAACGGCCAGGTAATCATGTACGCGGATCAAATGACCGATTCTATGCGGCTGGCCATCGATGAGACTACCCGCCGGCGTCACCTTCAGCTCCAGTACAATACTGAGCACAACATCATCCCCACGAGCATCATCAAAGAAATCCACGACCTCACCGAACGGGTCCACGTCGCCGCCGAAGAACAAGCCGAGTATGCGGTCACCCGCGACATTCCTCCCGACGAGACACGCCGACTGATTCAGGAGCTTGAGCAGCAGATGAAAGCAGCCGCAGCAGCGCTAGAGTTTGAAAAGGCCGCTCTTCTCCGCGATCAGATTCTGGAGCTGCGCCGTGGCCTGGAGGATCCAGCCCTGCCAGAGTGGGAACGCCTGCGGCAATCAGCCAGGGCTCGCCCGTGACCGGCGGGCCGCAAGTTGAGCTTCCAAGCTATCTCAGGCTTCATGCCTCTGGAGAGCTAGAGTGGCGCCTCGAGCAAGCGCAAGCGATACTCTCGCACTGCACTCTGTGCCCCCGCAACTGCCGCGTAAACCGCCTGGAAGGCCAGACTGGATACTGTCGGGCGGGCTCCGAACCCGTCGTCGCCAGTTGGAATGCCCATCACTGGGAAGAGCCTCCGATCAGCGGCTCTGGAGGCTCAGGGACCATCTTCTTTACCCACTGCACGGCGCGATGTCTCTTCTGTCAGAACTACCCGATCAGTCAACTCGGGGTAGGTCAGAAGATCAGCGTGGCCCGCCTATCGCAAATCATGCTGGAGCTACAGGCCCGTGGCTGCCACAACATCAACCTGGTGACCCCTACCCATTTTGTACCGCAGATTCTGGCCGCATTGCCTGCCGCTATCGACGGTGGGCTACGCTTGCCGCTGGTCTACAACACCAGTGGTTACGATACGGTTGAGACCATTCGCCTCCTGAGCGATGTGGTAGACGTCTATCTCCCAGATGCCAAATACGCTGACGACGACGTTGGTGAGCGACTATCGGGCTTTAGGCATTATGTAGAAAACAACCGTAGTGCTCTGTGCGAGATGTACCGCCAGGTGGGCGAGGATCTTGTTCTGAGCGCCGATGGATTGGCCCTGCGTGGCCTGATCATCCGCCACTTGGTACTTCCTGCTGGCCTGGCAGGCACCAATGCAGTATTAACCTGGATCCGAGACGCACTCTCACCACGGGTCCACGTGAGCCTGATGGCCCAGTACTTCCCTGCGCACCATGCTCTCAACGATCCTGTCCTCTGCCGCAAGATCACTCCAGAAGAGTACATAGAGGCCCTGGAGTGTTTTGATGCGCTGCAGATCGAACGAGGATGGCGCCAGGAGTACTGTGAGGAAAGCGACTAGCACATGCGTGGCTGGCGAACCAGGCTGCGAGTTACGCTGCTAGCGACTATCGCCCTATGTGCATGCGCGCTGCCAACTCCGGCCATGAACGTCAGCCTACCTGCCTCCCCTGCATCTCCTTCGGGTACTTACTCCGCCGCTGCCATCAGGATGCGCGAGGCGCTGTGCACATCGACGCCGACTCTAGGCAACATCCCCACAGCGACACTGTCCCTTGTCAGCAGCCCCACCCCTACGCAAGAACCAGGCCCGTTGCCCTCCTTCACCAGGGCCACCATTGCCACTTCTAGTCTCACACCAACTCACGCGCCAGCTACTGCGACAAGACCCGAACCAACGCCTCTTGCCACCCGCACCTGCATCGTAGAGCGCGCGCACCACTATGCGAGCACTGCCACCAGATACCAAAGTGGAGCGAGCGGACCGACCGCCTTTGACTGCACCGGACTCGTGTACAGGGTCTTTCACGACTGCAGTGCCACCGACCTGATCGGCGCACAAGGCCAACAACCGGTGGCGAGCTACTTGCGGTGGTTCATTGCCCAAGCCAGGGCAGATCAGCATGCTCCGATGGCGGGCGACCTTATCGTGTACGGTGAGGACTGCTCACACGTGGCGATCTACATTGGGGCAGGCCAGGCAATCAGCACATTGTCAGACGGCGTGCGAGAACACGACGCCACCCGCCTGCACACACACGCCGGAGGGGATCTGCTGCCCATTCAGGCCTATCTGCACATCACAGCCGAATAGGGAGAGAATCATGGTCAGTGCTCCAGCAGACGCGAAGGACTTATTGCATCAACTCGCAACTCTGCAGGCCCGCCTTGAGGATCTGACTGCGCGCCTGCCAGCCCACTCGATCCCACCTGCCATGATGATCGAGATGGAGGAAATCGAACAAGCAATCGCCGATCTCAGCGCACAGCTTGGTCGGGGGCAGCAGTCTCCGACGGATAGTCATTAACTCTCGTTGACCTGGCTCGGTCAATCACCGCCTGACAGCATACGCCCTCAATTGCATTTGCTGACAGGTTGTTGTAGAATGATTTATGATGCGTGATAGCTGAAAGGAGATGGCAGCGCAATGACAGAAGAGAGTGGCAAGGGTAAGGCCCTTGACATCGCCATTTCACAGCTTAAGAAGCGGTTCGGCGAAGGCGCCATTATGAAGCTGGGTGACTCGACACAGTATGCTGTCCAGGCCATTCCGACAGGGTCGCTGGCCCTAGATACAGCCCTGGGCGTTGGAGGCATCCCTCGCGGCCGTATCACCGAGATCTATGGTCCAGAGTCTTCAGGCAAGACAACTCTAGCCCAACATGTAATTGCTCAGGCTCAGAGACAGGGAGGAGTTGCCGCCTTCATCGATGTAGAGCAGGCCATGGACCCATCATACGCCGCCAAGTGCGGGGTCGACGTGGACAACCTCTACATCTCGCAACCCGACACCGGGGAGCAGGCGCTGGAGATCGCCGAAGCCTTGGTGCGCAGTGGGGCAGTTGACGTTCTGGTAATCGATTCGGTTGCTGCCCTGGTCCCTCGGGCCGAGATCGAAGGCGAGATGGGAGACTCGCACATCGGACTGCAGGCCCGCTTGATGTCGCAGGCTTTGCGCAAACTGGTGGGGGCAATCAAGCGCTCAAACACTGCGGTCATCTTCACCAACCAGTTACGCATGAAGATCGGCGTTCTCTTCGGTAATCCAGAGACCACAACTGGCGGCAACGCCCTCAAGTTCTACGCTGCCGTTCGGCTGGACATTCGGCGTATGGAAGCGATCAAGCAGGGCGGTCAGGTCATCGGCAACCGCACCAAAGTGACCGTGAAAAAGAACAAGGTTGCACCGCCATTCAAGACCGCCGAGTTCGATATCGTATACAACGAAGGAATCTCCAAGACGGGCGACGTCCTCGACGTTGGCGTAGAAACGGGCATTATCGAAAAGAGGGGGGCTTTCTTTTCTTACGGCGAAACTCGGCTTGGCCAGGGGCGTGAAAATGCCAAGGCCTTTCTCAAAGACAATCCAGAACTGTTGGCAGAGATCGAGACCAAGATTCGCGAGAACTCCCAGGCTCTACCTGTCAAACCTTTGCTGGACGGCGAGACAGGAGAGGAGTACGCATATCCAGAGGATCAGCTGTAGCTAAGGCACCCGCCAGCCGCTAACGCTGCCATCTTCTCTGCCACAACCCTTGGCCTGAATCGCACCATGATATGGACTACAGCGCAGAACAGCATACCACGTTACGAACCGGGCGGGCTCACCCGCGCAACTTCAGGCTTGCCATCCTGGGTTGTCGGGGTTAAGTGACCGATTCTGAGAGAACCATGATTGCTGGGTGCATAGATCGTACAATAGACCGGCCATTTGCGTTGGCCCCCTGCCGTGTCGGCAGGAGCTTCGTGATCGACGCAGGGCCGCTGCGTTCACCACCGGGCTGATTGGCTTTGTCATAGAGCCAGTCGCTGCATCTTTCTCTCAGTTTATCGGTCGACAAGCCAGGCGTCTTCTGATCGTCAGCACAGACTGACGACTGCGTAGCGGCCGATGTTGTTCGTGCAGAGCTGTGGTCCAACGACCACAGCTCTTTTTGTGTTGGCAAGACTGGCAGTGGTGGAGGATGACACAGAAGATAACGGCACTGCGCGCACAGAAGAGGACGCGCGAGCGGGTCAACGTCTACCTGGATGAGAAGTACGCCTTCTCTCTTCAGGCGATCCTCGCGGCCTCTCTACGTGTCGGACAGATGCTGTCACCGGCTGACATCGCGAGACTGCGTGAGCGCGATTCTGCAGAGTCGGTCTATGAGAAATGCCTTGGCTACCTGAGTCACCGACCACGCAGTCAGTCCGAGATCTTGCAGTACTTGCGACGCCGACAAGTGCCACCAGAAACGAGCTCGGCGGTCATCGCCAGGCTCGTTGAAGCCGGCCTGCTGGATGATCAGCAGTTCGCGGCTTACTGGGTGGAAAACCGCGAGAGCTATCGTCCGCGAGGCATCTACTCGCTTCGACAGGAATTGAGAAGCAAAGGACTGTCGGCCTCGGCTATTGACGAAGCAGTCCAGGGAGTCGACGAAGAGAAAAGCGCCCTTGCTGCCGCAAGAGGCTACGCCAGGCGGCTACGGCAGGCAGACCGGGAAACCTTCCGACGCAAGCTCACGGGCTTTCTGCAGAGGCGTGGTTTCAAGTTTGAGACAATCCGCCAGACTGTGGAATGCGTTTGGCGCGAGACTAGTATGGGGTAATCGGCGCCGCCAGCGAGGCATCAAATATAAAAGTGTCATGGCGCGTCGCAGTGCTACGCAAAACCTAGACAAAGAGGAAATGCATGATTGGCAGACTCATTACAAACATAGTGGTCGGTGTATTGGCATTTGCTGTTGGCTACCTGCTACGGAAGTATGGTACAGAGTCAAGGCTCAAAGCTATACGCGAAAGCGCGGAGAACATGCTCGCCACCGCCAAGACTCGCCTCCAAGAGGCAGACTTGGAAGCCAAAGCTGCAGTGCTCAAACTGCGCGACGAAGCGGAACGAGAAATCAACCGCCGGCGTACAGAGTTGGAGCGTCAGGAACGACGGCTGCAACAGCGCCGTTCTAGCCTGGATCGCCGCTTCGACTCGCTCGAGGAACGTACACACAAACTGGATACACGCGAGAAACAACTGGACTCGCGCCGCAACGAGATCGACCAGCTCCACAACAAAGAGTTGGAGGAGCTTCAGCGGATTTCGGAGTTGACACAGGACGACGCCAAACAGCTCTTGCTGGAGAGAGTCGAGGCCGATGCGCGGCAAGATATGGCTCGTGTCATCCGCGACGTTGAGGCCCAGACCCGCGAAGAGGCAGACCGCAAAGCACAAGAGATCATCACGCTGGCCATCCAGCGAATTGCATCGGACCAGGTGAGCGAGACAACCGTGTCCACGGTTCCGCTACCAAACGATGAAATGAAGGGCAGGATTATCGGCCGGGGAGGACGCAACATTCGTGCGATCGAAGCCGCAACCGGCGTCGACCTCCTCATCGACGACACCCCTGAGGCGGTCACTATCTCTAGTTTCGACCCGGTGCGCCGCGAAGTAGCAAGGGTAGCTCTCGGAAAGCTGATACTCGACGGCCGCATCCAGCCAGGCCGCATCGAGAAAGTGGTCAAGAAGGCACAGCAAGAGGTCGAGGCGGTCATCGAAGAGGAAGGCGAAAGGGCCATGTACGAAGTAGGCATCCATGGCCTCAACCCAGAGCTTATCAAACTTGTCGGTCAGCTCAAGTTTCGTACCAGCTATGGCCAGAACGTGCTCATGCATTCCATCGAAACGGCACACCTCGCTGGCATCATGGCCGCCGAACTGGGGGCCAACGTGCCACGCGCGAAGGAAGCCGGGCTTCTGCATGACATCGGCAAGGCCGTAACACACGAAGTAGAAGGCCCCCACGCGCGTATCGGCGCGGACATCGCTGAACGCTTTGCCCTGCCTCCCGAGATCATCAATGCTATCGCCGCTCATCATTGCGAGGAAGAGGCAACTACGCTCGAGGCTGTCCTGGTTCAGGCGGCGGACGCGGTATCGGGCGCGCGTCCTGGGGCGCGTCGAGAGACACTCGAGAGCTACATCAAGAGGGTCGAATCCCTTGAGAACCTGGCAAGCTCCTTCTCCGGTGTGGAGCGGTCATATGCCATTCAGGCAGGCCGAGAGATCCGTATTGTCGTCAAACCAGAAGAGATTGATGACCTTGGCATCCTCACCTTGTCTCGCGATATCGCCAAGAAAGTCGAAGAGAGCCTGCAGTATCCCGGTCAGATCAAAGTGACCGTCATTCGGGAGATGCGCGCCGTTGACTATGCCAAGTAGGGGGTGATGCCCAGAGACCAAACCTTGCTTGTCCGATGTCCTGGCGTCGTTGGCACATTTCGCTATTCGTGTTTCCATGGGAACACCGAAGGAGACAACGCATATGGAGATCCTGAAGGTCTCGGCAAAATCCAGATCTACCGCCGTTGCTGGCGCCATTGCTGGAGTCGTGAGGGAAAGCGGACGGGCCGAAGTGCAAGCGATCGGTGCCGGAGCCGTCAATCAGGCGGTTAAGGCTGCGGCTATCGCCCGTGGCTACTTGGCCGAGGATGGGATCAACGTGATATGCGTCCCATCGTTTGTTGAGGTGACCATCGGTGAGCAAGAGCGCACTGCGATAAGGTTGGTAGTTGAGAGGAGATGACCAGGGACCCCAGTCATCACGCGCTATGCTTTGACCTGCACACGCACACAACAGCATCTGACGGTCAGCTCGCGCCCGCTGAACTGGTGCGGAAGGCTCTGGCCATTGGCTTGTCGGCTCTAGCAGTGACCGATCACGATACGATGAGTGGCATCGAGGAAGCACTGAGTGAGGCCGCCGGGCATGATCTCGAAGTAATCCCCGGCGTGGAGATCAGCACTGACATCGCCTCCGAAGAAGTGCATATTCTCGGCTACTACGTCGACCACCAGGCCCCTGCGCTTCGACGGCAGCTGGCGCTGCTTCGTGAATCGCGGCGCGAGCGGGCCCGCAAGATCGTGGCTAGACTCACCCAGATGGGCTTGGCGCTGAGCTGGGAGCGCACGTGCGAGTACGCCCATGGACCTTCTGTTGGACGGCCACATATCGCACAAGCAATGGTACAAGCGGGTCATGTCGCGACAGTCGACGAAGCTTTTAGACGGTACATTGGGCGCCGTGGCCCAGCCTATGTCGAGCGGTTTAAGCTACCCACCAGGGAGGCGGTGCAAGCGATCCTGTCTGCCGGTGGCATACCAGTTCTCGCACATCCCCTCTATGCTACCCACCACGTACCCAATCTAGCAGCCCAAGGCATAGCCGGGCTTGAAGTCTACTATTCAGGGTATACAGAGACCGACTGCGAAGCTCTCAACGCGTTGGCTTCACGCTTCGGACTCATTGCCACAGGGGGCAGCGACTTCCACGGTGAGTCTGTGCTCCCTGGGCACGACCTTGGCTCTGTGGCCATACCTGCGATCGTGATCGAGCAGTTGCACGCCTACCGTGCAGCTCTGCGCTCGCGGCTCTCTTGACTGTTGACTTCACTCGCGTCCAGCGGGACCTCTACCAATGTCCCGCCCTCTAGTTCAACGCGAAGGCTCTCCTTGATCAGGTTATAGCCTTTTACACGTCCAGGACCATTCTCGGTTTGCACTATGGTCCCCAATCTCGGCATACGGCTCTGAACTTCAAGATAGTGCTCATTCTCGTAGGTCAGACAACACAGGAGCCGGCCACACAAGCCGGATATCTCCATCGGGCTCAGCGGCAAGTTCTGCAGCTTGGCCATCTTGATAGACACTGGCACAAACTCGCACAGGTGGGTTGCACAGCAGAGCGCCCGTCCACAGGGCCCAATACCCTGCAACAACTTGGCCTCGTCACGCACCCCGACTTGTCTCATCTCAATCCGAGCGCGAAACATTCGCGCCAAGTCTTTTACCAGAGCGCGAAAGTCTACGCGTTGTTCTGAGGTGAAAAACACCACCAGGCAAGACCCATCAAAATTGTACTCGACAGCGATGATTTTGATTGGCAATCCATGCTCAACGGCCTTTTCGCGGCACTTGTTCATAGTCTCTACCTGCCGCGAGGCATTGCGGTCGGCTTCTGCCTGATCCGCCTCGGTCGCCAACCGTACGACTGACTTTAGCTGGCCAACAACCTCCTCGGTCGGGACCTCCTTCACGGGCAGGACTACCTTGCCGAGTTCCCGTGCCCGTGCCGTTTCGACAATGACCCGATCACCTTCTCGCAATTCCAGATTTCCCGGGTCAAAGTAATAGACCTTGGTGCTCGGTTTGAATCGAACGCCAACAACTTTGGGCATAATTACACCTGATTGCTCCCTATACTCTGAGTGAGCCTAAGCTTCTGGCCCCGCTGTAGTCGGCAACTGGAGCAACATGGCTTCCAGAGCCAACTGCGGGTTTACATTGTTGTCCAGTTGCTGAGCGCAGTCCTGAAGCGACTTGAGCGCTTCCACCGTCTGGTCAAGTCGAACCGCTCGGCTTTCATAGCGAATCGAATCTTNNGTCGATCCATATTGAGCAGCGGACGGCCAATCCCTACCTTCACATGCAGCAAGTCGCGCCACCAGGTCTCCCAGTGCTGTAGGACAATGGGAAGCTCGTCGGGCACTTGCGCCAGCGCGCGCGCCAGATCGAGCCTCTCAAGTATCCCTTGATGCAGACTTTGCTCCAGCAACAGCAGGTACTTGTCTCGATCACTCATCACCTGATCACTCACCGCCGCCTCAATCGCCCAGCCGATACGCCCCTGCGATATGTGCGCCAAGAGATCGGCTTTGCCTGGATCTGCATGCCAGTACTGCTGTAGCGCTTGCGAAACCAGTTGTGCAGGCAGAGGTTGCAGGTTCAGCACCTGGCACCTTGACACTATTGTTGGCAGCAGTTGTTCACTGTGGTCAGCCGTGAGAACGAGAATGGTGCTTGCAGGCGGCTCCTCCAGTGTCTTGAGTAAGCAATTGGCGGCCTCCAAAGTAGCCAGGTGAAAATCGCAGATAATACACACTCGCTGCGCGCTCTCGAAGGGAGCCAACGCAATATCTATCTGCAAGGCACGTATCTCACCAATACCAATGCTGCGTCCGGATCCGCCCAGCAGTCGCACATCGGGATAAACACCGCGCTCAATCCTGCGGCACGCGCTACATTGTCCACACGGTTTGGTAGAGATGGAGGTGCACTGCAAGAGCCGGGCGAAATACAGCGCCAGCGTGGTCTTGCCCACCCGTGCAGGGCCTGCCAGAAGGTAGGCTTGCGACACACGGCCGCTTGCCACCATGCTCTGTAGCCACTTGACAGCCGAGTCGTGTCCGATAACCCAGGGCCTGTCTGGTCCCTCCCTCTCCATAAATCCATTGTAACACGGGTTGGGGGCCATGTCCAGCGCGTGGCATTAGACCCGTAGAATGCCCCTTTTTGCGGCATCCTGGACTTGTGCTAGACTGCCTACTAAACACCGATTGTGGCCTGCGAGCATGAGCACACCAACTCTCTTTGATCATAACCGAAGACTGCGCCAGGAGAGAGAACAACCCCTGGCCGCCCGAATGCGTCCTCGCACGCTTGACGAGTTCGTCGGACAGGAGCATATCGTGGGCGGCGACTCTCTGCTGCGGCGAGCTATTGAGGCCGATCGCATCTCCTCGCTGATCCTCTGGGGACCGCCCGGGACCGGCAAGACCACCCTGGCCATGATCGTTGCGCACCGTACGGCATCGCATTTTGACAGCATCAGTGCAGTGATGGCGGGCGTCAAGGAGATACGCACGATTGTGCAAGAGGCATTGGAACGACGGGGGATGTACGGACAGCGTACCATCGTCTTGGTTGACGAGATCCACCGCTTTAACAAGGCACAACAGGACGCCCTCCTGCCACACGTAGAGGATGGAACCATCATTCTCATCGGCGCCACAACAGAGAACCCCTACTTTGAGGTCATCGGTGCGCTGGTTTCGAGATCGAGAGTATTTCAGCTTCAGCCTCTGAGCGATGATCAGATCCGTAGCATTCTGCAGCGCGCCCTGCAGGATGCCGAGCGCGGGCTGGGGAGGATCCCTGTTGAGGTCGACCGCGATGCGCTGGATCATCTGGTCCGGGTGGCGGGAGGCGATGCACGCAATGCGCTGAACGCCCTGGAGCTGGCAGTCACCACGACGCCGGCCCGCAAAGATAGCACTGTGCACGTTGATCTAGCCGTTGCCCAGCAGTCAATTCAGCGCCGCGCCCTCCTCTACGACCGAGATGGCGACGCGCACTATGACACGATATCCGCCTTTATTAAAAGCTTGCGTGGGGGAGATCCGGACGCCGCGTTGTACTGGATGGCGCGCATGATCTACAGTGGCGAAGACCCTCGTTTCATCGCCCGCCGCATGATCATTCTGGCTTCCGAGGACGTTGGCCTCGCTGACCCGCACGCACTTCCCCTGGCCGTCTCCGCGGCACAAGCACTGGAATGGGTCGGCTTGCCTGAGGCACAATACGCACTTGCCGAAGCAGCCATCTACCTTGCTACAGCCATCAAGAGCAACTCCTGCGGAGCCTACTTTCGCGCTCTTCACGAGGTGGAGGAAAAGGGACTGACAGAAGTACCCAACCACCTCAAAGACACGACGCGAGATGCAGTTGCCTTGCAGCACGGCCAGGGCTACAAGTATCCCCATGGTTACCCAGATCATTGGGTTGCCCAGCAGTACTTGCCCGATCAACTGCAGGGAACATACTGGTATGAACCAGGCGAGCTCGGCTATGAACGCACTATCAAGGAGCGCCTGGACCAATGGCGAAAGACCCTGGGCGAGGAGACAATGAGTGATGTCGGCGAGTAGCTACTGGCACTCTCGGGTGCGACCGTGCGCTTTTGCGTAGCCCCTGTCCTCCTGCTAGAATGGTACCATCAGGTGTCAGAAGCTGAACCAACGATTTTAAACAGACTATGGCACGCCTTGCGCGTCGCTTGGCCTGCGAAACGGGCCGACCTACTGGCAGAGCTGGCAGACGGGCAGCCTTGTGAGCGGTGGGAGGCAGCTCAGGCACTTGCGCCTGGGGCCAGTCACCCCGCCGTCATGCAAGGTCTGGTCGCCGCGCTGGCTGATCCACACCCGTTTGTGCGCTGGGAAGCTGGCCGCGCGCTCTCCCGATGCAAGCATCAACACTTGCTGCCACTCCTAGAAGATGCTCTTGTGAGCCGACAGGTGCGACTACGCTGTGCTGCGGCGGATGCCCTGGGCTGCCTTGGTGACAACCGCGCGACGCCAGCACTGACTCGAGCGCTGGACAGCCGTTCCGCACTCGTGCGACGCAGCGCCGCCGAGGCTCTGTCCATGATCGCCTCACCCGAGGCTCTGGCGGGCCTCCGCAGAATACTGCGTGATCCAGATGCCCTTGTTCGCCGTTGCGCGGCGCGTGCTTTCGGTCGCGAGTCCCCTGTTCATGAGGCGGAGCTTATGGCGCTGCTGAGCGATACAAGTCCGCTTGTCCGCGCGAGTGCTGCAGCGGCCCTTGGAGAGAGTGACTCACTACAGGCCAGGGAGTCACTGTTGGCCGCGACCCGCGATGCCAACCCAGGAGTACGCCTGCAAGCAGCGCGCGCTCTGGCGTCGGTTGGCGAGCTGGAAGACTTGCCCAGCATCGAGCCGCTTCTTGAGGATCTGACAAAGATCTTTGACACATCGATATCCGAAGTTGCCAGACGGACCATGGAGGCTATTCGCAGCTCTCGGCAACCCAAGGCTGGTCGGATGGGAGAATCATGAGGCGCAGGAACTGCCACCTCAACTGGAGTTGATGCTATGATCGTGTGCGCCGACTGTAGCGCCTCAAACCGAAATGGAAGCAGGTTTTGCAGCAACTGCGGACATGCACTCGCTGGGGAGACACCAGTGCGCTGCCCCCAATGTCAGGCACTCAACGACAGCAAAAGCAACTATTGTGCCTTCTGCGGGCTGTCGTTAGCACCCTCCGTGGTTGATAAACTATCGGAGGCTGAGCTGCCGCCAGGTCTTGGCGCTAGTGGCTTCGCCTTGGCTGAGCCGCAAGCGGGCGGCTTGACGTCTCCTGAATTCGGCCCACCGTCATGGCTCTATCAAGAGACACCTACCGGCGTGCACAGTCCCGCATCTCAGTTGTCCAACGCGGATACGGAGCATCTGGCTAATGGCCGTTCCAATCGCTATCTGAGCGACATCAGCGGAGCATTCTCGGCCAATGCCGGATGGCTGCCGCCGGCACCACTTGACTAACGGACCAAGAGGCGTCCTGCCCGTGCGGTCATCCCGAGCTTGTAGGCTCGGCAACCTTGGATTAGCCGACACTGGATACCGCATGCCGCGCCTACACGCGATCTGGTCCACCAGACCGGCTGGGCGCCCCTCGCGCATGCGCGGTCTCTAAGGAGCATATGGATGTTGACGCCTGAAGAAGTAGGACATATAGCAGGTCTGGCCCGGCTTGGTCTCTCACCAGAGGAGATTCAAACCTTCGGCAAGCAGCTCTCAGCGATACTTGACTATGCGCACACCCTGGCCCGCCTGGACACTGAGCAGGTGGCTCCCACTGCGACAGTGCTCGCACTTGAGAACGTCCTGGCACCGGACCGTGCAGAGCCCTCGCTATCTCAGGAGGACGCCCTGGCCAACAGCCCTCAGGTACAGGATGGTCAGTTTCGGGTCACCGCGATTATGGAGTGAGTCGCCCATGACACTTGGTCCTTCTTCCTCAGTCCATATAGCATGTTTCATAGCGCCGCAGGAGCTGCGATGCAACTATATTCGCTGACAGTGCAGCAAGCGCTTGACCTGCTTCGACGGAAGGAGGTCTCAGCGCTTGAGCTATGTGAGAGCATACTGGATCGTATTGTCGCGGTAGACAATTCGACCAAGGCCTTCCTGACTGTCACTCCAGAGGAAGCCTGCGACCAGGCCCGCGCAGCTGATGCGGCCCGTGCGCAAGGCCTTGACGGAGCCCTTCTGGGCATACCGATTGCCCTAAAGGACAACATCTGCCGGCTTGGGTTGCCAACAACTTGCGGCTCACGCATTCTCGAGTCCTTCATCCCACCGTACGATGCGACGGTCGTTGCCCTACTGCGTCGGGCCGGGGCCGTTCTTCTTGGCAAGACCAACCTTGATGAGTTCGCCATGGGTTCGTCAACCGAGAACTCGGCATTCTTCAGCACCAGGAATCCCTGGAACCTCGACCGGGTACCTGGTGGATCAAGCGGTGGCAGCGCGGCGGCAGTGTGTGCGGATGAAGCTCTCGCCGCGCTGGGCAGCGACACAGGAGGAAGTGTGCGCCAGCCCGCTGCCTTCTGCGGTGTGGTGGGGCTCAAGCCCACCTATGGCCGTGTGTCGCGTTACGGTGTGGCTGCCTTTGCTTCGTCTCTGGACCAGATCGGCCCCATCACCAAAGACGTGACCGACGCCGCACTCCTGCTGAACGCCCTATCCGAGCATGATCCTCACGATTCCACATCCATCGAGTCACCCAAGCTGGACCTTGCGCAGGTGCTGCGACCAGAAGTGGACGGTATTCGCATCGGCGTGCCCCAGGAGTACTTCGGAGCTGGTGCCCAGCCCCAGGTAGTCGCTGCGGTGCAGGAGGCCATCGAGACCCTGGTGGACATGGGAGCACTTGTCGATACCGTATCGCTTCCGCATACCGAGTATGCCCTTCCGGCCTACTATTTGCTTGCTCCGGCTGAGGCATCTGCCAACCTGGCACGCTATGACGGAATCCGCTATGGTGTTCGCGCAGACAATACCGCCGATATCTGGAGCACCTATTGTGAGAGCAGACAGCAAGGCTTGGGTAGCGAGGTAAAGAGGCGCATCATGCTGGGCACCTATGCCCTCTCCGCCGGGTACTATGATGCGTACTATCTCAAAGCCCAGAGAGCCCGCACCCTGATCAAGCAGGACTTTGATCACGCCTTCGAGCGCTTCGATGTTTTGCTGTCACCCACCGCCCCCACTGTTGCATTCGGGCTCGGGGAAAAGTCCCAGGACCCATTGCAGATGTATCTCTCCGATGTCTTCACCATCCCACAGAGTCTGGCAGGCATCTGTGCCATCTCAATACCTTGCGGCTTCGACCACGCACTTCCCATTGGCCTGCAAATCTCGGGGCCAGCATTGGGTGAGGCGACAGTGCTCCGTGTCGCCTATGCCTATGAACAAGCTACCAGTTGGCATCTTCAGAAACCACCACTCGATAAGGAGAACTAGACCATGAAGGTCATCATCCCCCTGGCAGGTTTTGGTACGAGGCTAAGGCCACACACCTTCACCAAACCCAAGCCGTTGATCTCTGTCGCCGGCAAGGCCGTGCTCGGGCATATTCTCGATCGGCTCAGCGAGGTCCACCCCGAAGAAATCATCTTTATCATCGGATACCTGGGCGACCAAATCCGCGAATACGTTGAGAAGAACTACCACTACCCCGCCCGCTATATCGAGCAAACCGAGCTGACCGGACAAGCCGACGCCATCTACCGCGCCCGCGACCACGTGTCCGGACCAGTGCTCATTATCTTCGTCGACACGATCTTCGATACCGATTTGAGGGGCCTGGACCAGGCAGCAGACGATGGCATCCTCTGGGTGAAGGAAGTAGATGACCCCCGCCGCTTCGGAGTGGTGATAACCGAAGGGGGCTACATCACCCGCTTGGTAGAAAAGCCAACTACCCCCGTCTCCAATCTGGCCGTCATTGGTCTCTACTACGTGCGTGATTCCAGCCTGCTCATGAGCAGTATCGCCGAGCTCAAGCAAAAGAACATCAAGACCCAGGGCGAGTTCTTTCTGGCTGACGCACTCCAATTGATGATCGACCACGGCGCCAAGTTTGTGGCGCGTACGGTTGAAGTGTGGGAAGATTGCGGCAAGCCGGAAACCGTCCTTCATACCAATCGTTATCTCCTCGAGCATGGCGGCGCACGCGAGAACAAGACGGACAACTCCGTCTTGATCCCCCCTGTCTACATCGCAGAAAGCGCCGTGTTGAAGGATTCGGTCGTCGGCCCTTACGTCAGCGTCGCGGAAGGCGCAACCATCATCCGCTCCATCGTTCGGGACTCGATCATCAACGAGAATGCCCACATTGAGGATGCGAGCCTCAGTCAGTCCCTCATAGGCAAAGATGCTGTGGTGCACGGTGCATCACAGCACCTCAATGTAGGCGATTCATCGCAGGTTGAGCTAGGCCATTGAGCGCAGTCGGGCACATAAAACGCAGCAGGAGGTGCATCAAAGATGATCATCGGCGTTCCCAAAGAGATTAAGGATAGGGAGTATCGCGTTTCTGCAACGCCCGGTGGTGTCCAGCAATTGACCGCCGAAGGGCACAGGCTGATAGTGGAATACAGTGCAGGAGCTGGCAGCGGCTTTCCTGACGCGGCGTATGCCGAAGCGGGTGCAGAACTGGTGGCAGCCGCCGCAGACGTTTGGCACAGATCCGAGATGATCATAAAGGTGAAGGAGCCTCTGCCACAGGAATACGCCTACCTGCGAGAGGGGCTGCTCCTCTACACTTATCTTCACCTCGCCGCCAATGAGGAGCTCACCCGCGAGCTCGTTGCCCGCAAGGTAGCCGGCTTGGCCTACGAGACCGTCGAATTGCCTGATGGCTCTCTGCCACTGCTCACTCCGATGAGCGAAGTGGCTGGCAAGATGTCGGTTCAGATCGCGGCCCACTGCCTTGAGCGCATGAATGGAGGGCGCGGCAAGCTGCTCGGCGGCATCCCGGGCGTCTTGCCCGCCGACGTGGTCATCATCGGAGGCGGTATCGTTGGCACAAATGCAGCCCTCGTAGCGCTGGGGATGGGGGCCAATGTCATTATCCTTGACATCAGCCTTGATCGGCTACGCTACTTGTCTGAAGTGCTGAGTGGCCACGTCAACACCCTTATCTCAACCCCACGCAACACCGCCGAGGCCGTCAAGCGCGCCGATGTCGTCATCGGAGCGGTCTTGGTCAAGGGAGCAAAGGCTCCCAAGTTGGTCACCCGGGCCATGATCTCGGAAATGAAGCCAGGCAGCGTGATCGTAGATGTCGCCGTGGACCAGGGAGGATGCATTGAAACCACACGTCCTACGTCGCACAGCGATCCAACGTTCCTGGTTGATGGCGTCATTCACTACTGCGTGCCCAACATACCTGGCGCAGTCCCTCGAACATCGACCTATGGACTGTCAAACACTACCTTACCATATGCTCTCAAACTCGCCAGGCTGGGGCTGGCAGCCGCGGTGAAGGGTGATGCAGCTTTGGCCAAGGGCGTCAACACCTATGCTGGCCATATCACCTACCGGGCTGTGGCTGAGGCATTCGGAGCCAGTTACGAACCCCTGAGCACGCTGATTTGATTTCGACCCATGCTGGACAGGCTCACTTGACCATCTGCATCCGCGTCCGGAGGATCATTGTCTGATTACGAGACTGTGATTGGCATCGAGACACACGCCCAGCTGTGCACGGCGTCCAAGATGTTTTGCCGCTGCCAGGTGCCCGCATCTGCAGTGGGTGGTGGTGATAGCCAACAGCCAAGCCCACCCAACAGCCTGGTGTGCCCCGTCTGCCTCGGCATGCCAGGTGCTCTTCCGGTGGCCAACCGGCAGGCTGTCGAGCAGGTGCTCATTGCCGCGCTTGCCCTGAACTGCCGAATACCTGAACGATCGTGGTTCGACCGCAAGAACTACCACTATCCCGACCTCCCCAAAGGCTATCAGATCTCGCAATCCCAATCTCCACTTGGTCGTAATGGCTGGATCGACATCCAGGTCGACGCCACCATCAAACGCATCGCCATCAGCGATGTACACCTAGAGGAGGATACGGGCAAGCTAACCCACGTCGGCGGCAGCAGCCTGATCGACTTTAATCGGTCGGGTGTTCCGCTGATGGAGATTGTGACTGCGCCTGATATGTCCTCAGTGGACGAGGTCCGCGAGTATGCTCTTGAGCTGCGTCGCCTTCTGCGTTACCTCGGCCTTTGTTCAGGTAACATGGAACAGGGCGCGATGCGCTTCGAGGCCAACGTATCCATCCGCCCCCAAGGCTCCTCCACCTTGGGCGCGCGAGTTGAAATCAAGAACCTGAACAGCTTCCGCGCTCTCCTCCGCTCCGTGGAGTACGAGATTGAGCGGCAACAGCGAGCCCTGCAGCAGGGCCTGCCAATTGACCGGGAGACCAGAGGGTGGGACGAGGAAAAGGGTGTCACCTACGTCCAGCGCAGCAAAGAGACCGCCGAGGACTATCGTTACTTCCCAGAGCCGGACTTGCCAGTGCTCGAGATTGATACGGTGTGGGTCGAACGCTTACGCCAGCAAATGGCCGAGCTCCCGCAGCAACGGCGAACTCGCTTTGCCTCACAGTATGGCCTGTCACCTTACGAGATTGCACTTCTCACCGAAGACCGCGACACTGCGGAATACTTCGAAGCTGCTGCTAACGCAGGGCGGGAGCTTGACATCTCGCCCAAGGTCGCTGCCAACTGGATCACCGGCGATCTCTTCGGCCTGCTCAACGCGGCCCACCGAGACATCGGAGACGTGCGCATCCCGCCGCGTCAGTTGGTAGAGTTGCTGGCTCTCCTGGCAGAAAACGCCATCAACATACCCACTGCCAAACACGTCCTGCGCGTCATGTTCGAGACAGGACAGGCGCCGAAGGAAATCGTCGTCGCAGAGGGACTTGGGCAAATAGCAGATCGCGACCGCCTGGCCTCGCTTGCGGACAGTGTGCTTGATGCTCATCCGGATATCGTTGCCCAGTACAAAGGCGGCAAGCAGACCGTGCTGCGCTTCCTGGTGGGCCAGGTCATGAAGGCCACCCAGGGCAGGGCGGACCCCCAGCTTGCCTCGCAGTTGCTTGAAGAGAAACTGCGCTCCGCATAGCACCATGTCGGTGTTGGCCCCCTCGACCTGCTCAGGTATGGCCAGCTCGCAGTGGCAACCAGGAGCAGAAGCCCACGCGCAAGTGCCAATCAAAGTCGCTCTGTGGCTGAGCGCAGGCGGACAATACTGATTCAGGAAGGAGCCGGGTGGAGAAAGGCATTACCGTAACTTTGCAGGACATCGCCCACGGAGGTTCTGCCGTAGGTCGCTACGAGGGCAAGGTCCTCTTCGTACCACAAGGAATCCCTGGCGAGACGGTGCGGGTGGCCATTGTCCAGGACAAAGGACGCTATGCTCAGGCTCGCTTGCTAGACGTGCTAGAGCCGTCACCAGCACGCATCAGCCCACCCTGCCCGCATTTTGGCGCGTGCGGCGGATGTCACTGGCAGCATATCGCTTACTCCTCTCAGCTAGAGTACAAGCAGGCCATCGTCCGCACCCAACTCCAGAGAATTGCTGGTCTGGACCAGGCGATCGTCCATCCCACCATCGGCATGGCCGACCCATGGCACTACCGCAATCACGCCCAGTTCGCCGTGGACGACTGCGGGAGGCTCGGCTTCATGGCCGCCGCCAGCCACAAGGTTGTACCCATAGAGAGCTGCCTGCTGCTGGAACCGCCGCTCCAAGAACTCTTTGATGCTCTTGACATCGACCTGCCAGAGCTCGAACGTCTCTCCATGCGGCTTGGAGTGCGCACTGGCGACTTGATGATGATCCTGGAAACCGCCGATGACCTGGCCCCGGAGATCGAGGTCGACCTGGACGTCTCTGGTGTCTTCATGTTTTCGGACCGAACCCCAGTCACCCTTTTTGGCAACTCTTTCATTCTTGAGCAAATCGCTGGCCGCACTTTCCGCATCTCCGCCCCCAGCTTCTTCCAGGTGAATACGTCCCAAGCAGAGGTGCTTGTCAAACTGGTAGGCCAGCTGCTGGCCCCGGGCCCAGATGACGTGCTTGTGGATGCCTACTGTGGAGTCGGCACCCTTTCTCTCGGGCTCGCCGGTAAATGCCGGCATTTACTGGGCATTGAGAGCAGCGCCGCCGCGATTGCCGATGCCCTGGCTAACGCTGGATCCTCAGGCAATGTGACCTTCATACATCAGCCTGTCGACGTAGGCCTGGCATCGCTCGACGTGCAGCCCACATTGGTCGTCATGGATCCTCCTCGCAGCGGCGCAGACAACGACAGTTTGGCCCATCTGAGCCGCCTTCAGCCGCATCGTATCCTGTACGTCTCCTGTGATCCTGCCACACTGGCACGCGACATCCAGATGCTATCCACACACGGCTACCGAGTTGAGCACGTGCAACCGATCGACATGTTTCCCCAGACGTTCCACGTTGAGACGGTAGTATTGATAAC
>DIVN01000167.1:0-7724 GCA_002435875.1 Anaerolineales bacterium UBA6131
CTGTGTTCACTGTGTTCACTCTGTTCACTGTGTGCGGGATATATCGTTCTCGACGCGCCGAGCGGACAAGGTGATCCGTCAGGTGACGATGGCGTTGGCGGGCGCTCAGCGGTGCGCCGCCACGGCCGCGACGCACAGAGCAGAGGCGCTGGATAGGTTTGAAGCGGAGGCACACTGTGGCACAATGGGACCGATTGGACAAGCTGTTCGTGTTCTGGGCATTCCTGTTTCAGACGATCCTCGTCGTACATTTCGCGGTGCGCGAGCGCTTCTTTGAGAGCTACACGGTCAGGTACGGCTGGATCGTCTACGCCCTGTGCATACCCGCAGTGATCATCAGCATCATCCTGCTGCGCGGCGGCAAGAGCTGGTCGTTCTGGCTGGGTGGATTCCTCTTTGTGGCCTTTGCGGCCTTTGGCTACTGGGCCGATTATGTCGCCAAGATTCCCTTTCGCAGCCCTCTGCAGGTCTCCGTACTGCTACCCTATGTGTTCCTGTATCTGGCGACGGAGATGTTCTACTGGTGGCCGCTGTGGCCCCTGAGCCAGTCATTGTGGCTCGCCTTTGGGGCGCTGTACGCGATGGCCACGGTGCTGAATATCGCCTCGCACTGAACGACCCGCCACCGGCTGAGCGGCTCCGGCGTCTCGCCGAACATACCTGTTGCCCTTGCCTGCCATCACCTCAAACGCAGGACAGGGCCTTGACGTATGTGGCTATCCTCGGTATAATGTAGCTAATCGATATATCCGATCGTGGACAGGCCGGCGTGGGGCATGATTGTTTTTCGCATGACAGCCCGTTGTCCCACGACACCCTCGAAGGTACCACATGGACGAGACTGCGCAAGATGCAAGGTAGATCTGCAGCGCAGTGCACGACAGCCTGGCGAGCCACTCACGTCGAGCAGCAGCAACTCTCCCAGCACGCTGCACCACCCACCATGCACGGTGTCTGGCTTCTCAGGACGGCCTGGCATAGCACCGCACGACAAAGGAGGAACCAGTGATGAAAGGAAGGCACGGGCTGGAGCAACGCCTGAACCAGCTGAACCATCGCATTGCGTCGCTGGAGGAAGATATCAAGCGGGCAGCCCCCGGTGAACCAGGACAGGCGGACCCGCAGATTAGCGAGTGGGAGCGCAACAGGGCCTTGCTGCAGCAGCTGAGAAAGCATGCGGCCAGCACCCAGGAGGCAATCGCCAGGGTAGAGATTGGTAGCTATGGCACGTGCACCCACTGCGGGGGAAAGATCAATCCAGAACGCTTGGCGGTTTTGCCTGATACCAGGCTATGTATCGAGTGCGCGAGAAATCGAGCAGCANNCGATGTCGCGGGGGTGTTGAAAAGATGACGCTAATGCAGACACGAGTGATGGAAACCAGCGAATTGCCGTCCCTCAAGACGGCCGATCCTCTGCGAGAGCTGGTAGAGAGAGCCGAAGAACAGGGACACCTCACCGTAGATGACCTGCTCGAGCTCTTTCCAGAAGCCGAAATCGACCTGAGCCGCGTGCAGCGCGTAATGGCAGTACTCGAACAGAAGGGAATCGACGTAATCCTACCTGACGAACGGGCCCTCCTCACCATACTGCAGGCAAAGGACTACGAGGAAGAAAGCGAGGATGAGGAGGCAGCGCCGGATGTTAGTGAGGTCGACAGCCACGACTCGGTGGGCATGTACTTCCGGCAGATGGCTGAGGTCCCCCTGTTGAGCAGAGAGGAAGAGCAGCAACTGGCCAGGGTGATAGACCGGGGCAGACTCGCGGAGCACCGCCTGAAAGAAGAAGGCTTGGTGCCGAAGGTGCGTCGGAGCTATCAGCAAGATGTGCAGGCGGGGCAGGACGCGCGTACGCACATGATCAGGGCCAACACCCGGCTGGTGGTGAGTATCGCCAAGCGCTACGCTGGCATGGGTGTGCCGCTGCTGGATCTCATACAGGAAGGTAACCTGGGCCTGATGCGGGCGATTGACAAGTTCGACCACCGGCGAGGATGCAAGCTAAGCACGTACGCGACCTGGTGGATCCGCCAGTCGGTTGGGAGGGCGCTGAACCAGCAAGGCCGCGTCATCCGCCTGCCCTGTCACGTGGGCGGCAAGGTACGCCAGATCTATCAGACCGCAGCGCAGATTGAGCAAGACACCGGCAAACGGCCGTCCTGCGAAGAGATCGGTGATCGCCTGCAACTAAGTCCGACCCGGGTGCGCTGGTTGATGCGCGTGGCGCAACGAACGCTCTCTCTGCAGAAGCCGGTCGGTGAGGAAGGCGATGAGGAGTTACAGGACCTGCTAGAGGACCAGGACAGCCCGGTGGCAATGGACTGCGCGGCTGATGCCCTGCTGGCGGAAGAAATGGAAAGGGTGCTGGCGACGCTGACGCCTCGCCAGGCACGCATCCTGCGTTTGCGGTATGGACTGCGAGGCGAACATCCGCACACGCTGAAGGAAGTAGCGGTGAAGTATGCACTGACCAGGGAGCGAATTCGCCAGATCGAGAAGTTGGCCTTGCGTCGGCTGAGGCACCCGAGTCGCAGCCGTCCGCTACGANNTGATCGTCAAGTGGGCTTCGTTTTGTCGGCGGAGTGCTGCAAATGGTGGCGGCCAGGGACAAGAGCGCGCCATACTTCGCTTTGGGCCCAGATGTGCAGAACCGAGCTTGCGAGCGCGCTGCGCGCGGCTGACGCTTTCCGTGCAGACGGCCAGGGCTCACCCGAGCGGACGACTCGCGCAGTTGGTCGAGCCGATGGCAAGGAGATGAGAGGATGACCGAGAACAGAGTGGGGTTTCGTTACCTCATTCTCGGATTGATCGCTGAGCGGCCCATGTCAGGCTATGACATTATGCGTTTTCTTGAGAATCTGAATTGGCTGATCGGTGCACCAAGCTGCGGCAGTCTGTATCCCGCACTACGTCGGCTATTGCAGGATGGATTGGCGACAGTTGAGGTTGTGGCACAGGGTAACAGACCACCCAAGAAGCTGTATCACATAAGCGACGAGGGGCGACGCCTGCTGCGAGAGTGGACTGAGCAGCCCAGCGCACCTGGCACACCGAGAGCGTTCGCCATGCGCCTTGTTGCAGCCAACAGCCGATCGCCGGCCGAGCTGGTCGCCGAATTGGAGCGACGCAAGTCCGAGCTAGCTGGTCCTCTGGCGCGACTTGGCCACAGCCTTGGAGGACCAGAAGGCGACGACTCGGGAACCGCCCTGGCGCTGAGGTACGCGCGTACAGTGGCCGCAGCAGAAGTCGGCTGGCTGAACGATGCGCTGACGCGCCTGCGCGGATCGACACCCCAGCCGCTGGATTCAGCAACGCGACTCCAGGGTTAGCGTTTGACCGCCAGATCGAAGCGACACACGCACGGTACAAGTCGGTGGCTGTTCTGCGGTGCCAGTGCGAGCCATTAAGCTCCGGCCGGCGCTTGGTTTATCCAATGCCATGGAGGCGCACGGAATATCAACTGCTCGCAGTGCGCTTGGCAATCACACTACAAGGAGGCAATGCCTTATGAGAGTCGTATTGCGCGAGGAAGAGTCATTTGACTCGCTTTTGCAGCGCTTTCGCAAGGGCGTGGTCCGCGCGAGCATTCTGAGTGCGGTGAAGAAGAAACGTTACTATGTCTCGAACAGCGAGAAGCGCCGGGCTGCACGCCGTAAGGGCCTGCGCAAGGAGCAGAAGCGTCAACAGCGCCTGAACCGGTACTCGGGGAGGGCATGGTGAGCGACGAGATGAGCGACCAAACAGGGACATGGTTCGAGCAGTGGGTCGGCGGCAGGAACGGGCCGATGTACCGCGGCCAAGTAGTGCTGGCGCAGATCCTATCGTTGGGCGATGGGCAAATGCTGGTGCACCTTGAGCAAGCCAAGAACGACGGTCTGGTTACATCGCGTGACCTATCGCAGCTACAGAACGACTATGTCGACGGCCTAAAGGTTGGCGATCTCGTGCCAGTCAGGCTGCTTTCGAGCACGGCGCGCAATGGCTTCGTGCCGGCTTCGGTGAGCCAGGGATTGCAGCACCAGGACTGGCTGCGCGCCGAAGAGCTACTGGACAGCGAACAGTTGGTGGATGGCGAGGTTGTCGAGTCCAACCGAGGGGGTGTAGTGGTTGCCTTTGGCGGCTTGCGCGGGTTTGTGCCGAACTCACACCTCAGCATAGCGCCTGCGGGCAGCAACGACACCAAGGAAGCTCTGGTGGGGCAGACGCTGCGTCTGGTCGTGATCGAGGNNGACGTCGACGGCTGATCCTTTCCCAACGCAGGGCGGCCCGGGCGCGGCGAGCGGAGCTCTTTGCGCAGATCGAGGAGGGACAGATCCCAACGGGCACGGTGCGCAACCTGGTCGACTTTGGCGCGTTTGTGGACCTGGGCGGAGTGGATGGCTTGGTGCATATTTCTGAACTTGACCACCAATTCGTGCAACACCCCAGCGAGGTGCTGAGCGAGGGGCAAGAGGTGCAGGTCCTGGTGTTGAGCGTGGACAGAGAGCGGCAGCGCATCGGGCTGAGCCGCAAGCGGTTGTTGCCGGAGCCGAGCGAACAGGCGGCGGCAAAGCCAGAGCAGGAAGACATGCCAAGTGGCGTGCCCAACGGCGAGCCGCCGGACGAACTCGCGGGGGCAGAGGATCTGGCAGCAGAGCTGTTGGAAAGCGAGGTCCTGGCCTAGATTCCACCAGGCCAGACAGGGGCATCGACTCCTGCTACAGTTGACCAGAAACGCCGCAGAGCGCTAGAATGGGCCCGCCGCCATGAGCGCCGCCTGCGGCTATACTGTTCTCAGGAGGGACATTGCTCCCCACTGCCCAGCATTTCGTTTCCAGCACTCATCAGGCCCTGGACGGGCTGCGCCGTGACGCGACACAGCTGGCCAAACAGGCCATGCTGCGCAGCGGGCTGGTGCCAAGGCCACTGTATCTGCAGGTGGACATCACCGATGCCTGCAACTTTCGCTGCCCCACATGCTCCAAGTGGCGCACCGCACCTGTGCGCAAAGAGCTAACCCTGGAAGAGTGGGCGACCGCACTAGAGCGGCTAGAGGCCCTGGTGGCGCGGCGGCGTATGTCGATCTCTGGCGGAGAGCCCTTCGAACGAGCCGACCTGCTGCCCTTCCTGCGACTGGCGAAGCAGCACGGCATGTATATCGTGCTCATCACCAACGGCTGGTCGCTCACCAGGGAAGTCCTGGACAAGCTGCGGCAGATCGGCGTGGACCGGCTGCACGTGTCCTTGAACCACCTGGATGCGGACACGCACGACCGCACGCGGGCCAAACCCGGGAGCCAGGCGCGCATCTTGCAGGCGATTGAGGATTGGCAGAAGGTCCCGCCCGGGATGGACCTGTGCCTGGCCACGGTCGTATCGCAGGCCAACTGCGGCGAGCTGGTGGCACTGACGCGCTATGCCGTGGAGCGCGGGCTGACCGGCCTCCTCTTCCAGGTGCTGGCGCCGGTGGAGGTACACTATGCCTTCGCCGAGCATCGGCAGATGCCGCCCATCGCCGCGGGAGGCGGGCAGGGCGATCCCAATTGGGTGCGCGACCTGGACACGCTGCGCCGACAGATGGCTGAGGTGCTGCGCCTGCAAGCCGCGGGAGCGCCGGTGTTGAACCCACCGTTCCAGCTGCGGCGGTTTGTGCCCTACTACGAGAACCCCCAGTCTGTGCTGAAGTATCCCTGCGTGGGCACCCTCTCACGACTTTATGTCGATCCGTACGGGGACATGCGCCTGTGCTACGGGTTCCCACCGATCGGCAACGTATTGCGCGACGACCCCAAACGAGCCTGGTACAGCCAACAGGCCCGCATCATCCGCCAGGAGAGCCGCAAGTGCACGCAGCTGTGCCGCCTGCTGAACAACAACCTGTGAACGCGATCCGGGATAACGCCCGCCACCCTATCACCGTCGTGATCTACGTCGGCAACGACGAGGATGACCTGCGTACCTGCCTGCGGTCGCTCGGCACGCAACAGCCAGAGGACGGCTTTCAGGTAGTGGTCATCGCGGACGCCAACGCCAACGCCGCGCCAGCAATCGTCGCCAGTGAGCTCCCAAGCGCGCTTCTGCTGCGTGAGGAGAGCATGCTCGGATGGGCAGAGGCGATTCGAAGGTATCTTGCCGATTTAAGTGCAGGCACGGTAGCCATCTTGAGCGCTCACTGCCAGGCATGCGACGACTGGGTGGCCGCCATCCGGCGAGAGGTGGAAGCCGGCTCGCGGGTGATGACCGGCAGGCGCTGGCAGGTCGGTGCGCGGTTGATCGACCGCCTGCATGCACTTTCCGTGCACGGCGAGTATCTCGCGACGACGCCGGGACAGGCTCCTTTTGCCTGGGACGACAACCTGGCGCTTGCGCCCGACCTCCTCGCAGCGGCCTTGCCACGGTCTGAGGTGATCCTGACGGGTGGAGCGGGTGCGGTGTTGCTGTCGCGCAACCTGCGCAAGATGGGTTTGACCATCGACTACCGGCCGACCATGAAAGTGGTCCATCGGAGCTATTCGTGGGCTGAGCTGGTGAGCTTGTGGCGCGGGGAGATGGCGGTCAACTCGGTGGCCATGAAGCTGGCCGACCCCTTGGCACCGGGCGGTGCGCTGCTCAAGCTTGGCCCGCTGGGCGCGGCAGCATTGGCAGGGAAGCGGTTGCTACAGGGGATCGCGACCATGGTGCGCGTCAGGGGACACCTCGGCGTGTCGATCCCAGAACTCGCGCTGCACCTGCTGCTCTTCGGTGTGCTGATGGTCGCCTACTTCGTGGGACTGTGCGAGCAACTCTGGGAACACCGTAACGAGATCAGGCGCCGGTCATGGTAGACGGGATTGCGGCTTGGCCAACGGTGGCCAGCTCACCGGAACGGCGGAACTGATGGTCAACCCGCAGGTCTCCGTGATCATCCCCACGCACAACCGTCCAGGCCCGCTGGCGGCCTTTTTGCAGGCGCTGAGCGAGCAAGACTTCCCGAGCGACCGGTTTGAGGTTGTCGTCGTGGACGATGGCAGCGACACACCGCTCGAAGCGAGCATCGCGCCATTCCGCACAAAGCTAGACATTATGCTGCTATCGCAGGCCAGTGCCGGGCCAGCCGCCGCGCGCAACGCCGGCGCGGCACAGGCCCGGGGTGAATTCCTGGCCTTCACCGACGATGACTGCACGCCAGCTGTGGATTGGCTGTCGGCCCTGGAGGCCAGGCTCGAAACCGCGCCCACCAGTGCCATCGGCGGGCCCAGTGTGAACGCCCTGACCCACAATCCCCAGGCCGTGGTCAGCCAGTGGATCCTGGAATGGATGTACCGATGCTACAACGCCGACTTGGCGCAGGCGCGCTTCCTGGCCAGCAACAACCTGGCGCTGCCCGCGGCGGGGTTCGCGGCGGTGGGGGGCTTTGACCACACCCACTTCCCGCTCGCTGCTGGAGAGGACCGTGACTTTTGCGAACGCTGGCGTCAGCACGGCATGGGCCTGGTCTTTGCTCCCGAGGTGATCGTGCGCCACGCGCCTGAGCTGAACGCGCGCGATTTCTGGCGGCAGCACGTGCGACGCGGGCGTGGGGCTGCCGCCTTTTACCGGGTGAGTCAGCGACGACCCTGGCGACCTGCCCGCTCTGACCTGGACTTTCAGCTCAAGTGGCCGTTGTGGGCGTGCCAGAGATTGTGGCAAACGGGCGGCAGGCGCGCGCTGCGATTGGCTGGGCTGCTCGCCTTGTGGAGGGTCGCGCAGGCGACGGGATATGTGCAG
>DIVN01000167.1:7729-8519 GCA_002435875.1 Anaerolineales bacterium UBA6131
GGGCAGACGCACGGCACGCGGAAGCGGGGTCGACATGGGCTGAGCAACGGGCCTGCCGCATTTCAGCCGGCAGGCAGGGTGAAGGGCAGGAACCGCGCTAGCCGTGATTGGGGTATCTGGCCAGGAAGCCCTCGACATCCTGGATGAATGCCAGCGTCCCCTCCTCGATCTGCGCGGTAAGTGCCGGCAGGTTGCCCCAGTCGGGATTGTCCGCCACGACCGACTCGACGATGGAGTCGTACCCCTGGGCGGTGGGCACAAGGCGGTGCTTGTCCCAGCCGCTCTCCTTGAAGAGCGTAAGGTAGGCCCCCTGGACCTGCTTGTTGTTCGCCGATAGCCAGACCTCAAAGCGGCAGGCCTCATGGAGAAAGACGATGGCGATCTTGAGCTTGCGCTCTTTTAGCGCAGCCGGGAAGAGCGGGAAGTAGGTCATGTCCATATAGCCAAAGTAGGTATTGCCCGGGGCCATATCCGGATGCTCTTTGGCAAAGTGGGTCCGCAGGTCAAGCATGTACTGCATCAAGCCGCGATAAGCCTGCTGGATGACGCCCGCCTGTAGCTGTTTGCGGTATTCCTGCATGTGCTCACGAAGCGATGGCATGGTCAACGTCCTCCCGATTGTAAGGTGCGCCCGCCGGAGAGCGTGCTCTCCGGCGGACCCATCGTAGCGTTTCAGTTAGGCCATCCCTGGCGCAGGGCTGGAGCGGTACAGGGGCACCGGGGCGCTGTCCTCGACCTCGGCGGCTTCAAACTGGCTCTTGTACAACTCGGCGTAAAAGCCACCGCGGGC
>DIVN01000161.1 GCA_002435875.1 Anaerolineales bacterium UBA6131
GCTGGAGCTCAACCGTATCTTGCTCGCCGACTCTTGGGATGAGCGTTCTGCCGGGGTCTTCTCCACGGGTGTCCTCGGCGAGCCACTTCTCGTCCGCCAGAAGGAGCTCTACGATGGGGCGATCCCTTCCTCCAACTCGATGGCTATGCTCAATCTGCTACGGCTGGGTCACCTGACCGGAGACACAGAGCTTCTGCAGCGCGCAGAAGCTATTGCACGGCTGTTTGGCGAGGCTGCCTCCAATGCTCCCAGCGCACACACCCTGTTTCTGGTGGCGCTCGACTTGCTGCTGGGGCCGGCATTCGAGGTGGTCATCGCCGGGAATCCAGGCGCCTCCGACACCCAGGCTTTGCTGTCCGCCGTAGCATCGCACTATCAGCCTAACGCGGTTGTGTTGCTGCATCCAGAGCCACAAGGTGGAGAGATCGAGGCGTTGGCATCGTTCATCGCGGTGCAGCGCTCCCTGGAGAATCGAGCCACCGCCTACGTTTGCACGAACTTTACCTGCCAGATGCCCGCAACAACGGCGGAAGGTCTCCTCTTGAGGTTGCAGTGAAGTGCAGCGATCGCGCAAAGCCAGAGTAGCCTCTCGCAGGACGTTGATCCAAACGGCATGAGCCGCAGGTTGCCGCACAATAGGAGTGTCTAGTGGAGACTGATCACCTGGGTACTGAGCACGAGAGTACGGACGCAGATGCGGTCGCGCGGGCTGCCCTGGCCCCACGAATGACGCTAAACATCGATACGGTCAAAGAGTTGTGGTCCAAGACCTACAACACCCAGGGCAAGCCTGACTGGTCACACATTTATCCGTACTATCACCCCGATATCGTGTTCCAGGATTCCATTCAACGGATCGAAGGCATCGCCGAATTCGTGGCCCTCTGCGAACGGCTGACCAAGCGTTGTGAAGAGCTGCGGATGGACATCCACTCCATTGCTCAGAATGGCAATGTCATCTTCATGAACTGGACCATGACCATGGTCTTCCGCAGGTCTCCGAGCACGCCAATCTATGGAACCACCAGGCTTGTGCTGCATGAAGACGGCAGGATCATCGACCAGCGGGACTACTACGACCTCTGGGGAGACATCTTCAATGGCATCCCGTACTTCAAGGGACCCTACCGCAAGTTCATGCACAAGTTCTTTGGCTAGAAAGAGGAAGCAAAGGTGAAGTGGAACCTGCCGGATGAGCTGATGTTCATGGCCAACAGCCGGGCTGTCCAACGGTCGACGACTGCTCCAATGTCAGGTAAAGTGTGCATCGTGTCAGGGGCCACCTCTGGGGTGGGGTTAGAGGCAACCAGGCGTCTGGCCCGTGGAGGCGCGCACATCGTCATGCTCGTGCGCAACCCGGACAAGGCGCGGGATGTGCGCAGTCAAATACGGATGCAGTACCCGGTATCCGTCGACATTGTACAGGCGGATTTCACTGATCTTGAGCAGGTGCGGGTGGCAGCCAACCAACTCTTGAGCGAGTACCCCCGCATAGACGTGCTACTCAATTCCGCCGGGCTGTTCTGCACCACGCGCACGCTCACCGCTGCGGGGTTTGACTCTGTCTTTTGCGTGAACCATCTCGCCCCCTTCCTGCTGACCTATCTGCTGCTGGAGCGCATGAAGGCAAGCGCTCCTTCCCGCATCATTCATGTGAATTCGGAGGGCCACCGGTTTGCTGGGGTGAACCTGGACGATCTACACTGGGAGCATCGTCTCTACACCGGCCTGGGTGGATACGGCCAGTCCAAGACTGCTCAGCTTCTAACTACGTGGGAGTTCGCTGATCGGCTACAGGGCTCCGGGGTGACCATCAATGCCATGCACCCCGGCGATGTGAAGACGAACATCGGCAACAACAACGGTCCCCTGTACCGCTGGTACCTGCATCACATCGTCTGGCCGACACTCAAAGACGCTGCCATCTCAGGTGAGGCCCTCTACTATCTTGCTGCTGCCCCAGAGCTGACGGAGGTCACTGGCCGTTTCTTCTACCTGACCATCGAGGAAAAGCCGGCAGCCCATGCTCTGGACCGAGCCAAGGGTAAGCAGGTCTGGGACCGCAGCATGCAGCTGACGGGACTCACCCCAGGTCCTTGAGCACCCGGTCCGCAGCCAACTTGCCGGTCAGGATGGAGATGGGCAAGCCGGACGGGCTGAAGGTCCACTGCCCCGCCTGATAGACGTTCGGTATGGGCGTCAGCACCGACTTGGCCACTCTGGGCAGCGTGCTTACCGCGGGGATGGGCTGGTTCGTGAATGCCCATCCGGTAATGGCGCCGTCCGAGTTGCCCGAGAGTCGCTCGATGGTCAACGGGGTGGAAGTCAGACTCTCCATCACCGCAGCCTTGAGCCCCGGGAAGATACTGGCGTCCAGCACCCGCACCATGTGCTCCGCTGCCAGTTGCTTGAATTCCTCATACCAGCCCATCGTCTGGATGTGCCTGGTCAAGGCATAGTCGAACAGCGAGCTGACGATGAGGCCAGTCTTGCCCTCTGGGGCGAGGCTGCGGTCGCGCAGGACTGGGCAAGAGATCTCGTAAGTGGTGAGGTCGAGGTAACGTTCCAGCCAGGCGAGGATGCAGGCCTTGTCGTCTACAAACCGGGGAGAACCATCCCCATCGCTGTGAGACAGATCTTTCACACTGGCCAGTGACAACCCGCGCAGAGAAGGCGTGTAGAAAAAGTGCGCGCTGGCGATTTGCTCAAAGTACGCCTTGTCCAGGNNCCTCGAGGTAGAGGGTGAAGATCGAGTCCCCACCGACTTTGCCCGACATGGCTTGTTCCTGCGCATGGATGCCCTCCACCACCTTGCTATCGGTCATGGACTCTAGCCTGAGAATCCGGTAGAGCGCCTTCATGTCTGCCGCCCAGACCATTCTCTTGTAGTGGTAGCCATTGCCAAGCGCATCTGTGGCCAGGCTTATCGCGGGATCAACGCTAGTGATCTCGGTCTCTGTTTGAATTTCCCCGCCATGCTCCAGCACAAAACGCTCCATCGCCTGGGACAGCGTGCCGGTGCCTCCCCTCGGGTACTGGTAGTCCAGGTAGAGGCTGAAGTAGGCCAGCGCAAAATATGCAGGTGTCTTTTGGAAAAAGTGCTGGGCAATCATGTCGATCAGTGCCTGGTTCTTGGTGAATGTGGCGAGATACTCGTCAACGGGCCTGTAGAGCTTTGCCAGCTTCGGCATGGTCCAAAGGTACTTGACCATCCATGGCAGGATTGTCCGGGTCAGATACTTGGGATCTGACTTCAGATCCAGGAAGAGAGGGTTATCTATGCCATAGAGGACATCCATATAGTCCATGATCTGCGCGATCTGCTGGACAATCCCTGCAATGTCGTCCTGATTCTCGGGAAAGTGCCGGTTTAGGAGTGCCTGATAGTCGCGCAGGCTCTCCCTGTTGCTGATTCGTATGACATCCTGGCCAATGCCCAGGGAGACGGGACTGGGCAAGAAGTCGATCTCCAGCCCCAGTTGTCTGAGCATCGGAAATACGATGCCAGAGTCCTCAATTGCCCTGATTCCCCCATCAAAGACGAATCCGTTGTGCTCGAACGAGTTGACCAATCCCCCAGTCTTGGTTTGCTTCTCGCAGAGCAGCACCTTGAGGCCCGCTTTCGAGAGGTACGAGGCGGTCGTGAGGCCGGCCATGCCTGCCCCAACAATCAGCACATCAAACGAGTCCGAAGCTTCCATGATTCTGTCCCTCAGTCAACGCGCTTGGCTGTAGTGATCCCCAAAGGCCGATTCGAGAGCCACTAAAGGCGGGGCTCGAATGGCGCTCAAGTTTATCTGTTTGGCCCGCTAGTGTCAACTGCGCGCATTCTTGATGTGGGCAGGCACCATGCTGCCTTGTTCAGCAGCTTGGCTAAGGCGATAGGACACGCGTATTGTCGATGCGTCCTTGCGTCAACACAAGGGAATGTGCGCAGCGCGCTGCCGCACTGCTCTACGCCAAGGTGCTGGCACAGGGATCGCCGCAAATTGATAGGCCGCGTGACAGGCGGCCCCTGCGGTCGATTGGCCAGCGACCTGGGAGGGGGTGCCGAGTGTGCCATACAGGGGAGGCGGTACGCGGACGCGCAAGCACGGACAGCCACAGCTTGTCGAGTATCGTTCGGTTACCGATCTGACCGTTGCACTCGCCAGATGACCAGCGCGTAGAGCACGAGCGAAATGGCGACCACACTTGCGATGTCAGCTATGATGCGTCCCGCGGCAAAATGCTCGGAGAAGGCTGCGCGGCAGATGTCCGCGAGTGCCGACGAGGGCACAAAGGCGAGGATGCTCGCCATAGTTTTGGGCATTGCCAGGCCCAGCATGGGCACGAACATGACTGCAACAAGAAACAGCAGCACAGCAGCCATCCAGCCAGCGATGTCTTGTTGCTTGTCGAAAAAGCTGCCGAGCACGAGGCCCAGCGCGACTGCGAATAGGCCTGCGCCAACTACGAACAGGATGACTATGTCCCAATGCACAACCTCGACCCACGAAATGCCAAAGATCATGAGCCCGGCAACCAGGATATAGAATGCTCCAGCCAGCGCCTTTCCTATCACAACTTGGCCGATGGTGGCCGGTGAAACAAGCAAGGCCTGCATCGTCTTGCTCTGTTTCTCTTCGAACAGGAGGCTTGGCACCAGAAAGATGCCCATCGCCAGGAGAATGACCACTCCATTCATGATTGCGATGCCTGGAGCCAGGACATTGTCAGAAGGTGGGTAGAAGAAGTTGCCCTCGAGACGTATTGAGGTCGGTTGCCCCAGCGCCTCCGAAAGAGCCTGCTCCAGTTGCACCTGCATCTCTGAGGTCTGGTAACGTCTGCTCCAGCACACATAGCCCTGTAGCTCGATCGGCTGCCCGCCTGCGACAGCGTCGTCAATGCCGTCAGGAATCCACAGGCCAATCTCGGGGTGCAGAGAGCCGCACAGCGCCTGGCTCAGTTGCGAATCTGAATCAACTCGGTATACACGCAACCCAGGGGTCGCTTCAACCTGATCGACCAGGAGTGAAGACCCTGCGGCGTAGATGGGCAGCACTGCGGCCGACTGCTCAAAGATAAGTGGCCACATCCTGGGCAAGAGCAGCATCGCCTCTCAGGACGACAGGTCTTGGCTCTCGATGGCGTGACGGCCCTGGATGCACGCTGCAGATATCTTGAGCCAGCTCGACGAGGGGTCGGCCTGTCTCGCGAGACGCTGCCATTCAACTGGGTCATGTGTGATCAACTCCTTGAGGTTAGCCTGACTCGTTGTCGCAATACAGTACCTCAACACGCGGATCCTGACTCAACGCCTGGCTCCAGTTGAAGCGAGCCCTATCCTCGCTCCGACGTACTACCGATTCGATCACCATACTGTACGGTATGCGGACAACTGCAAGGGGTGTGAGCACAGGCGAGAAGAACACGCACACCAGCCAATCGAACCTCGTGGTCAGCTCCGAGAACGAAAACGAAGTGCTTCCTGACAGATTGTGGACTGTGCGTGCCTTGATCTGGTATGTTCGGCCGTTCTGGTCGGAGGCGTCTATTCCGTTGTGAATCGTGGTCCGCGAAAGCCTTAGGTGGAGCAGTTCCGCAACCAGCCACTCAGCGTAGGCGCCCGTCAGATCAGCGTCTGAACGCAGAATGCCCAACCGTCTCAACTCTTCCCGAGTGGCGAAGTAATTCCGAAGCAGACTCTTAGCTTGTGTAAACTGCCCCAGGAAAGCCGGCGAAGGGTTCGGAAAGCCTGCAACATCCCTTGCGTCATCGATGTCGGGCACGCGGCCGCCCCCATTTCTCTCGCGCCAGACGAGTCGCTCGAGACGTTTGTCTTGGGCAACTGTCCGGTGCCAGCGGAAGCGGAAATTGGTCGGCCCGTTCTGGACGCATAGTTCCTTCACCACCGCGTAGGGGACCCGCAGTAATCCAAGGAGGTCAAGCCTGCGTGACAAGAAAACACACAATAGCCAGTCGAACTTCGTACTCAGTTCCCTGAAGTCAAAGGAGGTACTCTCTTCCAGGTTGTCGACAGTTCGCTCCTTGATCTGGTATGTACGACCTTTCTTGTCCACAGCATCAATTGCTTTCTGTGTCGTGCTTGGAGCCAAACGCAGATCGAGCAGGTGTGCCGCCAGCCATTCGGCATATTGGCCGTTTACAGCGGCGGCCGAACGAAGTACACCAAGGTCCTGTAGGCCCGCCCGAGCCGCGCAGTAATCCGACACCAGCGTTGCTGCACGTATAAGTCTATTGCTAACATTCCCTCCGGCGATCTGCATCTCTTGGCTGCTTACTGACATGATCTTCGCCTCCACAGTCACAGTACTCGCGATGCTTGGCAATTGCTGGGAGCATTCCCGTGGTCCTGAAACCGATCGCAACATGAGTGATTGCCCAAGTATAGCGTGACCGTCCGTCAGTGTGACAAGGTGCAATGCTGCTGCTCGACTGCGGGAGTGCATCCGTCTTTGTTTTCGCTACCCTAGCGCGATGAAATCCAGTCCGCAGCCCTTCTCACCGCGCCCCTGTGTTCACGACCAGTAAAGAAACGTCGATTGTCGTCGCCTCATCGATGACCTTATGCAGGTTGGTTAGCACAATCTTGGCCATGGCGCCCCCACCTCCACAATCGCACCGGCAAGTGGCCTGTCGCGAGAGCCCAGAACCCAGTAACTGCTTCCACCTTCACAACAGCGCCGAAAGAATTGCCGGCGCACCCAGGTTTTCACGCAACCGCGCTACTCTGCCCGGGTGTAGTCCCCGGTCGTGTTCGCCATGTGGAACCCAACCGACTCATAGAGCCGCCGTGCCGCCGCATTCGACACGCTGGTGGAGACGCAAACCCGGTCCATTCCACTCGCCTGCATGCGTCGGAGGCACTCGAGGAGCACCGCCCGGCCTAGTCCTCGCCGTCGGTAGTTCGGGCTGGTGCCCACGGGACCGAAATCGCCGATGTGGTTGACCGGGTCAAGCCAACCATTGACATAAGCAGCGATGACCCCGTCGGGCGCGACGGCAACGATGTCGAACTCGCGCTCATAGCCGGGCTGCTGCATGAACCGTGCATAATCCTCTGCGCTGACGTCGCCGACAGTCCATGGCTGCCACACCGCCCGCTGCGCTGCGGCGCGCTCTGCGGTCTCGTTTGCCTCAACCGCGCGCACCCGATATCCGTCAGGCGCTGGGCACTGGGGGATGGTCGCGTCCAGCCGACGCAGCATGTTCACCTCGATCCATTCCCCGCCGTAATGGAAGCCATGCTGCTGCAGGAAGGCGATGCGCCTTTCATCATCCTGTCGCGCCGTGGCCACCAGGCTCTTGCTCCACAGCACGGCGTCCGTCTGGCGTAGCTTGGCCAGGCGCATGGCTGCCCAGGCCAGGGCTTGCTCCTCGATGCCCTGCCACTCGTATTCGGGCAAGACCTGCCAGTTGAACGCCGAATCCTCGCCTAACATCGCATAGCCCACCAACTCGCCCGCTATGTTGTGCCAAAGGCGGATGTGCTCACGCGCGCTGAGGTGGCAGGCCACCATGAGCCAATCCCACGCCAACTCGCCGACGTGCCAATAGCGCCAATCTCCCGTGCGCAAGCGCCCAGCCATGAGCAGCTGCTGCATATCGATCAGGTCAGATTCGCTTTGATAGTACCGGGAGTTCACCGGGCATCGAGGAGTGCTTTGCGGCTCATTCACGTAGCTCCTGCTTCCTTGTCTGCTCCTGGTTCACGGGAGTTTTCTGCACCTTCTCTTCATACCTGCGCAGTGCTCCTCGCCCCCGGCTTGCGTGCGCGCACGTGCAAGAAGTAAGCCACTACCTGCGCGTCCTGCAGGGCAGGTTGCTTGCGAACCGTCTCATCGCTTGGCCGTGGCTCCCCCAATCGCTCCAACACGAACCCTACATCCAACAGCGAGTTGAGCCACTGGCTCATCGTGCGCGTGAACCGCGGCGTCCGGAACTTGGGCAGTCCCTGCTTCACCTCGTCCGGTGTCTCACCGAAAATCCATTCCAGCACGTCACCCTCAAGGTTGTGATAGTAGTCGCCTACCTCCAAGGCGTAGGTGAGGCCACGTTCGTCGCGCAAATTCCTGCGGTGGGGCGTGTCGAAACAGGGGTGGGTGATCGAGAACTGTAAGAATCCCCCCGGCTTGAGCACCCGGTAGGCCTCGGCCAGAACGCGGTCGGTCTCCGGGATATCCATGAAGCTCATGAAACCTGTGGCAAAATCGAAGGTCTCCTGTCCAAAAGGCAGCTCGACCGCGCTCGCCAGCATGTACCTGATGCCGTGCTTCTCCTGCTGCTCGGCCTCAGCAGCGTGCCGGACGAAAGCGTCAGCCACGTCGAGCGCCACCACCTGCGCTCCCCGCACAGCCAGAAGCCGGGTGTTGTAACCCTCACCACAGCCAATGTCCAGGCCGACGAGACCATCGACGTTCGGAAGCATCTCAAAGAACGCCGGTGTATTCATGTGGTTGCGGTAGACGTCGTAGCCTGCCCGCGCCAGGCGCGTCCAGACCTCGGCATTCGCGTTCCAGTATCTTCTGGCTTCTCGGTGATCCATGTGGCCTCAGATCTATATGCGGTGGCCCACAGGGCCCAGTTTGCTCATTTTTCCGCGTCTCTGCTCGAGCCCGCTTGCCTCTCACCGTAGAGCACACGCAGTGCCCTGCTCACCGCCGCCGGGTAGGCCGACATGTGGTCCTCATCCGGGAATACAATGGTCTGCAAGTGCAACCCCGGATAATGCCGCGACTGCAGCTGATGGGCCATTCGCTGCAAGGGCTCGAGCCGACTGGACTCCAAACCCCCGGCAGTCAAAGCAGCGTCGCCACCAGCTCACGATGTGCGTCCGCATATTGCCGCTCGTACTGGAACAACTCATCCCACAGGCTAGGGCTGCCTGCAAAGAAGCGCGTAAACATCCCGGGGCTGCGAAACAGCGTGTACAAGACGAACAAACCGCCAAAAGAGTAACCGGCCAGCCCACGTTCAGCAGGGGAGACGCGGTAATGGCTCTCGATGAATGGTATGACCTCTGTGCGTATCGATTCCAGAAACGCGGCCGCGCCACCGCTGCTGACGACGATTTCCGGTGCCTTCAATTGCGCAGCCAGTCTGACTTTCCACGCTTGCTCTGTCTCCTCGCTGTGCACGGGCGTCAGATCTCGAACCCTCCACGCCGCCCACTGCGCCAGGCCTGTAAGCCGATCCGGATCGAGCTCGTAGCCGATTCCGATGATGACCGTCTCATCGCCCTTGGAAGGCGGGGTCTCCAGTATCAGCGACGTAGTGGAGTACAGCGGGAACGATCGATTGCCATCCAAAGCGTACAGCGCAGGGTAGGCTTGCTTGCTGTGGTCATACCCCCAGGGCAGCTTGATCTGCAGCTGCAGACGCTGCCTGAGAATGTTGGAATGCAGGTAGCGTACTTCGATACCCGGCCCGATATTGGCGCTTACATGACCCGAAATTGACATGCTCTTCTACTCCAGACCGTTGGCTTCACGCAGGCCAACTCGCAGTCGCCCCGTTACGATTCGCGCCCCAGCCCCCGTCTCACCCTATCTGTGCGTCAATTCCTGTTTGGGGCTGACTTCCGAGTTTCTGCTCCTCGGCGCGATGCTTCGAAGGAACGACGTCTTCGTGAGGCGCCGACCCTAGAAGACAGGCTCGAACTCCTCTACACAGGATTGACATGCGTCAACGACAAACGTCGCCAGTTCAAGGCTGACCCTCTTCCAGGGATCTTCGTACGCTGGAAGTGCTAGCACTGACTCGGTGCCGCCCCTCGTGACTCCGACCTCAGCCGCGGTTCCGACTACTAGCATCCCAGTATCATGGACAAGCTCATTGCGGAGCTGGATGGCGCGCATGAGCCGTCTGGTGGTGGGCTGTCTCTCATCAAGGCTTTGACATGAATTCCCGAGCAGCTCGGCAAGCTGAAGTATTCTGGCAGGGAGCCCCGCTGTCTGTTGGGAGCGAGCATCCCCC
>DIVN01000041.1 GCA_002435875.1 Anaerolineales bacterium UBA6131
GCACACCTACAGTGACGGCGATTCCGCCGACACCCGTTCCGCCACGTGAGGTGAAGGTCAAGTTCCAGGGTAGTATTGACGCGATGGGGACTGACTCATGGACCGTCGATGGACGCCCCGTTCGGCTTACGGCGGAGACCAGGATCGATGGACGGCAACACGCAGGCATAGGCGCAGGAGTGACCGTGGTCGCTGTGCGCGCGGAGGATGGCTCACTCAGCGCTGTGGAGATCACAGTGCAACCTCGCAGTCAGCCCAGTGCCCAACCATTCGAGTTTCAGGGGCTGATTGAGCAGATTGGTGCTGGGCAATGGGTTGTCGGCGGCCATGTGCTCTTGGTGGGCCCGGATACCAGGATCGAGAACCAGCCGGTGCAGGGGATGTTGGCCGAGGTCAAGGCACTGAGGCGGGGCGATGGCACGCTGCTGGCCGTGCACATCCTGGTCCACGTCCCCAGTGAGCGCATCCAATTCGAGGGTCAGATTCAGAGCATGACTGCAGACTACTGGGTGGTGGATGAAATTGGTGTGCGCCTGAATGCAGAGACACAGGTATCTGGACAGCCGGCAATTAATGCTGTGGTGGAGGTAGACGGTCTTCTGCTTCCTGATGGGGCCGTTTTGGCGCGCAGTATCGTTGTGCAGGCGCCGACTGGTCGCCTCGAGTCGAGCACAGACCCAGTGCTGGTGGCTGCTCGCGAGTCTCTCTCTTCTACCGACGCTGCGGCCCCAACCCTCGGAAAGGCCGAGACTACCTGGTGATCCGCAAAGTGCGCCTTATCTTGGACCGAGGCTCAGACGACCGTCTCGGTGCGGTCGCCTGTGGTTTGTCCTGGGTGCTCGCTGCGCGACGCTCTCGGCTCTGGTTGCTGGGGCTTGGTCTTTTGGCAATCTTGTCTTCTCCACGAATCTCGCCGCTTAGTGCAGATCCACCCGAAATGGTGCTGTCTTCCTGTCCTGTGTGGCTTGAGCAGGTTCGCCAACCCATGGTGAAGTATTCTGGGTGGGTCCGCAAAGCGTCCCCGGGCCATCTGGATGTAGATGGTCAGTTGTATGCGGTTGGTGGGGCAAACGCCTTCGGACTCGTTCCTGCGGAAGGGGTATTCGCAACCGTCAAGGCTGACTTGGGCGGTGACGGACGACTGATAGTGCGGGGATGGTCGGCTGTGCCCATGCCCACTGATTCGGCCGCCGACCAGCTTCAGGGCCCCTTGACTGACACGCCCAGCACGCAGGAGAGTACGTCAGGTGCGCCGTTTGAGTTTCGTGGACTGGTGCAGGAGGTTAGCGAGAAACACTGGGTTGTTGGGAACCGCATGGTGTTTGTGTCCGATCGCACAGCCGTCCAGGGTAGGCCCCAGCCAGGTGCACTCGCCGACGTGAAGGGACAGCTCGTGTATGGTGGCATTGTGCTGGCACGCAAGATCACAGTGACCGTGCCAGGGGCCAATGCCGAGGTTCAGTTTGAGGGAATCATCGATAGCTATGCCGCCGATTACTGGGTGGTCAATGGTGTGCAGGTGCGCTTGCACGCGACGACGGCGATCGAGGGCAGCCCTGAGGTAGGCATGCTTGCTGAGGTACAGGGCATCCTCCAACCAGACGACTCTGTACTCGGCCAATATATCCGTGTGAGGATGCCTGGCTTCACCCCAAATGTCGACTTGGAAGGCAGGGTCAGCGAGATCGCGCCAGCTCGCTGGGTGCTTGATGGCCGCGAGGTCTTGACGGATCGCAATACGTTCATCGACGAGAGTCGTGCGCCAGCCGAAGTTGGCATGTGGGCCCAGGTACGCTCCCTGTTGCGGCGTGACGGCTCGCTCTTGGCCTTGCGTATTCGTTTGTCCCGCAATCGCTAATTCCCCGCCCCTTCTCGGCCTCTCCTGGTGTGGCATTACTTGCCCGATGCTGCTGCTTGTGCTAGACTGGATCAGCTGCGGCTCCGGGTGTTTTGCCCGTTGGCCTGGTCAGACTACCCATACCGGGGTGCTGCGTGAGTCGTTTCCTGAGGAGCAGTATCGCATTTCTGCTTACCCTTCTGCTTCTCCTGCCCGGCAGGAGTGACTCTTGTTGTGCCGGGCAACAGCGCGCTATCACAGAGTACCATGTGGCCCAGGGTAACGCGCTGAGCTTTGCCCCTCCGTTCGCCGTATCAGCCTCGGACGCGGCGTCTACATCGCCAGCGCTGGCCGCCCTCCACGGTACGGTACACGTGGCTTGGGAGGAGAGCAGTCGCATCTACCACCGTGTGCTCGAGGATGGCCAGTGGTCTGCAGTGCGACGAGCGGCATGGGGCGAGCAGCCCGCCCTGGCTCTGGACGCCAACGGTGTGGCACACCTGGTCTTTGTCAATGAGTTCGGCGGCAACTTTGAGGTATACCATTCTCGCTGGGTTGGCTCGTGGACTCTGCCACGCAACGTGTCCAACACCACCGGGATTTCGTCTTCTCCGGCGGTGTCGGTCGCTCCTAATGGAACAGTGCACGTGGTGTGGGCGGACAACACGCCTGGCTACAGCGTCATCTACCATGCCTACTGGAATGGGGCGTATTGGATCAACGAGCCCATTCCAAATGCATTTGGAGGAGCGCCGACGCTGGCGGCGGATGACGGCTGGCTACATGTTGCCTGGCAAGACCGCGACGTCGTTGAAGGCCCCTATGAGGTCTACTACTGCCGCCTGAATGATGTTGGCTGGTCTTTGCCCGAGGACCTGTCCGATTCGCCCGATGAAGCGTCGATTATCCCCTCGCTTGCGGTGGGGCCCGGGGGCTGGGCCCACGTGGCCTGGCAAGAGCGATCAGGGGGATACTACCGAATCCGGTATACCCAGGGCGCTGTGGGCTACTGGTCGATGCCTGAGCAGATATCGGAGAGCGCGCTTGACGCCTACCTACCTTGCCTGGCGACCAGAGACAACAATCAACTATACGTCGGCTGGGATAATGGACTCTCTGCCCAGTACTGTAGTCGCCACATCAGCGAATCGCTCTGGTCTCCTCGGAGAGAGGTGCGCAGGGACCCCATGGGTGTAACTGACCTGAACCTGGCAGTGGACTCTCTGGGACGCCTGCATGCCGTCTGGGCGGAGCTCACGGCAGCGAACGACTGGGAAGTACTGTATCAGGAGCTCAGCTACCGCGCGCTGTTGCCTCTTAATGTAAAGGGACGGCTCGGTTGAGAGCCCGAGCATTGTCCCCTTCTGCGCCTGACACTGGGTTACCGGCCGGTGCGTCGCAGGTGAACGAGCAAAAGGGAGATGTCCGCCGGATTCACCCCGTAGATTCGTGAAGCCTGACCAACCGTCGCCGGTCGAAAACGCAACAGCTTCTCCAGGGCCTCTGCTCGCAGTCCAAGCACGCGACCGTAATCCCAGTCTGGAGGTAGTTGCCATCGCTCAAGCCGAGCCTGACGCTCGACCTCCTCACGCTGCTTGTCGATGTATCCCTGATACTTGGCCTCGATTGCGATGTGCTCGGAAACCTCCGGCGGAAGAGATTCTGGAGGCGGGGCCAACAAGGCCACTTGGTTGTAGTCCACTTCTGGACGGCGGAGCAGTTGCAGAGCATTGACGCCATTGCGCAGCTCATCGGGAGCCGCTCCCTGCAGCACGGTCGCGGCGACAGTGGGCGAGATCCACGTTCGTTCCAGCCTGGCCAGTTCGGACTGGGTGCTTTGACACTTGTCCTCGACCTTGGCATGGCGCGTGGCGGAAACCAGACCGAGCTCGTGGCCCAGCGGGCTGAGCCTGACATCCGCGTTATCGTGGCGCAGTAGCAGGCGGTACTCGGCACGCGCGGTGAGCATGCGATACGGCTCGCTGATGTCCTTGGTGACTATATCGTCGACCAGTACACCCATATAGGCCTGGTCCCGGCCCAAGATGACCGCAGGGCGGCCCTGCACCTGACGGGCAGCATTGATGCCGGCGAGAAGACCCTGGGCAGCAGCTTCCTCGTAGCCAGAAGTGCCATTAATTTGGCCGGCAAGGAATAGGCCAGCGATCCGTCGGGTCTCAAGAGTCGCTGAGGTCTGGACCGGCGGCACAAAGTCGTATTCTATGGCGTAGCCTGGGCGGATGATGCGTGCGGTCGCCAGGGCGGGGATCGTGCGAAGCATAGCCAGTTGAACGTCCTCTGGCAGGCTGGTGAAAAAGCCCTGCACGTACACCTCGCTGGTGGCAAACCCTTCCGGCTCCAGAAAGACCTGGTGCGACCGCTTGTCCGGAAAGCGCAGGATCTTTTCCTCGATGGAAGGGCAGTAGCGGGGTCCAGCGCCGGCCACAGCGCCCGTGGCAATGGGCGATCTGTCCAGATGCTGACGCACCACCTGATGTGTCAACTCGTTGGTCTGCACCAGGTAGCACGGCAACTGAGGCCGCCACTGGGTCTGTTGAGTCACAGGGAATACGGGGTTGAGCCAGGCCACTCCATCAATGATCAGTGGATCAACCTCGGTCCCATGTCCAAAGTACAGAGGTGACTCGCACCCTGTCTGCGGCTGCGTGAGCGCATAGTCGACGGTGCGCGCGTCGACGCGCGGCGGTGTATTGGTCTGCAGGCGGCCAAGCTCGAATCCAAGACCGCGTAAACAGCCAGACAGACCGACCGAGGAGAACTCGCCAGCCCGACCGGCGTCGTAGCTGCTTTCGCCGCTCAAGATACGGCCGGCCAGAAACGTGCCTGTCGTCAAGATCACGGTTCGACCAGCATACGCCCGTCCGAGTTGGGTGACCACGCCTGCAATGCGGTCATCTTTGACCAGTAGCCTCTCTGTTGTGCCCTGGACGCAATCGAGGTTGGGAGTGTGCTCCAGGGTGTGTTTCATCGACAAAGAGTAGAGACGCTTGTCAGCCTGTGCGCGAAGAGCACGGACAGCGGGTCCCTTGGACAAATTGAGCATGCGGATCTGGATGAATGTGCGGTCGGTGTTGCGGCCCATCTCGCCACCCAAGGCGTCGATTTCTCGCACAAGATGTCCTTTGCCTGGTCCGCCGATGCTGGGGTTACAGGGCATCTGCGCCACCAGGTCCAGGTTCATGGTCAAGAGGAGAGTGCTGGCGCCCATGCGCGCGGCCGCCAGAGCGGCCTCACAGCCGGCGTGCCCAGCACCTACCACAATGACATCGTAGGTCCTGTCAGGCATACCACCTCACAACCTAACTCGAGGAACTCAAGTCTGCGCCTGTTTCTGCAGGAGCTCGTGCCCGAGGCGGTGCGCATAAGCACGGAATTGGCCCCAATCTGCACGCTTTCCTGGCAGGCTCTCGAGCTTTACCGCAACTCCGAGCAGATCTTCTACTGAGGCTTCCATGAAGCCAGAGATGCCCTCGGATGGGTCTTGTACCTGGAGCTGTCCCCCGAGCTCCTGAAGCAGAAAGCAGTACGATAAGAAGGGGATCGCGGAATCCCGAAAACGGAACTCGTACTCCACGACCGCCAAGAACCGCTCAACAGCGAGATCGAGTCCAGTCTCCTCTTTGGCCTCGCGTTGGAGGCCTGTCAGCAGGGACTCACCCTTGCGTAGGGTTCCCGATGGTAGGCGCCAAGTATGTTCAGGATAGGTCTCCTTGGTGTGCAACAGCAGCTTGCCATTTGGACGCCGGACAAAAAGCACTACCTCGCCGTATCGCTTATGAGCAGCCTTTGTCCACCAATGGTACCCGTCGGCGCTGATCTCCCGAACGATTCGGCGGTAGGCAGGTTGCCCAAACAACAGAGTGGCTCGCCCAATCTCCTCTTGCCTGGTTTCTGTGTGCAAGTGTCTCTCCGTTCGAAGACCAGCGAATGACGCTTTCAGGTGGCAATCAAGTGGCCAAGACACTACGTCTGCGCGCCTGATTTGTTAGGCAAAGCAACAGACCGAGCACCAGCCCGGTCTGTTGTGGTTACGATGTGTAAGGTGCTCAACACACCTGGCGCGTAAGAACGCTTGTGCAGGCCCCGACCGCTGCTAACTGCCCGAGAGAGCCCTCTGCAGGCCTGCTCCCAGGGCGTAGACCCCGCCGAAGAGTACTCCGATGATGGCAGAGACGATGGCCATGGCAATCCAGCCGATGATCACGACAACAACGGCGGTGCCCAGTTCGACATCAAGGGCCTCCTTGATGGCCATCACGCCAGCGATCAGGGAGATGATGGCGCCTGCCAAAGCCGCCAGCCAGCCGAGGCATGGGATGAAGGCCAATACGCCAAGGATCTTGGGCGCGCTGGCATAGCCCAGCACGCGCAGCATCTGGTCCAGAGTCCCGCCGCCCTTGAACAGCGACTTGCCCACCACGTACGTCACGATGGACCAGACAATCCAGCCAACGATGCCCATGACGAGGCTGCCCAGGAAAGCCATGAAGGGTCGCTCAGCGCCGGCCATGGAGCCCAGGGCGGAGATGAAGCTCGTGACAGCTACGATGATGGCGGCCTGCGATGTGGCGGCAGGGTCAGACTCGATCTCACGGAACGCCGAAAAGTCCAACTTGATCAGACGCACGATTCGCTCGACCATAGTCGCCTCCTCTGCTCAGTCTAGGATACGAAACCGATTCTATCGCGCTTTGCAGGCCCGGTCAAGTAACAGTTGTTCTTGGCTCATCAGCCTTTCTGTCTGCCTGCAGCCAACCAATGTCCTAGCAGAGCGGGTCTCGTCGCAAGACACCTGACACCAGACGAGTCGACAACACTCACTGCTGCAAGAGATGCCTAGAAGCGCCCTTTCAACAAGCCGCTGAGCAGGAGGATGACCCCAAATCCAATCAGGAACAGGGGCCAGGTAATGTCCCAACCGGTGATGCCACTGACGCCAATCGCAAGCATGACAAAGCCAAAGAGCAGGCCGCCTGCCACAGGCCGACGGAACCTGGCAACAAGCAGTCGAATTGCCACTTCCAGGAACAACAGCAGGCCGACGGCAACAAAGACCAGGTTCCATGCACCGCCAAAGCGGTCTTGTTCGAACCCGATTAACGGCGAGTAGAGCAGAAAAATGACGCCTGCTGCGATGAGAATGAAGGCCCAGATGATGCCGCCCAGCGCATCGCTTCGCGACTCGCGGCCTTTCTCATCCTTTTCCTCTTTCTCTCCACGTTGACGTGTGGGTGTGAGTGCTGGTGTCTGAGGTGGCTCGAGCGAGGTGGACAAAGGTTGCTCTGCATGCTGTTCTTGATCCATCATGAGACCTCCTTATCGCCGTTTACCAGACGATCGTCTTGCCCAGTTGTCAAGTATAGACAGAATGCGTCCGGAGGCAAAGAAATGCACCAGGTGGCATCGGTCGCACACTGGCAGGGTCGGCAGCGCCTGTTGGCCGCGCGGCAAGAACATCGCCCTCTTGACTGGTGCAGTCCCATGTGGTATACATGCCACGTCCGCAAGAATGTTCACCCCAAGTCACTCCAGGAGGGACTATGCCACCAGTGCTGCTCATTGAAGGCGCGACTGTCGTGACGATGAACAAGCAGCGAGAAATCCTCTTCGACGCATCTGTTGCCATTGCAGATGGGCGCATCGTTGAGGTGGGCCCTGCCACGGACCTCGCCCTTCGTTTCTCAGATGCCCAGGTGATCGCAGGCACCGGCAAGGTCGTTTTGCCGGGCTTGATCAATGCCCATACGCACCTCAGCATGAGCCTTCAGAAGGGCGTGACCCTGGCGGTAGAGGATGGGCTATACCGCGTGATGTGGCCTGTTGAGAAGACCATTACTGCCGAAGACTGCTACGTTGGCGCGTTGGCTGGAGCGGCTGAGGCACTCAAAGGTGGTACAACGTGTGCTGTCGACCATTACTTCCACATCGAACATGTTGCCAGGGCCACCCGCCAACTCGGACTGCGGGGTGTCTTGGGCCACACGATCATGAGCCGCCTAGGGCCGATCGTCGGCGAAGAGGAGTTGGACGAGGGCATCGACTTTGTTCGCCGCTNNCCCCTGGTCATCCCCGCGCTGGCGCCGCATGCCACCGATACGGTGGACAAGGAGTGGCTGCTTCGTCTACGACAGGCGGCTTACGATGAAGGGGTGAAACTCCACCTGCATGTTGCGCAGAGTGCGCAAGAGCGCGAGTACGTGCAGGAGCAACATGGCATGGGCTGTGTGGAGTTCCTAAACGACATCGGCTTTCTTGCTCCAGACGTGTTGGCTGCACACTGCATATTCGTGCATGACCGCGAGCTCGCTCTGCTTGCCAAGTCAGGTGCACGTCCTTTGTATTGTCCGATGGGGCATGCGCTGTACGGCAATCCCATGCGCGCGTGGGAACTGCTGCAGATGGGCGCGCAGGTACTGATTGGCACGGATTGCGTTACCTCTAACAACGTTATGGACATCGTGGGGGAGCTTCGCATCGCCGGGGCATCGCAGAAGCAGATGACGCGCGATGTGCAGGCGATGCCGGCGGCCAAGATCCTGGAGATGGTGACCGTGGATGCTGCGGAAGCTATTGGCCTCGGCGATCAATTGGGTCGGATCATGCCTGGATACCTGGCAGATGTGATCGTGGTCGATATCAAGGGCCTGCACACCGCGCCTAACTACAGCTTGCTCGACAACCTCGTCTATTGCTGCAATGGTCGTGATGTGGATTCGGTCATCGTCAATGGTCAGTTGGTCGTGCACGATCATCGCCTGACGACCGTAGACGAGGATCAACTTGTGGACGAAATCGAGGACAGGGGCCGGGCACTAATGCGGCGCGCGCTGAAGAATGATACTGATCTTTCCTGGCTTTGGCAGACTAGCACGCGCGATGAGCTCTAATGGTGGGTGAATCGACAAAAGGTGCCGGGAGAAAGGTGACAATGGCCTCTGCAGACAAGCATGGACAAGCGGTCGACTTTGTTGATCCGGGGCCCGGGAGGCTCTCATGCCGCGAAAGGGTTGAGCGGGCGCTCAACCATCAGGAGCCAGATCGGGTTCCCGCCGATCTCTGGGCCGTGCCGGAGGTGAAGCAGCGCCTGCAAGAGCACCTCGGCGTATCCAGCTGGGACAAGGTGCTGCAAAAGCTCAGAATCGACGTGCGTTGGGTCGCCCCAGACTACATGGGACCTGTGCAGATCAGACCTGGGGGAGTTACAGTGGATCCGTACGGCGCCTGGCGTCGTCCGCAACAGCATGGCTTTGGATCTTATGCCGAATACGCTGGATACCCCTTGGCTGATGCCCAGACTGCAGCCGACATCCATACGTGGGATTGGCCACGGCCGGAATTCTGGGATGTCGACAGCATCATAAGGCAGCTGGATGAGCTTGATGCACAGGGACAGTACTTTGTCTGCTATGAAGTGGGGGGCATCTTTGAAAGGGCCTGGGCTTTACGGGGTTTTGAGCGCTTCCTGATCGACTTGATCGAGAACCCGGAAGTCCCTTGTGCGATCATGGATCACCTGACGGACCTGTATATTGCCAACCTGGTGAATGTGTTACGGGCAGCGAATGGTCGGATCCAGATGGTCTACACCTACGACGATATCGCACATCAACACAGCCTGTTGCTCTCCAAGCGAATGTGGCAGAAGTATGTTGTGCCCAGACACCAGCGCATGAACATTGCGATCCGTGCCTTTGGCGTGCACATCATGTACCATTCGTGCGGTGCCGTGTATCCCGTCATCGGTGAGCTGATCCGTGATCTCGGTATTGATGTTCTGCAGTCCCTGCAGCCAAGAGCCGATGGTATGGATATGACACAAATCAAGAAGGAGTTTGGCGCACGCCTATCGTTCCATGGTGGCGTGGATATCCAGCACACCATGCCCCATGGCTCGCCGCAAGAGGTGCAGGCCGAAGTACAAGAGCGTTGTCGCATTCTGGGCAAGGGAGGTGGCTACATTCTGTCCACTGCGCACTATATCCAGAATGACACGCCCATCGAGAACATCATGGCCTTCTACAGCACGCCGAGGACGACGGCTTAGGGACTCGGGCTACAGCCTTCCGCGGAGCCAGGTACACAGAGCAGGGCGCACGCTGCGGTTGCGGACCAGTGCGCTAGACGGCAGGTCTCATGCAGATGCCGGATCGGTGCACCAGTGGTTGACCTGATCCAGAATACGGCCGAACTGGTGCGTAACATATCCTCGTTCCTCAATTACACCCACGGGGAAGTGGTTGCATCCGTAGCCTTGATTGGCACGTCTCACTCCTCTCGCGTCGGTCATGTACCCGAGAATGCCGCGCTTTGAGCTGTCCTCGAGCGCCAGCCCGTAGAAGAGCCCGATTTCCAGGGCAACGGCGTCGTCTGGCTGCGCGCCATCCAGCAAGGCGACCATTGCCTGGCTACGCTTGAGCTGCGTGTAGTCTCGCTCGAACACCTCCTGTGGCTCAGGGAGTTGGGGGTGACACGATGCACGTGCGCGTGGCACATATACCTGTACACCAAGACCACGCAGTTGCTGAGCACAGTCCGCCACGAACGCCCGCGCATAGGGCGTGTACTGCGGGGCGGCGAAGTAGACCTGGAATGGCAGATCGGCCTGGGCAGACAACGAATCTGCCCTCTCGCTGGTGGGCATCGTGAGTTGCCCCGACGGCATGTCGGCCGACTCGATCTCGTCGCGCCACTGCCTGAGTCGCGACATCGCAGCTTCAGGTGTCTGCATTAGCTCGCCGCCACTATGGATGCATCCCAAAAGCAACTGGTTCAGGCCTTTGCCCTGTACGTGCTCTGATTGCACATCGGTGCGCCAATCGTCAAGCAGGCCAATGATCCCCTTGCGGGCAGTCTGCTGTTCCATCAACGCGTAGAAAATTCCCATCTCACACGCGGTCCCGTCGTCGACTTCGGTGCCGGTCAGGATGGCCAGCAGGGCATTGGCTGGTTCGATGCCCTGCATACACGAGTCAAAGACTCGCTTGGCACGGCTGCGCCTATCGCTCTTGTCCTGTGGTTCAACGCTCCACTGTGGCCGATCGATGCCCAGTTCGTCGATCATGCGCTCAATTTTGGCGTTGTATTCGCGCTCTGCGGGCGTGAAGATGGGTCTTGCGAAGTAAACCCTCATCATCAATGGCGCTCCTCGCTACCGAGATAGGTGTTCATCACCAGCGAGCGGAAGCGTTCCACGTGAAAGCTGAGGACAACGTCCGTATTCGGCTCATGCACACCCAGCGTGTGGCCGCGCCCCCTTCGGAAGTCGACCACCGTCATGCCGCGGGTGTGTTCGCCCCTGGTCTCGATGCGCACCGGCAGCTTCTCGATCATTGCGACAGAGGGGTCGATGGCGACTGCAACCGCTGCAGGGTCGCATAGGCTGACAAAGCTGCTTGGTTCGTCTCTGAGCCAGGGGCGCAATAGTGCGGCAGCCATCATGCCCCATGGGGTTCCCGCGGAGTGCAGCCGCTCAACGTCCTCGGGAAGGATATGTGCACTAGACCTTATCGGGTCCAGCGCAACCATCGTCCTGGGAATCGCGCTGCGGAACACAATGTCGCTAGCTTCGGGGTCTACTCCGGCATTGAATTCAGCCACCTGCGTGATGTTGCCGGTGCCCCACGCGCCGAGCATCATGGTCAGCGAGGCAATGTGACTTTCGATATGACGGTCGGTGGTCAAGGCAAGGGCAACGTTCGTCAACGGTCCCAGCGTGATCAGGTGGATCGGAGTCGATGACCCAAGCACGGTGCGTCTGATGAAATCGACTGCATTCTCGGTCTCTGGCTTGCTGGTTGGGCCACTGAACCCAAGATCACCCAGCCCGTCCTTGCCGTGCGCCCTCTCCGCCGTCTCAAGCTCCTGAATCAAGGGTAAGGCAGCTCCGGCATACACTGGCACCTGCCTGTCGGAATGCTCAATGATAATCAGAGCATTACGGGTGGTTGTGCCAAGCACTAGGTTGCCAGCGACCGTGGTAATACCTAGTACGTTCAGCTCCGGTGAGCGCAATGCCAATAGCAGGGCCAAGGCGTCGTCGACACCGGGATCTGTATCGATGATGACGTTCTTCACGTTCTCACTCCTCCTGATTATGGGGTTGTCGGCAAGGTGATCGCCGTTTGGACGGCCGCCTCCCTGGGCTTACAGGCAGTGCCCCTCATCAAGACCAGGCGCTCTCGTCGCGGCCAATCATGGTCAGCGCCTTGGTGTTGTCGCTATCCGGCGAGTAGCAAGCCGTCACAGGATGCTCTCGTAAGCCTCGTGGGTGAGAGGGAGGCGTTTCAGGCAGTCGGCTCGGGTGACGTCTTCGTCCAGCCGCTGGCCGTGCGCCGGCGCTGAGTATGCCAGGAGCTGGCAGGCTCAATGGTGGCGCTGCGCGGCGTGCAGCGGGCGCTTAGAGGTTGGCCCGCTGAGCAACTGCCTGCATGTGTTCCGTGGCTCTCGCCCTGATCTCGGCCTCATCCACACGGGTGAGAACACGGTCGCGCATGACAACTGTCCCGTCGATGATGACATCTGTGACGTCGTGCGGTCGGCCTGCCATGACCATGGTGTTGACGAGGTTGTGCGTCGGCGCAAAGTGAGGGCCGGTGACGTCCAGCAGGATGAGATCGGCTTTCTTACCGGCTTCCAGGGTTCCGATGTCATCCTGCAGACCCAGTGCGCGCGCCCCGCCCAATGTGGCAATGCGCCATGCATCCCTGATCGGGAGGACCGTGGCATCATTGATGGGGAGGCCATAGTGCGCCTGGCAGGCGGACTTCAGCAGGCGCATTCCTTCGAACAAGTCTATGGCCGCCGATGAGGCACCGTCACTGCCGAGGCCAATCGCTGAGCCCAGAGCCAGCAGCAGTGGGGTCTTGGGGAAGCCATGTGAGTGCAAGTTGGAGCGCGGACAATGGACCGGCACAGTCCCGCGCTCAACCAGCAGCTGTACCTCGCGGTCAGAAAGCACGACACAGTGTGCTGCCAGGACGTTGGGCCCAAGAAGCCCAAGCGAATCCAGCCACTCGGCCGGCCGCAAGCGATAGTTGACCACGCAATGCTCTACTTCGCGCAGGTGCTCCGCAAGATGGATATGCACGCCCGTGGCGTATTGCCGGGCGTCGGACGCGACGGCCCGCACGAGCTGCGGGGTCGAAGTCATAACCTGGCGCAAGGCAAACCAGACCTGAATGCGCCCGTTTGCCCGGCCGTGCCAGTCTCGATAGAGTGCTTCTGTCTCGGCAATGGCCGATTGTACGGTGTCTTTCATGTTCGCAGGCACAAATTCGGCTGCGTCCATGGTAGAGCGGGCGATGCACGCGCGTAGCCCGGTCTGTTCCGCGGCTCGGGCAACCTCCCCCATGTGGCGGCCCCCCGAATCGGCAAAGGACGTGATTCCGGCGTGGATCATCTCCGAGCAGCAAGCCATCCCGCTCCAATATACGTCCTCTGGCTCCAGGGCGCTCTCAAAGGGCACCAGGAAGCGCACCCAGATCATCGGAGGCTCGTCGGTGATCCTGCCTCGCAGCAATTGCTGACAGGCGTGCGTGTGCGCGTCAACCATCCCGGGCAGCGCCAACTTGCCTGCACCACAGATGTGGTAGTCGGTCCGATAGGCGCTCTCCAGACTTGTCGAAGGTCCGATCTGCACAATCCGGCCATCATTGATCGCTATGGCCGAGCCAGGAGAAAGTACCATGCCCGGTCCCAAGACTGAGACGTCGGTTATCAGGAGCTCGCAGTTAGTTGCCTCCAAAGATCACGCCCCCGCAAGGTAGCATCAGGGTCAGGACCTCTACAAGCGCCAGCCTTCGGCTGCGCCGTACGCCCTTTGGCCACACTAGGATCCGTACATGGCTGATGCCCAAGGTATCGCCGCAGTTAGAGCGCACCGGAACGGATTTGGATAGAGCCGGTGCCGATGCCAAGTGCTGTAGACCATCACTTGCCCAAGAACGCATCAACGTCCTTGCGGTAGGGCATCGCTGGTGCGGTCCCGATCTTGGTCACCTGCAGCGCGGCAGCCGCGTTGGCAAACTGGACCGCCTGGATCAACTCTTGGCCCTCACCGAGGGCGACTGCCAGAGCACCGCTGAAGGCGTCTCCAGCCCCGGTGGTGTCCACCACTTGCACCCGGCGCCCAGGCACGTGGGTCACGTTGTCTCGCGTAGCAACCATTGCTCCTTCGGCACCCAGGGTGATCACCACCGTGCCCACGCCCTGTGCGCGGAGTGCCTGTGCTGCGGCTTCGGCCTGCTTGAGGTTGGTAACCGGCATGCCGGTGATGATCTGCGTTTCGGTTTCGTTTGGCGTCAGCACGTCAACCATCGCCAGCAGCTTCTTGTCCAGTTCGCGACCAGGGGCGGGATTCAACATAACGGTGACCCCCGCCTCGTGCGCCATTGAAATGGCATACTCCACAGTCTCCAGGCTGATTTCCAGCTGCGCCAGGAACACGTCGCTCTGCTCAATTACGGCCTTGGCCTGGTCCACATCCTCGGGAGTGAGCAGGTCGTTCGCACCGGCTGCCACCACGATCATGTTCTCACCGTTGGCATCGAGCATGATGAGCGCGGCTCCGGTGTGGCTCTTGTCGGTGCGGAGCACAAAGTCGGAGCGAATGCCTTCCTTGCGCAGGTTCGCCTCAGCCAGGTCGCCGAATGTGTCCACGCCTAGCTTGACCACCATGGTGGTCTCGGCGCCCAGTCTTGCAGCCGCTACGGCCTGGTTGGCTCCTTTTCCACCGGGTCCCATGTGAAAGGGTCCCCCCAGAATAGTCTCACCTGCCACGGGCATGCGCGGCGTTCGGCTCACCAGATCCGTGTTGAAGCTGCCTACAACAGTCACTTTGGCGATCTTGGCCATGGTCTTCCTCCCGGCTGATATGTGATGCTCGTGCGAGCTAGTCAATGCTGACTTGGTTGGTAATGATACGCTGTTTGTCGACATCGACCAAGCCCATATCGGTTGGCCGATACTTGGGTACCACTGGCAAGGGCAAGGATGTGAGCAGTCCAAGGGGATCTTCGTCGACGCCCAGGTTGGAGGCAGCTTCGATGAACTGCTGAAACTCGCTGGCGAGGGCTGTAACCGGGCGACTGGAAAGGAGTCCCGCCACTGGCAATGAGGCCATGGCGTCTACTTGACCGTCGCTGACCGCCACGTAGCCTCCTCCTGAGGCGATCAGCGTATTGGCTGCCAGTGCCATTGAATCGGGATCGCGACCAATGACTACTAGGTTGTGGCTGTCGTGTGCATAGGTAGTAGCCAGCGCCCCTCGCTGGAGTCCTGATCCTGAGATCAGGATCGCAAAGCGGTTCGCATTGTGGCCGTGGCGGTGCCAGACCGTGGCCATAGCCAGGTCTGCATGGTCCTGCCATAAGACTCGTCCATCTTCGACGCGCAGGTTTTGTGTCTCGAGGCCGCGACCTCGCTGAGTCAAGACCGTGGTTGCCACCTCAGGAGCGGAGCTGGAGCACATAGAGAAATCGTGCGCATCTGTCGGCCCCAGACGGACTGAAGACCGCATAGAAGCGGTGGGCGCTACTTTGGGTGCCGGCGGCACCAGCATCTTGCCATCCTCTGCCACAATCTCTCCAGAGGCGATGGTCAGGTGCACGTGGAAAGCCTTGATGTCATCGACCACCAGCAGGTCAGCTCGGCGGCCGGGAGCAATGCAGCCGAGGTCAGGACGGCGCAAGCGTCTTGCTGGTGCCCATGTCGCCGCTCGGACGGCATCAACCGGGCTCATGCCCAGGCATATTGCGCGACGTACCCCTCGATCCAGGTGCCCCTCACGCACGAGCTCGTGCGGCGGGATGTCGTCAGTCACAAAAACAACGCCTTCGAGATGGCCGTGGGTCTTCCAACTTTCCACTGCGGCAGCAATGTTATCGCGGTGCAGCGTGCAACAGATCTCAACAGTCATGCCCAGGCGGGCTCGCGCCGTGATACCTTCTGGAGAAAGGAACTCATGGTCAGAATCGATGCCGGCGGCCAGATAAGTATTGAGTTCCCTCCCGCCAAGACCTCGGATGTGGCCAGTCAGGATAACGCCACGCTTCCGCCCGGCCTTGACGATCTCGGTGATGCGCGGCGACTGACGGATCACGCCCCAGTAATCCATCACTTCCGCCAGACCGATGGTGTCTGCGTGATCCAGGAGCTCGCCTACCTCCTTGGCCGTGAACTCTGCCCCGGATGTCTCCAACCCAGGAACGGACGGCACACATGTGGGGACGAATGTCAGCACTCGCAGAGGCAGGCCCTGCGAGGCTTCAATCATGTATCTGACGCCATCGATGCCTAGCACGTTGGCCATCTCATGCGGGTCTTGGGCTACTGTAGTGATGCCTCTGGGCACCACGGCCGCCGCAAAGTGCTCTGGCGTCGCGTGCGTGCTCTCTATGTGCATGTGGCTGTCAATCAACCCTGGTGCAAGGTACATGCCGTCAGCATCGATGGTCCTACGCCCAGTTACCAGCGCATCGTCTGGGTCGGTGACATAGGCAATGGTATCGTCACAGATGCCCACTGTCGCTGGGTAGGAGTCGCGCGTCACGACGTTAAGCAAAGTGCCACTGCGGATGACTAGATCGGCCGGATCGTCACCTCTGGCCACCCTTAGCAGCCTTTCGTATTCAACCATGTTGACCTACCCTTCGTCGGCCCAGACGGGCAGGACAATCTGTTTGTCAACGTCTACAGTGCCCAGGTCCGTTACACCGAAATGTGGGATGACAGGCAAGGCGAGGCCAAAAACGCCTGCCAGCCCTCGCACCGGATGCAAGCCCAGGGTTGCCAGCGCCGCTCTGAGTGAGTCCAGTTTGGCGACCATCTCCTCGGCCGGAAGAGGACTCATCAGTCCAGCAATAGGCAGTGGCAGCGAAGCCAGAACTTGGCCCGCTCGTACACAACATACGCCACCACCGATGCGCGCGAGATGCTGGGCAGCCAGGAGCATGTCATCCACCGAGCGTCCTGCCAGCACAAGATTGTGCGAATCGTGTGCGACCGTGCTGGCCACGGCCCCCTCTCTTAGCTCCAGCCCTCGCACAAGACTCAGGCTGCGGTTTCCGTTCCTTCCATGGCGCTCGACCACGGCCAGCCAGCAGAGATCGCTCTGAGACGACAGGTCGACCATCCCGTCAACGACCGGTAGCTCGACCTCGGCAAGACCTCGCAGGCCAGATGGCTCGAGCACCACCACCCGCAATCGCTCCCGCGCATGTCCAGGCCGCGCTGCGAGCTGTAGATCCTTCGCTGAAAGTGGCGGGCGTACAACGACAGAGTTCGACGTTTCGATTTCTGATGGCACCTTGCTCAACTCTACGGTCAACTCGCCATGGCGCGCGACACGCTGCCCATCCACCCAGACCTCTTCGACTTGCAGTGATTCTAGATCTGATGCCAGCAGCAGGTCGGCGCGTTTACCCGGAGCGACTGCACCAAGCTCAGTCAGCCCATAGCGCAGGGCCCCGTGCAAGGTGGCCGCGCGGATGGCCTCAACCGGGGGGAAGCCATTGTCGATTGCTTCACGCACGACACGGTCCATGTGGCCATAGCGAAACAGGTCATCTGGCCAGATGTCATCGGTGCAAAAGACCAGATTGGTCGGAGCTGCGCCCCACTTCTTGACCAGAGGGCCCAGAAGTGACATGCTCTCCGAGAAGCTGGAGACGCGGCCCTCGACAACCATGCCAAGGCGGAGCTTCTCCAATAGCTCGTCGGCTGCTCCGCTCTCATGATCGGAGGTGGGACCGGCTACCATATAGGCAGCAAGATCTTGTCCCGATACGCCCGGGCAGTGGCCGCTGATGATGGCATGTTTGCGCGCAGCGGCCTCCAGGATGGTGCGCATGCGTGCAGATTGCTGAACTACTCCAACATAGTCCATCACCTCAGCCAGACCGATGACGCGATCCCAGCCAAGCATTTCCGTCACTTCTGCCGCCCCGAACTGTGCTCCTGCGGTCTCGAGACTGGGTACAGCGGGCACGCAGGATGGTACCTGCACGAACACGCGCAGCGGGAGCTTCTCCGTTGCGTCGAGCATGTAGCGCACACCGGCGATGCCGAATACGTTGCCGATCTCATGGGGGTCTGTCACCACAGTTGTCGTGCCGCGCACCAGTACCGCGGCGGCGAATCCAGCCGGACTCATCATGCTGCTCTCAATATGCACGTGGCAGTCGATCAGACCAGGCACGGCGAACTTGCCGTCAGCCGAGATGCGTTGCAGCGGTGCAGGACCGGGCCAGCGTCCTGGCCCGGCGAAGACAACAAAGCCGCCGGAGATGCCAATGTCCGCCGGGTACACTTCGCCTGTGTAGACGTTCACCAGCCGCGTGTTGGCGATCAGGGTATCAAGTGGTACCTCGCCCCTGGCGGCTAGGACGCGCTTGCGGACTGCCTCCATGTCGTTCATCTCTGAACCTCCCCATGTCTCGCGTCATTGAGCGCGCGGAAGTAGATATGGTTCAATACGCCACTGAAAAGCACCGCAGCGGCTCCCAGCAACAAGGGCAAAGCATAGTTGGAGCGGGCGATGAAAAACCCGGCGATCGGCGCCGCCAAGCCATTTCCGAACCAGTAAGCAGTGTTGAGCCAGGCAGCGACAGCACCCTTGGCCTTGGCAGAAGCACTACCCATGGCGTAAGTGAACGACAACGGCTGCGAAGTCATGGCCATGGAGCGATCGCCCCAGTAGGCAATTGCAGCTGCGATGGGACTGCGGGTCAGAGCCATGATCACCAGGGTTACTGGCATCAGCAGGCGCAGCCATGTGACCGAAGCAACTGTCCCCAGCACATGGGCCAGCGATGGACCCAGGCTGGTCGCGATTGTGGTAGGGATCACTGCAACGGCCGACACGCCAGCGAAGAACTCTCTTGTGGTACCCAGGTGGTAGACAAAATAGACATTGGCGAATGAGGTCAACGTACCAAACCCAATGCCGATTAACAGAGAGACGATTGCCTGTTGTTTGGTGAAGACGTCGATGCCCCAAAGATAGGGATAGAGGCTGATCTTGCGTGTGCTTGTCGTAGGGAGGTCTCTGACCAACCAAGCTGGGATTACCGATAGGAGTCCCACAGCACCCGAGAGCAGCAGCGTATAACGGTAAGCGACGGTGAGATCAGGGGTGATGCGCAGCATCAGGTTGGGCACTTGGCCGGCAAAGAGAGCCCCGAGCGACATGCAGATGCCGAAGATCATGTTGGTGAGAGTGAAGGCGTAGGTGCGCTGATCCTCGGTGGTGTTTGCCGCCAGGAACGGCAAGCGCACAACAAAGTCGCCGGAAAACGCCAGACCGCTGACCAGAGCCGCTAGTGAGATCAGCATCAGGTTGTCGGTCGAGACTTGCGCCAGCTTGGCCAGGCTTGACAGTCCGTAGATGATCACCAGTGACTTGCGAAAGCCGATCTTCTCAGCCATAAAGCCCGCGGGTATCGAGGCGATGGCCTGGGCAAATGGCTCAACACTGAGAACGCGGCCCAGCGTATCGGCTGATACACCCATATTGAGCATATAGAGGTTGAAGACGACGAGAAAGACCCCGCGCGCCGTGCTGCTGAGTGCCGCGGCCAAGTACGATAGGTGGCAGTTGCGACTCAGCCCAATGATCGTACGGAAGTAGGTCGCAAAGCGTTGCTGCAAGAGTGCTAGCAAGAAGGCCCCTCCTGTCCATCTGGACTAGCTGCTGGCCGCACCAGGTAGCCTTCGTCGCAGGTGGTATCGCATGCTCCAATAAGTCAATAGTCCACTGGCCAATGCCGCCAGGGCAGAGGCATAGAATGGCAGAGTATAGTTCGCCTGAGCCAGAAAACGGCCTGTAACTTGTGCGGCGATACCGGTGCCAAGCCAGAAGCTGATCTCGAGCCAGGATGATGCCGCAGTTCTGTTGCGGGGCGATGCGGTGTCCATCACAAAGACGAACCATACCGATTGAGACATCAGAAACAATGCTCGAAAGAGCCAGTATGCAGCGGTCCCCAGATAGGCGTTGGTGGTGGCAGCCATAGCCAGGCTGGCTACAGGTATGAGCAAGCGCACCGCACTGACAGTTCTCAGCGTGCCCCAGCGCTTGGCCAGGTACGGGGCGAGCACCGTAGCGAACATGGCAGGGAAGAGGGCCAGCGCGGACACGTTGCTGAAGAACTCCCGGCTTGTCCCCAGGCGAAACAGGTAAAAGACGTTCATGAATGGGCTAACCAGCCCCATCGACAGGCCAACAAACAGCTCGATGATCGCCACGCGCACCGTGAAAGGGTCGATGCCCCACAAATAGGGATAGAGGCTGAGCTTATTGCGCGGGCGCCGTATTCCGTCGCGTATTAGCAGCGCTGGCAACGAGGAGACCACCAACAACAACCCAGCACAGTACAACGTATAGCGGTAGCTGGTAGCCAGGTCCGCCCCAAATCCGGAGAACACGTTTGGCAGATATCCTGCAACAAGCGACCCGAAAGCGAAAAAGATGCTGCTGAGCACGCTGCTGAGACTGAAGATATGTGCGCGGTGGGCGTCCTGTGAATTGGCGGCCAGAAAGGGCAAGCGCACCACAAAGTCGCCCGAGAGAGCCAGGCCCGCGGCGAACGCGCCCAGGGCGATAATGCCAACATCTGCACTGGCGACTTGGCTGAGCCTCGACAGACCTGCCAGGAGATAGATCGCGAAGAAGGTCTTACGAAAACCGAACAGCTCACCCAGGAAGCCAACGGGTATGGAGGCCAACGCATGGGCAAACGGCCCAGCGCTGAGGATGTTCCCCAGCGCGTCAGGCAGCGCGCCCAAGGAGAGTACGTACAGATTGAGGTCAACGCCAAATATGCCTTCTGCCAGGCTGCTCAGCGACGTGGCCAGAAGCAACAGGCGCACGTTCCGGTTCAGGAGTCGGATTGCGCCAAGGTACGAAAACGCGCCGCGCCAATAGCGGCTAATGGCCATCTTCTGCCAGCGTGGACAACTCGCCCTGCCATACCTGGAGCTGTGCCAGAACGTCGGCAAAATCGCCGAAGATGTAACCTTTCTCTTCAATCACACCGAGCACGAACATATTCACACCGAAGCCGCATTGACGCCTGCGCAGAGCTCGCGAGTCGGTCATGAAACCTGCAATGCCCCTCTTTGTTGGGTCTCTCAGGGAC
>DIVN01000100.1 GCA_002435875.1 Anaerolineales bacterium UBA6131
AACAGCTATTGTGAGTCGGAACGCGGACTTGACGCAGTGTTGGTTTGGCTATACAATCGCAAGATGTGCAACGGAGGTTGCGAGGGAGGAAGCGCATGTTTCGCTACGTAATTAGACGCTTGTTGTGGATGATCCCGGTGCTGTTTTTCATCTCGGTCATCACCTTTGCGTTGGCACACGCCGTCCCTGGCGGGCCGTTTGACCGCGAGAAACGGTTGCCGGCGGAGATCATCGCTAATCTGGAAAAGTACTATGGCCTGGATCAGCCGGTCTGGAAGCAGTACGTGGACTATATGAACCGCGCTGTTCTGCATTTAGATTTCGGCCCGTCTTACAAATCGCGGACGCGGCGGGTAAACGACATCTTCCGTGATCACCTACCAATCTCGGCGCAGTTGGGCCTGGTGTCGTTAGTGCTCGCTCTGGGGATCGGTGTGCCTTTGGGCATCCTGGCTGCCTTGAAACAGAACTCCATCTGGGACTATGTGAGCATGGGCCTGGCCATTTTCGGCGTATCGGTGCCAGCGATTGTGTTCGGCCCACTGTTGATCCTGTTGTTCGCCTTGACGTTGGGCTGGCTGCCGGTGGCCGGCTGGGGCACGCCGGCCAAGATGGTGATGCCTGCGCTGGCGCTGGGCGTGCGCGAATCGGCAATCATCGCCAGGCTGACACGAGCAAGCATGTTGCAGGTGATTCGCGAGGACTATATCCGGACCGCAAGGGCCAAGGGTCTGGCCGAGCGCGCAGTGATGGTGCGTCACGCCCTGAAGAATGCCTTTATTCCTGTGGCAACCATTCTTGGTCCGATGTTCGCAGCATTGGTCACCGGTACATTTGTCGTCGAACAGATCTTTGCCATCCCTGGCATGGGTAAGTATTTTATCACCAGCATCACCAACCGTGACTATCCGGTAGTGATGGGCACCATTCTACTGTACGCGGTGTTCTTGATCTTGGCCAACCTGGCTGTTGACCTCACTTACGCTTTTCTGGATCCGCGCATTCGCTACACCTAAGGACGGAGGAATATGGCGACACAAGAACTGACAGCCCGCGAAAGGGCTGCATTGCGGCTGAGCGAGCGGCAAGGCAAGCCGGCAAACCTCTGGATCGACGCGTGGCAGCGTCTGCTCAAGAACCGCGCAGCGGCGATGGGTGGCCTGATCGTTGTGTTGCTCATCCTCACCGCGGTGTTCGCACCTGCCCTCGCGCCCTATCACTATGCAGTGGGCGATTCGGATGAAGCCTACACAGTGCCGAACTGGCTGATGCGATTCCTTCCAAGCGGGACTGCAGGATATGCCAAGACCAGCGACAAGTTCCTCTTTGGATCCGACTACCTGGGCAGGGATCTGCTTAGTCGGCTGATTTATGGCACCCGCATTTCGCTGCCCGTCGGTTTCATTGGGGCGACAATCGCGCTTCTGATGGGCCTGGTCTACGGATGCATTGCGGGTTATTATGGTGGACGTGTCGACAACGTCATGATGCGCATCGTAGACATCATGTACGCGTTTCCGACCATGCTGCTGATCATCCTGATGATGGCCTTCTTCAAATCGACTTTCGCGGATGTTAGTCCTGGAACACTGGCCTATGGCTTTAATCAGGTTAACAAGGTGGTAGACCAGATACTTGGATTGCAGGGCGGGGGCATGCTCTTCATTTTCATGGGCATAGGCATCACGGCCTGGATGGGCATGGCCCGCCTGGCCCGGGGGCAGATCCTCTCTCTGAAAGAGAAGGAATTTGTCGAGGCGGCACATATGATCGGATCCGGCGATATTCGCATCATCGTCCGGCATATCCTGCCCAACATTATTGGTCCGTGTATTGTGGCTGAGACGCTGGCGATTCCGGGCTACATCAACACCGAGGTCTTTCTGAGCTTCATCGGTCTGGGAGTAGACCCGCCGACTCCAAGTTGGGGGGCCATGATTTCGGACGGTGCCCAGGCAATACGGTCGTATCCGCATATGGTTATTTTCCCAGCTTTCGCCTTGGCGATAACCATGTTCTCCTTCAACTTCCTGGGAGATGGATTGCGCGATGCGCTTGATCCAAAGATGAAGGGTGCCAGCTAGGACATCGGCCGCCCGAGGCGATGTGGCCTGATGGGTGCGCGTCTGGATAAGGGCGTTTGTCTCGGCGTTGCGTTTGACTTGCGGTCTTGGCTCTTTGCTCCCAGCGCCGAGCAGTTCACCCGTGTTGGTACGTCGTGCCCGTCAGTCAGGTGCTGAGCATGCGGCGGAACCGGTGGCTTTTGGCTGCGGTGGCTTTGTGTGCGCTTTGTTTGACCAGCGCGCTATGTCTGACTTGCGGAGCAACGCTGTGGGTGACCACGCGTACGCAGACTACGGGATCTGGGCTCGGGGACCTGCTGTTTGGTGGCACAGGCACACTGAGACTCTACTCGGTTGAGCCACAGACGCTTGATCCGGCTCTGGTTCAGTATACGGACTCAGCCGAGTACGTTGTAGAGATCTTTAGCGGCTTGGTGGCTCTCGATAGCCGTCTACAGGTCGTACCCGACCTGGCAGAACGCTGGGAGATCAGCGAGGACGGCCTGCAGTATACTTTCTACCTGCGCGAAGGTGCGCGGTTCCACAATGGCAGGCAAGTGGTCGCATCCGACGTCAAGTACTCGCTGGAGCGCGCTTGCGATCCTCGGACCGGATCTGCCGTTGCGAGCGTCTATCTGGACGATATTGTGGGCGCCTCTGAAATGCTGAGCGGGCAGGCCAGCGAGCTTCGGGGGGTCGAGGTTGTAGATGAGCGCACAGTGCGTATCAAGATCGATGCGCCCAAGGCGCACTTCCTGCCCAAACTGACCTACTCGACAGCTTTTGTGGTTGATCGCGACAGTGTCGATCGCGGCGACTGGTTACGGCACCCCAATGGCACGGGGCCCTTTCGCCTTACTGCCTTCAGCGCCGAGCAGATCGTCCTGGAGCGCAATGATCTCTACTACCGGGAGCAGGCCAAGCTACAGAAGGTAGTTTTCTGGCTTGCTGGTGGCTCGCCGATGAGCATGTACGAGAACGGCGAGCTGGATGTCGTTCAAGTGTGGACAGGGGATGTCGAGCGGGTATTGGATCCGTCCAATCCCTTGCATGCCGACTTGATCGTGGTTCCGCAGCTCGACATAAGCTATCTCGGATTTGATGTGCGGCAGCCGCCGTTTGAAGACCGTCAAGTGCGTGAAGCGATCTCGCTTGCCATCGATCGGGAGAAGTTGGCAGAGGTGGTCCTGAATGGCCTGGGGCTAGCGGCGGAAGGCATCGTCCCTCCTGGTGTGCCGGACTATTCTCGGCAGAGGCCTCTATTGCCTTTTGACCCGGTTCGGGCCAGGGCACTGCTCCAGTCCTCTTCGTACGGGGGCAACGAGCACCTGCCGGCAATTGTCCTTCGCATCGCCGGGGAGGATGGCGAACTGCCAAGGGATATCGAGGCTGTGGTCGCCATGTTGAGGGATAACCTCGGGATCGAAGTGCAGGTTGAGCAGTCCGAGGACGTGTTTGGGGGCCAACCGTCGCTTTTTGCGAGCGGTTGGAGTGCGGACTATCCTGACCCCCACAACTTTTTGGACCTTCTGTTCCATAGCGATAGTGCGCTAAATCGTTCAGGCTACGCCAATGCACGGGTTGATGCGCTGTTGGAGGCCGCGCGTCTGGAGACGCAGACGGGGCAACGCATGGACCTTTACCGTCAGGCTGAGGAGCTTATCATCGCCGACATGCCTTGGGTGCCACTTTGGCACAGCGTAGACTATGTGCTGCGTAAGCCTTATATCAAAGGAACAGTTCATGCCGCGACCATCGTTCCATGGCTTGCTGGCGTTTACGTCGAGCGCTAACGCTACTGACTTGCGCGAAGAAAGGATACGATAGATGGCGACTCTGCTGCAGGTGCGGGGGCTGAAGACACAGTTCTTTACTCAGGATGGCATCGTCAGTGCTGTAAACGGCATCGATTTTGAACTGAACGAAGGCGAGACCCTGGGAATCGTGGGAGAGAGCGGCTGTGGAAAAAGCGTGAGCGTTCTGTCTCTGATGCGCTTGATCCCCTCGCCTCCCGGCAAGGTGGTCGGTGGGGAGGCTATGTTTCAGGGGCGGGACCTGTTGCGCATGGATAATGAGGAAATTCGCTCGGTGCGAGGCAACAAGATCGCCATGGTCTTTCAGGATCCAATGACTTCGCTGAACCCCGTGCTGACGATCAATCAGCAGGTCAGCGAGGCGTTGGAACTGCATCTCAACATGGATAAGAAGCAGGCTCGCCAGCGCACCATAGAGCTACTCGACCTGGTGCGCATTCCAGATGCGACAAATCGCATCGATGACTATCCGCATCAGTTCTCGGGTGGTATGCGCCAGCGGGTGATGATTGCCATGGGTCTGTCCTGCAACCCGCAGTTGCTGATCGCCGATGAGCCCACCACGGCTTTGGACGTTACTATCCAGGCACAGATTGTCGATTTGGTCAAGCAGCTCAAGGAAGAGATCGGCATGGCTGTGATCTGGATTACCCATGACCTGGGTATCGTGGCGGGGCTTGCGGATCGGGTCAACGTAATGTACGCCGGGTACATTATCGAGTCGGCGGATGTCAAGGATCTGTACGCGTCGCCGCGACATCCCTATACCCTTGGTTTGTTGGGCTCGATTCCGCGTCTTGACGCGGAAATCAAGACCAAACTCACACCGATCGACGGCCTGCCGCCTGATCTGATCGAGATGGATGCTGGCTGTCCTTTCGCACCACGATGCAAGTTCGCCATCGACCGCTGCCTTCAGGAAAACCCCAAGCTGGAGACAGTTGGCCGCCGGCATGTTGTGGCCTGTTGGGTTGATGTTGCTGGAGGGAAGAGATAACATGGCCGAAGGTGAGATCCTGGTCGAAGTCAAGAATCTGAAGATGTGGTTCCCGATCACGCAGGGAATTGTGTTTCAGCGTCATATCGGGGATATCAAGGCAGTGAACGGCCTCGATTTCTTCGTGCGACGCGGTGAGACACTGGGGCTGGTCGGCGAGAGCGGCTGCGGCAAATCCACCACCGGTCGCGCTATCCTACAGTTGTATCGTCCTACCGGCGGCGACGTGCTCTTTGAGGGACAAAGCCTCTGCACTATGAAGGGGGAACCTCTCCGCCACATGCGCCGCAAGATGCAGATGATCTTTCAAGATCCGTACGCATCGCTCAACCCGAGGATGACCGTTGGCGATATCGTCGGCGAGCCACTCGAAGTGCACAACCTCATGAGTGGCAAGGCCCTCCGGGACAGGGTGATGGACCTGTTGGAGGTAGTTGGCCTGAACCGCTACTTTATCAACCGCTACCCGCACGAGTTCTCCGGTGGGCAGAGACAGCGCATCGGTGTTGCCCGCGCTCTGGCGGTTCAGCCTGATTTCATCGTGTGCGACGAGCCGATTTCTGCCCTTGACGTCTCAATTCAGGCGCAGATCATCAACCTGCTCGAGGAGTTGCAGAAGCAGTTCGGCCTGACCTACCTGTTCATTGCCCACGACCTTTCGGTGGTCAGGCATATCAGCGACCGGATCGCTGTCATGTACCTGGGGAAGATCGTCGAGCTCACAACACGCAATCAGCTCTACGACAATCCGCTGCATCCTTACACACAGGCACTGCTGTCGGCGGTCCCCATTCCGGACCCTGCAGTGGAGGAAAAGCGCAAGCGGATTATTCTAACGGGCGATGTGCCCAGCCCCGCGAATCCGCCCAAGGGATGCCATTTTCACACCCGCTGCCCCGTATACATCGCGGGGACCTGCGATGTTGAGGAACCCGAATTCGTTGACATTGGCAACGAGCACTGGGTGGCATGCCATCGCGCCCGGCCGGATCGTACGCAGAGTTAGTCTCCGCCCTGGAGCTGCAAACGAAGAAGAGACCACCACGCGGTGGTCTCTTCTTTTGCTGTCAGGGCATCAGGCGCTGGCCAAACCGATGCCCTTAATCGTGGCTCCACAAGTGGGGCACTTGGAGCCGCTGACGATGTTGTTCTCCAAGACAGAGAACCCTTGCCGGCGGATCAACAACGTATCGCAGTGATAGCAGTGGGTGTTCTCACCTCGGCTGCCGAACACATTGCCCTCATATATGTAGCGGAGGCCAGCCTCGCGGCCAATCTCACGGGCGCGGCGCAGGGTCGCAAGTGGCGTAGGCTCCTTGCCATCGCACATCTGATAGTCGGGATGGAACCTGCTGACGTGCCAGGGCGTGTCCACGCCCACTTCAGCGGCAATAAAGCCGGCCAGCGACCGTAATTCGGCGTCAGAGTCGTTCTCGTCAGGTATGACCAGTGTGGTGATCTCGATCCAGATGCCACGCTGCCTCATGGCCTTGATGGAGTCCAGAACGGGCTGCAGAGTGGCGCCACACGTGCGCCTATAGAACTGGTCACTGAAAGCCTTCAAGTCCACATTGGCGGCGTGGAGATGCTCGCCAAAAGCATCGAGCATCTCGGTCGTCATGTACCCGTTGGTCACATAGATGTTCTTGATACCCCATTGGGAGGCTTTAACAGCCGTGTCGTAAGCATACTCGAAGAATACCGTGGGCTCATTGTACGTGTACGCGATGCTACGACAGCCATAGTTTCTCGCCGCGGTCGCCAGATAACCGGGTGAAGCTTGGTGCCCCCATATCTCTCCCTGCTCTCGCGCCACTTGCGATATCTGCCAGTTCTGACAGAACGAGCAGCGAAAGTTGCAGCCCACTGTACCGAATGAGTAGGCTGTTGAGCCCGGGTAAAAGTGGAAGAGCGGCTTTTTCTCCACCGGATCGATGGCTTGGGAAATCGCCAGGCCATAGGTCAGGCTGTAGAGTATGCCTCCCCGATTCTGCCGCACGCGGCAGATGCCAGTCTTGCCGTCTGGTATCACACAGCGATGTGCACAAAGGTGGCACTCGACCTGGTTGCCTTCCAGCCTGGTGTACAGCGCTGCTTCCTGCACGGCTAGACCTCCCTGAGACCTTGAGGGTATCTGCGCGCCAGGTCAGCGTAGATGTCCTTGAAACGCGACCATTCTGCCTTGTACTCTTCACCGACAGTCTTGTCCAGAACCTTGGCCGGCACACCCACAGCGATCGACTCTGCCGGAATCTCCTGACGCTGGCGAACGACCGCGCCTTCGGCAACGACGGCCCAGCGTCCAACGACGGCATAGTCACTGACCACGGATCCCATGCCAATCACTGCATAGTCATGAACGGTGGCATTGTGGATGATGCAGCCATGGCCGATCGTAACCGAGTTGCCAATGCGCGTGGACTCGTTGGGGCGTGCATGGATAACGCAATTGTCCTCAACGCTGGTATTGTCGCCAAGGACAATGGTTCCATAGTCACCGCGTATGCGCGCCCCGGGACCTATCCAGCAACCACTGCCGATCGTCACCGCACCGATCACATCCGCAGATGGGTGCACATACGTACCTTTGCCCAGAACCGGTTTGCGCCCCTCAAATTCGCTGACAGCCATGAGACCACCTCCCCTCCGTATGTTTGGCATTCTAGCACATGCGGGTGCGACAGGCAATCCTCTGGCCGATATGGAGCGCTATCACCCACGCCCACCTTCAGGCGGGCTCAGAACCCTGGCGCCCTCGGGCACGGGCCAAAGCCTGTAGAGCTATGCATTTGCAGTGAAGTGTGGTATATTGGCCGCACCCTAAGCTGGAGGCCACTGACTGCGCATGATGGAGAACTGGGACTTGGAACGGTTTGCGTCGGCACTTTCACCGGATCCGAGTACCGACGCCAAAGAATTGCCCCTCTTGCCGGCGCGCGATTCCGTGTTGTTTCCTCACGTTGCCGCTCCGCTTTTTGTTGGCCGCGATCGCTCCGTCAAGGCTGTTGAGGCGGCGATGGCTGCGGACCAGCGCATCGCGGTTTTCGTGCAAACAGACCCAGAGATACAGGACCCTGGCGCCGATGATCTGTATGGTTTTGGCACCGAGGCAGGTGTTGGGCGCGTCTGGCACATGCCTGACCAGACCACGAGCGTGTTTGTCCAAGGGCAGAGGCGGTTGCGCCTTCTGAGCATTACACAGACCGAGCCGTACCTGGTGGCCAAGGTCTTGCCGGTGATCGAGGTGGCGGATCACTCTCTGGCTGCCGAAGCGACCATGCGTGCGGTGTTGACGTTGTTCGAGAAAGTGGTTCGCCTCAGCCGGAATATCCCTGATGATGCCTTCGTCATGGCGATGAACGTGAACGAGCCCGGATGGTTGGCGGACCTTGTTGCTTCAAACCTGAACTTGGAGTTGAGCAAACAGCAGGAATTGCTGGAGATCGTGGACCCGATGGCGCGCCTAGAGCGCATCAGCGTTCTCCTCGCCAAGGAGCTTGACGTCTTGGAGTTGGAAAGCCGCATCCACTCACAGGTGCAGCAGGAGGTAGACAAGAGCCAGCGGGAGTTCTTCTTGCGCGAACAGATGCGTGCTATCCAGAACGAGCTGGGAGAGGGTGATGCCCAGGCTCAAGAGCTGGCAGAGCTTGAGCGCAGGGTCAATGAGGCAAACATGCCTGACGAGGTGCAACAGCGGGCAAAGAAGGAATTGCAGCGTCTGGCCAGCATGCCTGCTTCCTCGCCGGAATCGAGTGTTATCCGCAGCTACGTTGAGTGGTTCCTCGACCTGCCCTGGACGCAACGTACCGAGGACAATCTGGACGTCAAACATGCGGCAGAGGTGTTGGACAAGAACCATCATGGACTGGAGAAGCCCAAGGCGCGCATCCTTGAGTACATCGCCGTGCGCAAGCTGGCTCCAGACAAGGTCAGCAGCACCGTGCTCTGTTTTGCTGGCCCCCCGGGTACAGGCAAGACCTCATTGGGCAGATCCATCGCTGAAGCTTTAGGACGCAAGTTCGTGCGTATAAGCCTTGGTGGTATTCATGACGAGGCCGAAATCCGTGGACACCGGCGTACCTACATCGGCGCTTTGCCAGGCCGGATCATCGAGACCATGCGCCGAGCAGGCTCAGTCAATCCGGTCTTTATGCTGGATGAGATTGACAAGGTGGGCGCAGATTTCCGAGGAGACCCTTCCGCAGCTCTCCTGGAGGCGTTGGATCCAGAACAGAACTGTGCCTTCTCTGATCACTACCTGGAAGTGCCTTACGACCTTTCACAGGTGATGTTCATCACGACCGC
>DIVN01000066.1 GCA_002435875.1 Anaerolineales bacterium UBA6131
GGATGCTTGCCGACAGGATCTCTCCATAAGACGCTACAGCGTCGCAGCCGCGCCCAGTAAGCTCACCGAGCACGGCAACGCTTCGGTACAGCCGCTCCAGCTCGTGCAACTTGTCCTCGATCATCCCGCACAACTCGCGCCGCTCTGCCGTTCCGCGAACGAGTGGCTCCACAACTTCAAGGTGCTTTTGCAGCAGGTCGGCTTTGATCGCACGGTAGGTCGAATCGCACCCATCGGCGGCAGCACGGGCACCTGCGATAAGGGCGTCTGTCACGCCACTCATCGCCGAAACGACAACGACTGTGCCTTGGGATGGCTGGCTGGCAGAAGACTGTAGTGAGAGGATGATATCGATGACGCTAGCGAACCTCTCGGCCTTGCCCAGCGATGTGCCCCCGAACTTGTGTACTTGTATTGCGCCTCGCTTGCTCATGCCAGTAGATGCTCGAATGCTTGGCGCAGGTCAGCCATGATGTCCTCCGCATCTTCGATGCCCACCGCATAGCGGATCAAGCTGTCAGATATCCCCGAGATGGCTCGCTCCCGAGGGTCAAGCGAGATGAAGAGCGCCTGTTGCTGCACAATGCTTTCCACGCCCCCCAAAGTTGGACCAATGTAGGGGAGTCGGAGGCAATCAATGAACCTCGAGGTAGTGTTGACGTCTCCATCGATCTCGAAACTTATCACACCACCAAATCCATTCATGAGACGGCTGGCAATAGCATAGTCGGGGTGGCTTGGCAGCCCTGGGTAGTACACCCGCCGCACGGCAGGCTGCTGCTCCAGAAAGCTGGCGATGCTCAGGGCGCTTGTGTTCTGGCGCTGCACACGCAATGGGAGTGTCTTTGTGCCTCGCAGCAAGAGATAGGCATCGTGCGGGCTGGTGATTGGCCCCAGAACGCCCCTGGCCTCGCGGATGGGTGCCAGCAACTGAGTGGACCCCAGCGCGACGCCGGCGAGAAGATCATTGTGACCGCCCAGGTACTTGGTTGCACTGTGGATCACCAGGTCAACGCCGTATTCGAGGGGACGCAGGTTGACAGGTGTGGCAAAGGTGCTGTCGATGGCCGTCAGGATCTTGTGACGGCGAGCCAGTTCAACAAGCTGCGGGAGATCGGGTATGCGCAAGTACGGATTGCTGGGGACCTCTCCAAAGATCAGGCGTGTGTTGGGCCGAACCATGGCCTCGACGTCACCTGGATGCGCCAAGTCCACCAGTGTGCAGTCGATGCCCCACCGCGGAAGATAGTTGCGCACCAAGTCTACCGTCCGCCGGTAGATCCCACTGGCGACGATCACGTGATCGCCAGCGCGCAACACGCCCAAGAGACTGGTGCTGATAGCAGCCATCCCGCTGGAGAAAAGCACGGCCTCTTCGGCGCCATCCAACGCAGCAAGCTTGCGCTCCGCGGCCTGCTGGGTAGGGTTGCCGTAACGGCCATACTCGTCGCGTGTGCTGCCCTCCGGCGACGCCTTGTGACGCATGAAATCGACTACCGCAGCGCTGTCCGTGAAAGTGTACGTGGACGTCTGCACAATCGGCGTGGTCAGCGCTCCATACGGCTTGTACCGCTCCTCGCCAGCGTGTGCGGCTTGGGTTGATGTGTTCTTAGACAAGCGTTGCCCCATTTCTCTTTCGAATTGTCCTTGCCTGCAATGCGTCGATATCGCCGAGGGCGGCTTGCGGGTTGGCGCTGCCACAGACAAGAAAGCCTCTTCGGACATGAATTCCGAAGAGGCGACTGGGTGTGCACCTTGCTCTCATCTTTCAGCACCCGCGCAGGGTCTGACGGAATTGGCACCACAGCAGGTGGCTGGCCACCATGCTTGGTTGCCTAGGCTTCACAGGGCCGGTCCCTCCGCCTCTCTTGATAAGAAGATCACCGTTGAACGATATGCGATTGTGCAGATGATAGCATCGCTGCGCAAAGGCGTCAAGCCCGGTGAACAGCGTGGAGGGGACTGGACAGTCCCCTCCCACAGACACCAGACTTACCTGGGCTTGCAGCGCTTACTGCCGATCCGATGCGATCCTGGCTTTCAGGGCGGCCAGGCGAGCCTCGATGTCTAGGTCGGCCTGGCTCTTCTCCGCCTCGCGAACAGCCTCGCTCAATGCAGCAATTTCCTCGCGTGCAGCAGCCCTTGCGGCCTCCATCTCGAGCCGTTCGGTCATGCGCTCAATACCTTTGATCGCCGCATTGGCCTTGCCAGCACTCGTCTTGGCTGCGCTGAGCTTCTCTTTGGCCTGCGTGGCGCGATGCTTGGACAGCAGCACGTCTCGATCGGCCCGGATCGCCTCAGCTCTTTTCTGCACTTCCTCGTAGCCAGCCTGCAGATCAGACACCTTGTCGCGCTGCTCTGCCCAGGCGGCCGAGGTTGCGTCAGCCTCCTCCTGGTATGCCTGCGCGGCGCGCAACGCGGCGCGGGCGGTTTCCTCACGGCCGAGGCGCAGAGCCTGTTCAGCCTTTTCTTCCCAATCTCTTACTCTGCGCTTGCGCTCTTCAAGCTTGGCGGCCAGCCTTTTCTCGTCGGCCATGGCATTGACCAGCTCTTCGCGGGCCTCAGCGACACCGCTCTCCAGCTCGCGGATGTATTGGTCGAGCATGACCTCGGGGTTTTCGGCCTGGTCAAGCAGGTCGTTGACGTTGGCACGGACGATGGTGGTAACACGGTCCAGAATCCCCATTTGTGCGCCTCCTTAGCTCCTTCTCTCGTCTACAATGACAGCATAGTATACTATGTGAGGCATTGCCTGACGTCACTCTGTCGGATGGCTGACAAAGCGGTAACCGCGGCTTCCTGACTATAGCATGCGCGGGCGAGCGGGTCAATCGCAAGAGCACTGGAGCGAGCTACGTCTTGTCCATTGCCGGCTTGGGCCAGCGCTGCAGTATAATGGTTGTTGTGGCGAGTGCCACAGTCAGCAGCAGGAGGTACAGTGGCTGACAGCAGACGCTATGCGATTCAAGGAACTCTAGGTCTCTCGACATACCTTGAGCTGACAGAGGGTCTCCTGGTGGAGCCGTTTGGTGAGCTGGCGCTCGTGCTGATCCCTGAGCACGAGCGCTTTGTGACCGTGGATCGAGCTACAGAGCAGGTATTGTGGCTGCTTACGGAAGAACTTGGTCATCGGCGATTCACGCCGCCCGATGTTGCCAGTCTGCTCGTTGCTCACTATGAGCTTTCGGCGGCCGAAGCCATGCCTAACGCGGTGCGAATGCTCGGCGAGTGGCTAGAACACGGCCTCGTCGTGCGTTTGGCATCGCCGGACCAGTCGGCACCAGATGCTACCTCAGCTACCGGGCGCTGAAAGGGGATCTCTATGATCAAAGAACAGGCTCAAGTCACGCTGAAGACCAGATTGCGTGCAAATCCAAACCTCGTTCTGCGTGAGGAGAGCGATGGTTGTGCCGTACTCTTCGATCCGGAGACAGGCGCACTGCGGCTTCTCAATGAGACCGCGACGGCCATCTGGAAGCTGCTCCAGCAAGAGCATACTGCCCATAGGCTTCTGCAGCAACTGCGTCAGCAATTTGAAGGAATCGATGATGAGGCTGGACAGCAGACGCTCGATTTGCTGCGCGAGTTGTGCAGCTCAGGCGACCTTGCGATCTTGGACGAGCTTGCCTGAGGCCCGCCTTTGCCAGCTTGGAGCGACTGCCGGCTGATGACGATGCGACCCTCCGAACGGGCGCTTGACCATGCGCGAGATCTGTTCGTCTCCCCGTTTTGCGAAAGAGGTCTGCAAATGATGGAGCTTATGCGCACACCGAGGATGCTCGACCTGGAAATCACCAGCCGCTGCAATGCGCGTTGCCGCTACTGCTACTATATGAACAACGAGGGGGTCGCTTACGAGGATGTCCCAACACAGACTTGGCTCGACCTCTTCGAGGAGGCTGGTCGTGCCCAGGTCCTGAGTGTCTGCCTGGCCGGTGGCGAGCCCTTTGTTCGTGAGGATCTTTTTGAGCTGATAGACGGAATCGTGCGCAATCGGATGCGCTTCCAGATTTTGACCAATGGGCGTTGCGTCACCGCTGACGTAGCTCGACGCTTGAAAGCGACAGGAAGGCTCGATTCCATCCAGGTCTCTCTTGATGGCTCGACGGCCGCAGTGCACGAGAGTATGCGCGGCAAGGGCTCCTTCGCACCGGCACTGGCAGCAATTCGGATACTGAAAGCCGAGAGCTTGCCTGTAACGGTGCGAACTACTGTACACGCACAGAACATCGATGACTTGCCGGCAGTGGCACACCTGCTGCTCGAAGAGATTGGCCTTGCCTCGTTTAGCACGAACTCTGTCTCCTCGCTGGGTACGAACGCCAAGTACGGTGATGACATGTTCCTCACGCCCCTATTGCGACTGCACGCCATGCATGTGCTGGCCGAGCTGGATCAACACTACAGTGGCCGGATTCATGCTTCAGCAGGCCCGTTGGCCGATTGGAAGATGTTCAACGCGATGGAGCGAGCCAGACGCACCGGCGAAGCTTCGTTTCGTGGCGGATGTCTTGTGGGCTGCGGCTGCATCTTCGAACGTATGGCTGTGCGCGCGGATGGCGCCTATGTGCCGTGCGTCATGCTGCCGCAGATGGTTCTGGGGCACATTGGCGTCGATTCATTGGTTCATGTGTGGCAGCACTCGACGGCGTTCGACACCCTGCGCCAGCGCATGAGCATCGCCCTGGACACCTTTGCCCAGTGCGTGGGATGCGAGTATCTTCCTTATTGCACCGGAAACTGCGCTGGGACGGCGTTGTCGCTGCTCGGAGATGCCAACCAGCCCAGTCCAGAGGCCTGCCTGCGCACATTCAAAGATGATCTCCAAGCAAGTGGTCTTGCACTATGGTAGATCAAGAGCGGGCTCCAGTTCCTCCTCTGCGTGAGCTCTATGTCTATACCACCGATCTGTGCAACTGTGCCTGCAAGCACTGCTGGATCGTCCCAGAGTCGTCGTCAAGTGCTCACCCTCGATACTCGCTTTCACCGGATCTGTTCGAGATGGCGGTCGTTGAGGCCAAGCCCCTGGGCTTACAGACCGTCAAGTGGACTGGAGGAGAGCCCACGATACATCCGCAATTCGCCAGGCTCCTGGCTTTGGAGAAGAAGCACGCCCTGCGGGGTCGCCTGGAAACCAACGGCCTGGAGATGACGGCCGCTCTCGCGAGGCTCATGGCCGAATCAGGGGTCCGCCATGTCTCCGTGAGCCTCGATGGCGCTCACGAACAGACCCACGACAGCATTCGCGGCGTGCGAGGTGCGTACCGGCGTGCACTCAACGGCATTGCCAATCTGGTTGGTGTAGGCTATCGGCCGCAGTTGATTATGAGTCTGCTGCCGGAGAACGTCGGTGAGCTTGATGCCCTGCTTGATCTGGCTGCGCGTGTTGGCGCAGGCTCAGTCAAGTTGAACATAGTCCAGCCAACCTTGCGAGGAGAAGGCCTTCGCGCTCACGGCGATGTGCTGACGATTGAGCAATTGCTCCAGATCAACCAACGTATTGACCAATTGCAGTCGAAGTATGGCTATCGCATCTTCTTCGATCTGCCCATGGCTTTCCGACCCCTGCGCCGGCTGCTGAACGGTGACGTCCAGTCTGTGTGCGGGATCATGCATATCCTGGGCCTGCTGGCTGACGGCAGCTACGCCCTGTGCGGCATCGGTGTACATGTGCCAGAGATGGTGTTTGGACGGGTGGGTCGCGATGCTCTGCAGGATATCTGGCGCTCCCACCGAGTGCTTGCTCAGATTCGCAAGGGTGTGCCCGGCGAGCTCAAGGGCGTGTGCGGGCAGTGCATCATGAGGACGGCCTGTCTGGGATCGTGCATCGCTCAAAACTACTATCGGAGTCGTGACCTGTTTGCGCCATTTTGGCTGTGTGAGGAAGCACTGGCTGCCGGTTTGTTTCCGAGAGAGCGACTGGTTGATTAGCCTCCGGCGCAAGTTGACAAATCCGGAGCCCTGTGATATGCTATTGTTCCAAGGCGGGCAAGGAGGTGTGTGCATGTCCAAACGCAAATGGGTCGCTCCGCAGATCGTTTCGGTGAGTGCTCTTCCTGCAGCTCTCGGTCACTGCTATATCGGTGACTCTGAGATGCCAGGTGATGAGACCGCTGGTGGTGGGTGCTTCAGCGGGCAATCTACGGGCCTTGACCGTCCGCATACCTGCAACACGGGTGGGTTTGCCGGAGGAATGTTGGGCTGCGTAAGCGGCCAGCAGCAGACAGCAACGAGCTATAGAGACGACGGGGATCCATCTAAGCCACAACTTGGCGTGGTCACTGCTTGCTGAGAGGTGCAAAGAGTTTAGGACGAATTGCGCTTGGGTTGTGGATGTAGTGACCACAAGGGCATAGGAATGGTGATTGCGTCACTTCTCTGAGTAGCATATTAGGTGTAAGATAGCATCGGGTGCGAGCCGCGCATTGCGCGGCTCTTTTGTTTGTTCTGATTGGACACGGCCTGCCTAGGACAGGCACCCTTCGCGCGCATAACCCGCTCCAACAGACTGTTCGGCGCGCGCAAGCACATGCTAGACGGGTCAGGTTGAGGCAGTGCGCCTAGCGCGAGAGGTCAACGTTGAGTTGCTGAACTGCGTTTCTTCCCATATAATTACGAGTCACGCTGCTTCTGGTGGCTATGGTTCTGCAGGCCGGGGTTTGTCTGGCCAAGCAAGAAATGCGCATGGCGCATGATGATCGACCCGGCGTGTCAGTGAGGCAAGAAGATAAACTGCGGGTAGTGCTCATGGCAGTACGGTCGTGCTGCTGCATCGTATACTGCGAGGGAGTGCGGGTATGGTTTCACCAGTGAAAGTAATGCCCTTGGGTGGGCTGGGCGAGGTCGGCAAGAACATGATGCTCATCGAGTATGGGCGAAACATCCTCGTGATTGATGCAGGGCTCATGTTCCCTGAATCCAATATGCTTGGTGTGGACTATATCATTCCGGACTGGGACTACCTGCGCAGCCGGGCAGACCTGTTGCGTGCTATTATCATTACGCACGGGCACATGGACCACATCGGTGCGTTGGATCTGTTCCTCAAAGAGTTCCCCATCCCGATCTATACCACTCGCCTGACTCGGGGCCTGATTGAAGTCAAGCTGAAGCAAGAACACATGCTCGACGAGGCAGTCATACACACCATCGCGGCCGGCGATGTGCTGGAACTGCCTCCTTTCACCATCGAGCCTTTTCATGTCTGCCACTCTATTCCCGACACAGTCGGCTTGGGGATCACTACCCCGGCGGGTCTGATCGTACACAGTGGGGACTACAAGTTGGATCCTACGCCTACCGATGGAAGACCGACAGATATCGCCAAATTGGCCGAGTTCAGCGCCCGCGGAGTGCTTGCCTTGCTGGCGGATAGCACCAATGCTGACCAACCAGGTATGACCCCGTCTGAAGCGGTTCTGGACGACGTGCTGCGTAGGATCACAAGGGAAGCCAGGGGCAGGGTGATCATCGCGACCTTCGCCTCCCTCATTTCCCGCATCCAACAGGCGGTTGATGTCGCCGCGCAGCTCGGGCGCAAGCTGGCGATCGCTGGCCGGGCGATGGTAGAGAACACCAAGATGGCCCGCGATCTCGGTTATCTGACGATACCTGACGGCATGCTGCTGAGCCTGGAACAAATCGGCCAGATCCCGGCGGATGAGGTGATGATACTGGCAACGGGAGCGCAGGGTGAGCCGATGGGCATGCTCAGCCGTCTGGCTACCGGGCGCCATTCCTCATTGAGAATCCAGGAGGGCGACACGGTCGTGATCTCCTCGCACACCATTCCCGGGAACGAGGAAGTAATCCATGCGGTGATCAACAAGCTCTATCAGCGAGGCGCCGACGTCTACTACGATCCAGTGGCGCCTGTTCACGTGTCTGGACATGCGAGCCAGGAGGAGCAGAAGCTTCTGCTCAACATCGTCCGCCCAAGGTTCTTTGTGCCAATTCACGGCGAGTTGCGACACCTGAAGCAGCACGGCAAGTTGGCCCGAGAGGTAGGGGTGGCCGAGAAGGATATCGCAGTCATTGAGAATGGCTATCAGCTCTACTTCACTCAGGATGGCATGGAGATCGGCAAGCGCATTCCCGGCGGGCATGTGTTCGTCGAAGGGTCGATGGTGGGCGAGACCGGCCCTCAAGTGCTGGAAGAGCGCGATGCGCTGGCTCAGAACGGCTTTGTCCAGGTAGTGGTGCGCTACAATCAACAGACGGGTCAGTTGATCGGGTCGCCTCACTTCGTGAGCCGGGGATTTGTCCCAGATTTCGAGGACTTTCTCTCGGACGCGGAGCGCGCCCTCAGTCGGGGCGTCCGCGTAACCGCAGGCACCGATCCAGCCACTGTGCAAAAATTGGTCGAACGGACTTTGTCAGGGCACATATATGACGAGACGCGTCGCAAACCGGTCGTGATCAGTACGGTCAT
>DIVN01000010.1 GCA_002435875.1 Anaerolineales bacterium UBA6131
GCAGCGTTCAAGGTTGAGGTTGCAGACTCGACAGGCGCAGGCGACTGCTATGCGGCGGGCTTTGTGCACGGCTTTGTCAAAGGCTGGCCGCTGGAGGCGATGACCATGCTGGGGTCAGCGGTCGGGGCTTTGGCGGTGACCAAATGGGGTGGGCACAGCGGAGCGCCGACCTTTGCACAGGCGGTGGCTTTTCTTGCGTCGCGTGGAGTGGATATCGACCGATTGCGAGGGCAGTAGATGGCACGCAGGTGTGGGAGAGCGGATCCAGCCGTCTCTGCCAGCGCCTGGGCCGACCAAACAATGGAGGAGACAAGTCCGATGGAGAATGTCATCCCTGTACGGGCGTTACCGGAAGTGCCGGAGGTAGTCCGCGGTCTTATTGAGACGTATTTGCGAAGCAAGACGCTGGGTGCAAGCCGCAATATTCGAGAGATCAATGACTTGTTCTGCGCCATAGCGAACCAATGGCCCGGCCAGTCCAGCGCAGAACTGGCAAGAGCTGTCCTGGAAACGGGAGAATACTTTGCGGCAACCAGAGGCGCGAATACTCCTGCGATTGGCAATGCCATCCGCCTGGTGCTGAAGGATCTCGACAAGTTGGCTGGCAGCTCCTTGGAGGCCGTCAGAGCGGCGATCTCGCAGCGCCGTGACGAGTTCAACGCACAATCGCTGCGCAATGCGGAGCTAATGGCCGAGTATGGGGCGAACGTCCTGGAGCATGCCCAAGTGGTGCTGCCCTTTGACTATAGCAGCACTGTGCAAGTGATCCTGAAGCGGGCGGCCGAGAAGGGAAATCATCTGCGGCTGATCGTTCCGGAGAGCCGGGTGATCGACGGGGGACGACCGATCGCCAATGAGGCAACTGCCTGGGGCCATTCAGTCGATTTTGTGCTGGACATGGCCTTCGCCTACCACCTGCGCATCGTCGATGCGGTACTCATTGGTGCTGAGACGATCTTTGCGGATGGCGACACTTGGAACACGATTGGAAGCTACCCTCTGGCCGAGCTGTGCCAAATCTACCACGTACCATACTATGTGGCCACGGAGTTGATCAAGATCGATCCAAGATCTTTTGCTGGCATCCGCAGGCCTCTGAAGTGGAGAGACTGCGCGAAGGTCTTGGGTCACCCCGATCGCTTCGCTAATCCCGAGAAGGTCAGCGTGGCCAATCCGGACATGGACAACGTTCCTGGGAGGCTGATTACAGGGTACATCACGCCCAAGGGTGTGCTGCTGCCTCAGCAGATACCCAGCGAGTGTATGGCGTACCTGGCTTCAATTGGAGTGTCGCCGTTGGAACCGTAGAGCTGCCAAGGGATGCTTCCGTTCGAAGACAGCAACCTAGCGGGCCGCAAAAGGCCAAAGTGAGGGAAAGGGCATGGAAACGAGTGAGATGATGCGCGCGGATGTGCTCGACCAGCCAGAAGCGATCCGGCAGAGCCTGCCGAGCTTGCGGGCTCAGATTGCCGACTTGTCATGGCCAGTGGGCACGTTTCGCCGGGTGATCTTTGCTGGGTCTGGGGACTCGTACTTTGCTCCAAAGGCACTGGAGTATGCAGCGCGCAAGCATGTGTCCCTACCAGTGCGTGCGCTACCCTCTCTGGAGGCAGCCAGGTATTGGCCGTTTCAAGAGGGGGATCTGTTGGTGGCGCTCTCCATCTCGGGAGAAAGCATGCGCACGACGTGGGCAGCCAAGGCCGCCAGTGAGGCGGGGGCTTTTGCCCTTGGCGTGACGGTGAACGAGGCGAGCTCGCTGGCGGCTGCGAGCAAGGCCAAGTTGATTATCCCCTTCAAGTCAAGGTCACGCAGCACTCCACATGCTGCGGACTACATGGCCACCCTGATCTCCGTGGCAGTGATACTTGAGCACCTTGGGGGAACACAGTTCGCGGTGTTGGACAATCTGGCGGGGATGGTAGGCGAGGCGCTGGCTGCGCTGGATGGACCGTGTCAGACCCTGGCGCACGCGGTGGTGTCCGACGTGGCGTTCCACTTTTTGGGGACGGGGCCGAGCCTAGCCACAGCAGAGTATGGGATGGCCAAGTTCTGGGAGGCGGGGGGCTTTCGCGCCTTTGCGCTCGACTTGGAGGAGTACGGGCATGGCCTGCACTTGAGCGTGGGCGAGGATGATACGGTATTCGTGATGGCGCCCTCCGGACAGGCGCTCGACAGGGCGGTGGCGGTGGTAAAAGGGAACCAGGTGTTGGGCCCCCACGTGGTGGCAGTGACGGATGCACCAGAGCGCTTCGGGTCAGAGCGGGTGCTGCCGTTCCCGAAGGTCGCGGAAGAGTGGTCTCCATTGGTGAGCTGCCTTCCGTTGCAGCTGGCATGCTGGGCTATTGCCAGTCTGAAGGGGTTTGGCCATCGACATGGCGCGGAGACGTATCAGGAGGCACATCGCTTCCTGAGGACCTAAAGGGCGAACCTCGCCGTGCCTCGTTGGTGGGCCCGAGGCCGAGGCTTTCCCGCGCAGCATCATGGGCCAGGTTATAGAACGCGCAAAATAGCGGATGCGCGCTGTACGTGCCACCCTCGATGGTACGAGCAGGGACGTCATGCCTGCTATACCCGGATACCACAGAAAGGCGTGTGAAGAGCATGAGACTGAAGGACAAAGTAGCGATCGTCACAGGTGCAGCGTCAGGAATCGGCAGGGCCACCTCGCTTTTGCTGGCCTCGGAAGGGGCGGCGGTTGTGGTGGTGGATCTCGATGAGGAGCAGGGGAGTCAAGTTGTAGACCTTATTGAGAGACAGGGAGGAAGGGCTCTGTTCGTGCGCGTTGATGTTTCCAAGGCGGCGGAAGTTGCGAAGATGGTCGAAACGACAGTGCAAGCCTATGGGCGTCTGGATTGTCTGGTCAACAATGCGGGCGTGTGCATAACTGGCTCGACTGTGGACACGGATGAGGCGCTTTGGGATCGGGTGGTGGATATCAATCTGAAGGGAGTATGGCTGTGTGCCAAGTACGCCATCCCTGAGATGGCGAAGCGTGGCGGTGGGACTGTGGTCAACGTCGGTTCCACGGCATCGCTGGTGGGCTTCTCAGATCTGGCTGCGTATTCCGCCTCGAAGGGTGGAGTGGCCAATTTGACCCGGGCGATGGCACTGGATGCGGCGCCTGTGAAGGTGCGCGTCAACTGTGTGTGTCCCGGCCATATCGATACCCCACTCGGGGGGGGGTTCGTGAATGCCCAGGCCGATCCACAGGCATTCATCAAGGAGTTCATCGTGAAGCGACATCCTCTGGGGCGTATGGGCCAGCCGGAGGAAGTGGCCAAGGCCATCGTCTTCCTGTGCTGCGACGAGTCATCGTTCGTGACGGGCGCTTTGCTGGCGGTGGATGGGGGGTACTCAGCGAGGTAGCCTGCCGAGCGCGATCAGATTACGCAGGCAGGAGCCCAGAAGGCACCAAGGATGCGGAGGCAGTTCGCTTGGACTTGGTCTGTGGGTGATTGCGAAGGAGATGGCTCTTGATTATCGACGACCACAACCACATCTGGATCGGGCAAGCGACGGGGGAAGGTTGGACGTCCCGGCCGCTGACGGTGGATAGTCTCCTCAGCGCCATGGATCGGGCGGGGGTAGATCGAGCGGGTATCTGTTCGCTGGCTCAGGATATCCAGAACGAGTATGTGCTGCGGGCGCAGCGCGAGCACCCGGATCGGCTGCTGGGATACTGTTTCGTGAACCCGCGGGACAAGGATGCCCCAGAGACCTTGCGACGGTACCTCGGAGAAGGGCTGGTAGGCCTCAAGTTACACCCTCGCCTGCATGGGTTTCCCCTCAACGCTATGCGTCTAGTCGACCCTTTGTTCGAGGTCTGCCGCGAACACCGGGTGCACGTCTTTGCCCACGGAGCTGGCCTCGAGGAATTCAACCCGCCGCACTACTTTGAGGATGTAGCGCAAGCGTTTCCAGATGTGACTCTGATCATGGGCCACATGGGGGCACTGAATGAGGTGGACGATGCGATCCGCGTTGCGAGCCGCAACCCCAATATCTACCTGGACACTTCGGCATGCGATCTCTTTGGTGTGCAGAGGGCAATCGCGGCCTTGGGTGCCGAACGTCTATTGATGGGCTCAGACTGGCCGGCAAGCGACTTTCGGCTCGAGCTGCTGAAGATAGAGCTGGCAACCGAAGGGCATCCGGGCGCGTTTGCGCAGATTGCAGGCGGCAACTATGAGAGGTTGTTTCTAGGCAACTTGTGATGCTGCGGCGGGCGTTCAGGTCTGGCAGCGGCGAGGAGGATTGGTGGAAGACGCAGAGGGAAGGCAGTACCATATTCAGTGTAGAGCTGGAGATGTCGGACGTTACGTGTTTCTTCCGGGCGATCCGGGCAGATCGGAGGTGATTGCCCGCGCATTTGACAATGCGCGGAAGGTGGCCGAGCACCGCGAGTATGTGACCTACACCGGTACCGTTGATGGGCGCAAGGTCTCGGTAACCTCAACAGGGATTGGAGCTCCCTCGTCGGCCATCGCAGTCGAGGAGCTGTCGCGTATTGGCGCTGACACCTTCATTCGCGTTGGGACCTCCGGGGGGATGCAGCCAGGGATTGTGCCAGGCGACTTGGTCATCGCAAGTGCAGCGGTACGGGACGAGGGCACATCCATACAATACATTCCGTTGGCATATCCGGCGGTGGCTTCGCGGGATGTGGTCAACGCCCTGGTCGCAGCGGCGGAAGCTAAAGGTGCGGCGCATCATGTAGGAATCGTGCAATCGAAGGATTCGTTCTATGGACAGCACGCGCCAGAAGAAATGCCCGCGAGCGACTATCTGCTGAGCCGCTGGAAGGCTTGGCTAAGGGGCAATGTCCTAGCTTCGGAAATGGAAGCAGCGGCTATCTTTGTGGTTTCTAGCATCAGGAAGTTGAGAGCAGGCTGCATCCTGTTGGTTGCGGCTAATCAGGAAGTAGCCAGGGCAACGGGCACGCGGGAGGTGGCTACCGATCTGAACAGCCTGATTCAGGTAGCTGTGGAGAGCACGCGAATCCTGGGCGGGTGGGATGACGCCAGGGATGCCCAAGCCAAGGGATGACGATGGCTTGCGGGGTATAGCGGGTTAGAGGTCGCTGTTTGGTTTGCCTCGCAGTTTGTCTCAGCCTAAGATCGAGATTCATCACATGGGGGAAGAGGCAAACTATGTTGTCAGGGCAGGTTATCAAAGCAGCGCATACCCTTGCCGACGCTAGGAGCACGGTGGGCGAACGAGAGATGTGGTTCGTATGAATCGCAAACTGTATCTCACGCTTGGCGCGATGTTTGTCTTTTCCATCGCTGCCCACACGATGGTTCCAATTTTGGTGCCACTGGCAGCCGGCAACATGGGTGCGCCCAAAGCGCTGATCGGTCTTGTAATCGCGGCGCCGGCCTTGATCAGCCTGTTGACTGGGCTACCGTGTGCAGTCCTTTCAGACAGGGTTGGACGCCGCTCGATGCTGATCATCTGTGGGCTGCTCAATGTCGCGGGTGCCGCCATCCTGGCCACTAGCTCTAATGTTGTAGGCCTGGCATTGGGCAGCATGCTCAACGGCCTGGGCAACTCGTTTTGGTGGAGTCCAGTGCTGGCTTATATGACTGAGGCCTCAACTCCTGCGAACCACGCTCAGGTACAGGGGTACAATGGCGGTGTACAAGGATTGGGGGCACTGTTGGGGGCCCTCGTAGCCGGTGCGGTGACCGATTGGGCGGGCTTCCCGGCGGCATTTGCCCTGGTGGGGGCACTGAGCGTCCTGCTCGTTGTGTTGGTTGTACAGCTTGAGGAGTCCCATAAGCCCAAGGCCGTACCCACGCTGCGCGACGCGGTGTTTGGGGGCTACAGCCGGGCTATCCGGTTGCTGGCCAGACGGTCGGAGCTGCGGCTGGCATCGCTGATTGTCTTGACCTACGCCGTGGTGACGCTGACGCTGGGGAACTCCTTCTTGCCGCTGTACATGACGACGGAGCTGGGTTTCTCGCGCACGTTGGCCGGTAGCATGATCAGCACGCGCGACCTTTTGGGGATGGTTGCGAGCGCGCTCTTCGGCCTGGCGGTGGCCAGGTTGGGCTTTTTCCGTCTGGTGTTGATGGGGCAGGCGCTTGGTGCGCTGAGCCTGTTTGCCGTGCCGTTTAGCACACGGGTGCCTGTGACCTTCTTGGTTCTTGCGAGTCAGGGGATTGGCCTCGGCAACACCCCTGCCACCTCTAACACCCTGGTTGCTGCTGGCACATCGCTTGAAGATCGTGCGCTTGGCTTTGCCTCGATGGGTCTGGTTTCGCGTACTTGCCTGCTCATTCTTCCTCCATTGTTCGGGGCGCTGGCCGACGCAGCTGGGATGCGCACGGTGTTCATCGTCGGGGGGCTAATGGTGGCAGCGAACGCAACCATCTTGGCTGCAATGGTGCGAAAGCACGGCGCTGCATTGCAGATCGAGAAGCTGCTGCGCAGGTAGACGCAAGCTCAAGGGGTCGTGGAGATGCCTCGTTACATCACGCTAGGGAATGCTACCATTGACCACGTGATCACCGCCGACGGGCGGGACATGCCGATGCAGTTTGGCGGCGATTGCATCTATGCTGCCATGGGCATCCGGCTGTGGTGCCTGGATGTTGGCATTGTCACCATCGTTGGAGCTGACTATCCCCAAGGGTGGATCGAGTCGCTATCGGCTGCTGGCATGGACGTCGGTGGAATCAAGCATATCTCGAGACCACATCGCATGAGCGGGGCAATGGTTTATGATGAGCATGGCTCGCGCCACGCGGGGCTGTCCAAGCCATTGCCAAGCCAGTTGTCTCCCGAGGAGGCCGCGGCACAGAAGCTTGCTTCCTGGTACGAGCTGTCCCCGCAGGCTTCCGATATTCCAGAGGCCTACTTCTCCTCGAAGGGGGCACACCTTGCGCCAATGCCCGTTGAGCGGCAGGCCGATACGCTGACTGCGCTCCATGGACGCGTGGGGGTCATCACTCTTGACCCGCCTTGGTGGCTGGAAGACCAACGACCAGGTCAATTCGCCGATCTGACCTTATTGAATGCTGTGCTGCCGAGCGAGGCCGAGATCGAGGGGCATCTTGGGCATGTGACTCCTGAGGAGGGAGCACAAGAGTTGGCTCAGGAGGGGGCGAGGCTGGTTGTGGTCAAGCTGGGAGCGCAGGGGTCGCTGGTGTATGATGCTGCTAAGCAGTCTTGTTCCCATGTAGGTGTTTATCCGTCGGCTGTCGTGGACCCTACTGGTGCAGGAGATGCCTTCTGCGGTGGGTTCCTGGTCGGTCTTGATGAGACAGGGGACCCTTGGCAGGCTGCTCTGTACGGCACAGTATCTTCATCCTTCATCATAGAGGGTTTTGGCGCGCAATATTCACTGCAGTTCACCCGGGCCGACGCTCAGCAACGTCTCGACTACTTGCGCAGCCAAGTCCATCACTGGCGCTGATCAGCGCTACGTGGCAACTCTCCATCGGGGCGGGCAGGAGTTGTGCGGATGAAGTACACGCATGCGGCGCTCACCTCTGCACTCGAAGAGCTCGTACGCCAGGCAGAACACGTATCCATCCGCTATGAGCGAATGCCTGTGTTGGCCGCACATCTTGGCATGCTGGCAAGCCACGAGGACATTGGCGTGCCACCGTGGGCCGATCCGGAACACTATGCGGACGAATTTCCGGCAGCTAACACGGAAGATACGCTCCAGCTCTTCTTCGTGATGATTGCGCAGGGGTATCAGCACCACGTGGTCGACGCGACAGGGCGATCAGCGCTCTGGCAACTGGTGGCAAATGGCCAGCCGCGCGAGGGAGTCCATGCCATGTACGCCTGCGCCACGCGTGCGTTGCAGCGTGGCCTCGATATACTGGACCCGCAGGTGCTGGTTAGCATGACCTTGTCTGATGTCGAGGAGTTCTACACGGATGAGGCCACCGGCCTGCCCAACCTGTCCGATTTGCCTGGGCGTCTGGCACGCTTTCAGGAGATCGGGGGGGCACTAGTTGCCGGCTATCATGGACGTTACGCCAACCTTCTGCGCCAGGCGGGCGGCTACCTGTTTCGAGCAGATGGCAACGGCATCGTCCAGCGGCTGGTGTCAGATTTCCCATTGAGCTACGGCGACTGGCCTTTCTGCAAGCTGGCCGTTACGCCGGCGCGTATGTTGCATGACCGACGTCGACGCGAGATCCCAACGTCCGACTCCTACCTGGAGCTTACGGAGATTCGTGATCCCGAGCACTTTGATGCTGGTGCTGACGCTGCTCGACCCTTCGCTTTGTTGCGCCTAGGCGTGTTGGAGGCGAGTCGGGAGTTGGCCGGCTGGCTGGCCGGCAATCGGCCGATGTTGGAACTGCCAGGTGCATACGATGAGCTGCGCGCGGCAGCGATGCTGGTGTGTCGCGAGCTGGTGCGGCTGTCACACGTGTCGTCGCCGGAGATAGGCGGCGAACTGTGGCGGACGGGGTCGTCTCTCTGTCCGAGGTGCCGGCCAGGCGTTGGCGATGCTGAGCTGGAGTGTCCACATAAGCCCGTCTGTGTGGCATATCTAGGAGAAAGCCGGCTGTTCGAGCTGGGTCCGATGGTCGGTACCGGCGATTAGCATCTGGAGGTGCAGGGGCCAACAGGAACCGGAGTTCAGGCTGTCTCTAGACAGAATGCAGGAGGTCCGAAGAAGAGCAACGCGGAAAAGTACGATCCATGGACCACTCCGCACGATATCGGTGCGGTCAGTGCGCAGTCGAGGGTGATGCGGGAGGTGATCCAGAGGCTGGAGCCACAGATTGAGGCGGTGATCACGCCCGATCTTGCGAGACGCGTCCAAAAGATCTACTTCACCGGGTGTGGGGACTCGCACTACGCAGGGGTGGCTGCTCGCCTGGCGTTCGACAAGTACACCGGCGTGCAGACCGAGCCACTGGAATCGCTGGAGTTCTCGCGTTATGTGGTACAGCATATGCCGCAGGACTCGCTGCTGTTTGGCATCTCGAACAGTGGGTTGGTGTCGCGGAGCATCGAATCGATCATCCTGGCGCGGGCGCGAGGCGCATATACCATTGCGATTACGGGGAACCGCGAGGGTCCACTCGCTCAAGCTGCCGACGCGGTCTTGATCCAGACTGTCCCGGGAATGGCTGAGGACTGGGGGCATGCTTTCCCTGCGGCGCTGGGGCTTGGCAACTTTGCAGCTAGCTTGCTGACCCTGTACCTGTCTGGCCTGCGAATTGCAGAGATGAGAGGCCAGCTCAGTGCGGAGGAGGTGGCGTCGCTCAAGCAAGAGCTGGCGTCGGCCGCGGACGTTTTGGCGGGCACAGCCGAGCGCAACACCAAGACAGCCTACGAACTGGCCTGTGCGCTTTGGCATCTCGATACGTTCTTCATCCTCGGTGGGGGGCCCAACTATGCCACGGCCATGTTCGCGGCGGCCAAGCTCTTTGAGCAGCCTCATCAGACTGGAGTAGCGCAGGAGCTTGAGGAATGGGCCCACGAGCAGTATTTCTTGACGCGGCCGAATGTGACTCCGATCTTTGTCATCGCTCCGCCAGGAAACAGCCGAGACCGGGCGATTGAGCAGATAAACGGCGCACGGGATATGGGAGCCACGGTCATCGCGGTCTGCGATGCGCAAGACCGCGAGGTCCAGTCGCTGGCGCACTGGTCGATGCCGATCATGGGACAACTGCGCGAGGAGTTCACGCCGTTGGTGTACATTGTGCCGAGCATGCTCTTCGCTACAGCACTGCACCAGGTGAAGGGGCGGCCTCCATTGATCCCGCCGTTCGATGTCGAACAGATGCGCGAAGTCAATTTCCGGCAGATCTTCCACAGTGCGGTGAGGAAACCCTGAAGCGCGGGCGAGGTAGCAGGGTTCAGCCTATGCGAGCCAAGCGGGTGTCTGCGGACAACATACTGAAGGAGGAACAGTGATGTCAAACGAACGAAAGTCAGATGATTTCCAGTCGACTCCATATGAGCTGAGCGCGACAGCAGGGCTGGGCGAGGTGATACGACAGGTGATTCCGCGCCTTGAGCCGCAGGTGGCGGAGCTGATCACCCCTGAGCTGGCCAAGAGCATCAACAAGGTCTATTTCACGGGCTGCGGGGATTCGCATTATGCAGGCGTTGCCGCACGTCTGGCTTTCGACAAGCACTCAGGCGTGCAGACCGAGCCGCTGGAGTCACTAGAGTTCTCGCGATATGTAGTGGACTATATGCCGCAGGGATCGCTGCTGTTTGGCATCTCCAACAGTGGGCAGGTCTCACGCAGCACAGAGAGCATCGTCCTGGCCCGCCAGCGCGGGGCCAAGACGATCGCCATCACCGGCAACAAAGAAGGGCCTTTGGCGAAGGCCGCAGAGGCAGTACTGATCCAGACCGTGCCCGAGATGGCTGGACAGCGCACCGGACGGCGTTATGGATCTGGCAGTCTGGGTTTGGGCAATTTCCTGGCCAGCCTGCTGGCGCTGTACCTGTCTGGGCTACGCATCGGGGAGCTGCGCGGCAAGCTGCAGGCGAAGGAAGCCGCAGCATTGAAGGAGGAGCTGTTGCAGACGGCCGACATCCTAACACGGACGGCTGAGCACAACTCGCAGCCGGCGTACGACCTTGCGTGTGCGCTTTGGCACCTCGACACCTTCTTCATCCTGGGCGGCGGGCCCAACTATGCCACGGCCATGTTTGCTGCCGCCAAGCTATTTGAGCAGCCGCATCAGACCGGCGTAGCGCAAGAGCTCGAAGAGTGGGCCCACGAACAATATTTCTTGACCCGACCTAACGTGTCACCCATCTTTGTCATCGCGCCGCCCGGCAATAGCCGCGATCGGGCGATCGAACAGATCCATGGTGCGCGCGATTTTGGGGGCACCGTGATTGCGATCTGCGACTCGGAGGATCAGGAGATTCAGAAGCTGGCGCACTGGTCCTTGCCTGTTCAGGGCAAAATGCGCGAGGAATTCACCCCGCTGGCCTATACCATTCCGGGGATGCTCTTTGCGACAGCGCTACACCAGGTGAAGGGACGGCCGCCGATGATTCCTCCCTACGACCACAAGACGATGCGAGAGGTAAACTATCGCCAGATCTTCCACAGCGCGATCAGAGAGCGCTAGGAGAACCGCGTTCCTGCTATCCCGCGCATCTGACTAGACCGGCTGATTCTTCGGAGTCGGCCGGTCTAGCAACTCCGGATAGCGCCACTGCAATGTCCCCATGATCACCAAGCCGCAGGCGGTGAGCACGGCCAGGGCAGTCTGGGGTCCCCAGCTCTCGGCCAGCCGGCCCATCAGAAAGATGCCCAGAGGCATGGCGCCGATGGCCAGCATCTCCGCTCCTACCACACGGCCAGACATCTCGGGTGGCGCGGCCTCCATAACAATCGTGAACTGCATTGTGGAAAAGGCAGCGGCACCGATACCAGACACAAAGAAGAGCAGCAAAGAGACCTGGTAGCTGGTAGAGAGGGCAAAGAAAAACATGGTCACAAATACGAGCGTGGCGCCCAAATAAAAGAGTCTGCGCCTGCTGACCACGCGAGAAGAGGCGACGACAAGCCCGGTCATCAACGAGCCGAGGCCCACCATGCTTTCAAGCAAGCCATACAACCCAGGGCCAACCTTGAGCACATCCCTGGCAATCACGCTAATCACAGGCTGGTAGGAAAAGCCGAAGAAGTTGAGAGTTGTGACCACCAACAGTGCAGACCAGATGACCCGATTTGCGCGCACGACTCGGGCAGCATCGACAATTTGCTTGACTACCCCCTCCTCAGCTATGGCACTCGATGGAGCCGGGCGCTGCTCGACGGAAAGCATGAAGAGGAGCCCGAGAGCGTGCATGGCCACGATCGACGCAAAGACGATGTGGTATCCTTGCGGGATCAGTATCCCGGCGAGCAGCGGGCCTAACAGGCCGCTGGCTTCGAAGGTTACGGATTGCAGGGTCATGGCGTTGGGCATGGCGCTCGACGGCACGACAGCGGCAATGTAGGAGCGCAGGGTGCACATCTCGATCGTGCCTGCAGTGCCCGTGACGAGCGTGTAAGCCAAGATGAGCCACGGCTGTGCTCGGCCGGCCAGGAGCAGCACTAACATCGTCACTGACGCCAGCAGCACTACGACGCGCGTCGTGATGATGATCCGGTGTTTGGGGTAGCGGTCAGCCAGAGCACCGGCGGCAAAGCCGAGGACAATCATAGGCAGCATGCGGGCACCGGCGATCCAGGCGACTTGCTGGGCAGAGTTGGTCAGCTGCAGCACGAGCCAGGTTAGGGCGGTCAGCTCGATGCGGCGGGCAAAGGCAACCGACCCACTGCCAAGCCAAAGCTGGCGGAAGGAGCGACTGGAGAGAGCTTCGAAGGCGGATATTCTCATAGGGTTATGAAGTATACGTCCGTCGTGAGGGGCGGCCAAATCGACTCGAAGCATGGGACCCCAAGCGCGCGCGAGCGCCGCTGAAAGCAGGAGTGACCCGTACTCGTGCCAGTTCTCACACCTAGTCTCTGATTGAGCAGGGCAGTGTCTAGGTCTTGTCCGTCTTCTGCGAGACGAGATCAAAGGCCAGGTTGACTGCAGCGGCTGGATCCTGGGCAAAGTGCAGTTTGTACTCGCGCCGCTCGTCCAGATACTCGCCGTCGATGGCCGCCGAGCGGATTCGATCGGACCAGCCGCCTGTGCCCTCAAGAACGACGGTGGGTTTCAGGTGGTGAGCCACGGTGAGCTCGTTGAGTGTGCCACCGCCACCCGCGATCATAATGACGGCATCGCTGGTGCGCACGGTCAGCATATTGCGCACACCGCCCAGACCGGTGGTGATGACCACATCGACATAGGGGTTGGCCTCACTGGTCTCCATGCTCGGCATAATGCCCACGACAAGCCCGCCGGCCTGTTTTGCGCCCTTGGATACTGCTTCCATGACGCCCCCGCGGCCTCCGGAGATGACGAGTCCCCCACGCTCAGCGATGAGCCTGCCTACTTCCTCAGCCCACTGCAGCGCCTTGGGGGTGATGCTGCTTCCGTGGCTCAAGTCCGAGCCGATGATGCCAATGCGCGGTCCCAACATGGTGTCCTCCTGTGGTTAGTAGAAACGATCGGGTGTGCCAGGCGTCAAGACTCGTGTGATGCCTGGCACAGTGAAACTAGCGCACCTCACTCTCGCGGATCTGACGCATGTTGACCGTGTACTGGGTATTGTTGATGAAGCCAAATCCAGGCTTGTTCAAGGCGCGGCAGAGGCCAGCGGCGAACAGCTCACCCGGGATACAGTAGGTGAGAGGGGTGAACTCCTCCGGAAGGCTGCCCATGATCGGGAAGCTGACATCCGCCAGGGCCATGGTCTCCTTGTCGTGCTGATCGCAGATGGCTGCGACCTTGCCGCCCATCTCTTTGGCGCCGATGATCTGCTCACGGGCGCGGCTGACGCTGTTGCCTGGCGGCGTGATGACCAGCTTGGGCGTGCCCTTGCGGGTGAGGAAGTACTGTTCGTGGGCCCACTCTTCCAGCTCGACAGGTACGCCGTTCAGCTGGGGCATTTCGAAATGCTTGGCAGCAGTGAACATGGCTGTGGCATAGTTGGGCCCACCACCCAGGATGTAGAAGGCATCCGTGTCGGCGACAGAGCGCGCAAACTCAGCGACTGGCTGGTCGTTGGCTTTGATCGTGTCGCGGATGATCTGGGGGGCGCGGTTGATCTCGGCCACGAGGCTGTCAACGGTCTCAGAGGAGACGGCGCCTTTGGCGCGTCCTAACTCAAAGGCGAGAAGGTA
>DIVN01000135.1 GCA_002435875.1 Anaerolineales bacterium UBA6131
CGGCGCTTTGACACGTCGATCAACGGGGCCGATATCTTCCAGGCTCTGCGCAATGTGTGGACCATGAACTGCCTGCAAATGTTGTTCGGCGGTGCGATCGAGCTCACCCCAGCCATCTTTGCCTACAGTATGCTCTACCCCTATACTGACAACTATCTGGATGATCCCTCGGTTTCGGAGCGTGCCAAAGCCTCCTTCAACGAGCGTCTCGGGCAGTGGCTGGAGGGGAGGGGGCTTGCGCCACAAGGTGAGCGTGAAGGCAAGATCCTGCAGCTGGTTGGCATGATTCACCGCCAGTACCCGCCGGACGAGTACCCCCAGGTGCTTGAGAGCCTTCTGGCGATACACCGGGCGCAGTGCCGCAGCGTCGCATTGGCGCGGGGTGACCAGTCGCCTTACGAAGCCAATGTGCTGGGCATCAGTCTGGAAAAGGGCGGCACCTCGGTGCTGGCAGACGGATACCTGGTGACGGGTGAACTGAGCCACGCCGAAGCGATGTTCGTCTTTGGCTGGGGTGCGTTTGTACAGCTGGTCGATGATTTGCAGGACGTGCTGGGCGATGCTCGCGATGGCCTCGCCACGGTCTTTTCGCAGACGGCGGGGCGTTGGATGCTGGATGGCATCACCAGCAGGACGGTCGGTTTGGGCTGGAAGGTCCTGGAGCGCCTGAACTGTTTCGCGGCACCGAGCGCTGAGCCCATTCGGGCCCTGATGCAACAATCCGTGCCACGCCTGGTAGTCGAGGCGGGAGGCAGAGCTGCGCACCTGTACAGCCATGACTATGTTGCTTTGCTTGAGAAGCATTCGTTCTACCGTTTCGCCTACCTCCAGGAACAACAAGCGGCCTTGCCAAAGCAGGCCGACTCGATGTTGCGCTTGATCGATGCGTTTGCCCGGATGGACGACGCCCCCACACCGTTTGCCCCGCCGTAGACCATACATCCAGTGGGCCGCGAAGGGGTCACCGCTACGGAAGCCGGACGCTGTGGCATGCCGGGGCGCTGGATCAAGAGGAGCGTGTATGCCAACACATCTGTACGTGGCCGCTGCCGCTTCCGGCAAGACGGCCTGGGCGCTCGAGCTGGCCCGCACCGCGGCACATGGCTTGCAGCAGACCCCCAGAGTGATCGTACCAACGCGCCTGCAGGTGCGTGCCTGTCGTCGTCGGCTAGCCGAGACGGGAGGGGCAATGGGCGTGCGGGTGATGACATTCGATCAGCTGTGCACGCAACTGCTCTCTGGGACTAGGCACACTTACGTGGAGCTGGCAGAGCCGGTGCGCTACCGTGTTCTCCGCGCTGTGGTGGATCGCTTGCCGCTTGATCATTACGCAGCTTTGGTGAACCGTCCGGGTTTCGTGCAGATCCTGCAAGAGTTGATTTGCGAGCTCAAGTCCGCGCGGGTATCGGCAGACGCCTTTGCTTCTGGCCTATTGAGGCTTGGGAGCCCGCCCCGGCTGGAGGAATTGGCCAAGATCTATAGCGAGTACGAAACCTGGTTGGAGACCCATGGATGGGTGGATCGACAAGGTATAGCCTGGCTGGCGAGTGAGGCACTCGAAGGCGGCGAAACTATTCTGACTGCCGAGTGGCCGCTGGTGATTGTGGATGGATTTGACGATTTCAGCGAGGTGCAGCTTGCTGTGCTGCGCGGCCTCGCCCGGCAGGTGGGCAAGCTGGTGATCACCCTGACCGGCACTGTGGATAGCCCTGAGCGCCTGTGGGTGCACAGCCGATTTGCGCAAACGCGGCGCAGGTTGTGCGCCGCGCTTGAGATAGAGGCTGAGCCTTTGCCCCAGCTGCAGGCATGTATGGCCGGCTTGCCGGCGTATCTCGAGAGTGGCCTCTATCGCGCTGAGGCGAGCAGCCAAGCGATTGGCGCGGCGGTGAAGCTCATCGCGGCACCCGACAGGATGCGCGAAGTGCGGGCAGCATTGCGCTGGCTCAAGCAGAGGCTGGTAGGCGACGGTATGGCGTCCCGCGATCTGGCGCTGATGGCCCGTGATATTGGTCCATATCGAGACATGATCGTGCAGATCGCTGCTGAATTCGGCCTTCCGTTGCACCTGGCCTCCGGAGTTCCACTGGGCTCCGTTCCGGTGATCTCGGCGCTCCTTGATTTGATGCGGTTGTGCTTGCCCGTGAAAGAGGGCAGCACGGAGCTTAGCGTGCCGCGGCGGCTGGTGGTCGAAGCCTGGCGGTCGCCGTACTTTGACTGGACGGTAGCACGCGACCCGCTGCTGAGCATCGGCAGCGGCGATGCAGAGCGTCTGGACCGTGCGGCGAGGGCCGGCCGCGTGTTAGTGGGTACATCGCAGTGGGAAGAGGCGCTCGTGGGTCAGGCGAGTCGTGCTGGCTTAGCTGTGTGCGACAAAGACGCCGCCGAGGAGCAAGCCTCTTCGGCAGGTGGCGATGCGGAGCAGTTGTTGGTTAAGTTCCGCGAGTTTGTGCGGCGGATCGCCCCACCGACGGGCGCGCGCAGTGTGCGGGATTTTGTCTGCTGGCTGGAAGATCTGATTGGCGCCGATCCAGAGGCAGAACCGCGGGTCGCAGAGCCGGTCGATGAGACGTCCCTGCATGTTGCGGAACGCGCACGCGGGGCCGGGCCTGCACCAACCTTTGGCGCTGCGGCGGAATGGGACGTGGCGGCCCTCTGCTCGCTCAAGGAGCTCCTGCGCGGTCTGGTTTGGGCTGAGGGGGCTCTAGGCTCAACAGGAGGGATTGAGTATGCCCGCTTCTTCGGCGAGCTAGAGGGAGCGGTCCAGGCGGCAAGTTGCCAGCTGTCTTGGGATATCACAGAGGATATCCTGGTTTGCGACGTCCTGCAGGCGCGAGGCGTGCCGTTTCGAGCTGTGGCTATCCTTGGTCTTGCCGAGGGCGAATTCCCTAAGGCAGTCGATGAAGATCCTTTCCTGCGCGACCGCGATCGCCTGATGCTAAGCGAGACAGCGCGATTGCCGCTGCGACCATCGACTGTAAGCACGGAGGCCGAGTTCTTTTACGAAGCGGTGACACGCGCCACCGATACGTTATTGCTGACGAGGTCGCGCCTTGCGGACAACGGGGCCGAATGGCAGGCCTCTCCCTTCTGGGAAGAACTGCAGCGCCTGGCACCCTCCCCTGTGGAGGTGCTGAGCACGGCCACTGCAGTTGCTCCCATGGAGGTGGCATCGTGGCCAGAGGTCTGGCAGACAGCCGTGACGCGGCCTGAACAGGACGAGCTGCGCACATGGGCCTGCCGACAGCAAGCAGCGGAGTGGGCGGCGCTGGAGCTTGGAGGGAGGGTGATCCGAGAGCGGGCGGCGCGGACGTTGCCGAGCGTATACGCTGGACAACTAACCGAGCTGGCGGCCGAATTCGCCAAGAGATATGCGAGGGACAGCCATGTGTGGAGCGCCAGCCGCCTGGAGGCATACCGACAATGCCCCTTCCGCTTCTTTGTCGGCTCAGTGCTCGAACTAGAGCCTGTGGAAGAGCCGCAGGCAGGTCTGGACGCGCGCCAGTTGGGCAACATCTACCACCGCATCCTTGAGCAGTTGTACAAGGCGCCCGGCCTGTCCGACCCCAGGGACGTGAGCCAACTGCAGAGACTGTTGCCGGAAGTGGCCACAAAGGTGTTGGATGCAGCGCCTGAGCAAGAAGGTTTTCGCGCGACGGCCTGGTGGGTGCACACGCGCAGGGAGATCGAAACAAATGTTGCGCTATCGCTGGAGGCCTTGGCCGTGCTGGATGCTGAGGAGGACTATACCCCGATCGGCCATGAGGCGCGCTTCTTCGAGCCCAACGACCTGCGTGTCCCGGTTGGTGAAGATGGCTTCAGGCTGCATGGGGTGATTGACCGTGTCGACAGGGCAGGAGATGGGAGGGTACGAATCATTGACTACAAAACCGCCGGCCCGACAAGATTCTCGAACAAGGCCGTGAGCGAGGGACTATTGCTGCAACTCTCGCTCTACGCCCTCGCGGCGAAGGAGGCCCTGGGGCTGGGCGTGCCGGCCGATGGCTTCTACTGGCACGTTCAGCACGGTGAGGCAAGCCCGTTCCGTCTGAGTAAGTATCGCCACCTCGATGGGCGCGATGCCATGCAGGTCGCGGTAGATGCTGCGTGGGAGGCCGTGTGTGGCGTACGAGCCGCGCAGTTTGCGCCTTCTGGAGCGCGTGGCGATTGCCCCTCGTATTGCCCGGCTGCCGGCTTTTGCCCACTGTACCATGAAGGTTTCCGAGGCTGAGGAATGCTTGAGCTGATCTTGGCCAAGATGGGGATTAGCGCAGAGCAAGCACCTGCGGTCACGACGCGCGGGTGTGACGTTCTGGTCACGGCAGGAGCAGGCACGGGCAAGACGCGCACGCTCGTGGTGCGCTATCTTGGCTTGCTGGCCGACGGCTTGCCCTTGCGCTCGATTGTGGCCATCACCTTCACACGTAAGGCGGCTCGCGAGATGCGCAACCGGGTGCGCAGCGCAGTGTATGAGCTGTCTAGAGACACGGCGTTCACACCTGGCCAGCGAGCTATGTGGGCGGACCACTATGCGGGCCTTGATGCGGCACGCATTGACACGATCCACGGACTGTGTGCGGATATCTTGCGCAGCCACCCGGCCGAAGCTCGGGTGGATCCTCGTCTGGCTGTGCTGGACGAGGCACCGGCGCAACTCCTGCGGGCTCAGGCCCTGGAGGAGGCGCTTGCCCTGGTTTCTGAGGATCCTCTGGCGAGCCGGCTGCTTGCCGCATGGGGCGAGCGTGAGGTGCGCAGGGAACTGGACGGGATGTTGCGCCAACGCGTGGATGTGGATGAGGCACTGCGGGGATTGCCCGCGGAGGTTCTGCCGCTGTGGCAGCAAAAGCTCCAGCAGCATCAGGATGCTGTGCTCAATGGCTTGCTCGAGGATTGCGTCTGGAACGATGCCGTCAGTTTGCTCAGGTCATGCGCAGCGGACCAGGATAGCGATCTCATGGAGATTGCACGCTGCCGTGCGCTTGCGGCGCTTGATGCACTGCCCTCGGCGCCGTCGCGCCTTGAGGCGCTGGCGATTGTGCGTGAGATCAATCTCAGAGGTGGAAGCAAGAAAGCCTGGCCAGGCGGTGAGGACGAGCTTGCGCAGGTTAAAGATGCGCTGCGCTCGATGCGTGCATTGTGGAAGGCGCAAGACCCCGCCAGATGGGCCATCTCGGCCCAGGACCAGGACCTGGCACGTGTCTACCCGGCCCTGCGGAGTGCGTATGCGCTGGCCTGGGAGCACTACGCGCGACTCAAGTCGGAGCAGCATGCCCTCGATTTCGATGACCTGGAGCTGGGGGCACTTGCGCTTCTGCGTGCCTACCCCGAAATCCTCCAGCACTGGCAGGATGAAATCGAGGCGTTGCTTGTGGACGAGTTCCAGGATACCAACGAGTACCAGCGCGATCTTGTAAGTCTGCTCAACGGCGGGCGTGGACGGCTCTTTGCGGTTGGCGATGCCAAGCAGTCGATCTACCGCTTCCGCGGTGCTGATGTATCCGTCTTCCGGGCTCAGCGGCAGCATATACTGGTCCAAGGTGGCCTCGTTGCAGAGCTGAACGTGTCCTATCGCGCGCATCAGGCGTTGGTTACCGGTCTCAACGACCTGCTGTGCCCGGTGCTTGGCCAACGGGAGGATCCAGAGCAACCCTGGCTGGAGCCATTTGCCGCGATAAAGCCTGCGCGTGATGACCCTGCCCCCGGGCTGCAGCCCCCCTTCATCGAGCTGCATCTGAGCTGGGGGAGCAGGGCGAGCGGCGCACTCGACCTGGCGGCGGATGCTCTGGCCAGGCGGCTGGTCGAGCTGGCGGAGGCAAGCAAGGCAGCATCGGCCAAGGGCCACAATCCGGTTGCCTATGGCGATATGGCCATCCTTTGCCGCGCCTCCAACTCGTTTGCCGCCTATGAAAATGCCCTGGAGCGCGCAGGCGTGCCATTCGTGACCGTGGCTGGAGGGGGATTCTTCGATCGACCCGAGGTGCGTGACCTGCTCAATGCCCTGCGAGCGCTGGCCGATCCGAGCGATGACCTGGCACTGGTGGGCCTGTTGCGCTCACCGGCTTTGGCCGTCAGCGATGTGGATCTCTACCGCCTGTGCAAGCGGCGGGACACGCACTACCCGAGCAGGTCGCTGTGGCAGGTACTCGCGGCAGAAGGGCAGACAGACGATAGTGACCGCCTGCCGCGCGCCGTATCGCTCATTCAGACTCTGCACGCCGCGGTGGGCCGCGTCTCGGTTGCGGCGTTGCTCAAGGCCTTCATGGACGAGTGCAACTATGGGACGCTGTGGGTGCGGGCTGGTCAGAAGAGGGCGGCAGACAATGCGCTGAAGCTCTGGCACGATGCGCAGGTCAGTGGGCTGGTGGGCGTGGGTGCGTTTCTGGACTATGTGCAGGGTTTGCGGGACGTGGCTGCCCGAGAGGGTGAAGCCCGCGTCCCCGCTGAGGGTGCAGTGCAGATTATGTCGGTGCATCAGGCCAAAGGNNAGGACTTCAGTTTGCTGTGGTGGCGATCGGCGATATGGGGTACCATCGGAACGCCCGCCCGCGCATGCTGGTGGACCGGGAGTTGGGCGTCTTGCCTGCGGCCAAGACCCGGGAGGGCGAACGTTGTGCAGTATACGAGTTGGCTGCGATCATGGATGGACTGCAGGAGAGTGCCGAGTCCAGCCGCCTGTTGTATGTGGCGGCGACGCGGGCGCGGGAGGTTCTGCTCCTGAGCGGGCGCTGCGACGAGCGCACAGACCAACGCAGCTGGCTTGGTGGGCTTGGCGAAGCGCATGAGTGGGCGCTTGTGCCGCCCATGGACTGGAACCCGGAAGGTGACCAGTTTTGGGAGCGTCAGGTGCAGGCCGCTGAGACCCCGATCCGCTGTTGCTGGTACGAGCCGGGGTGGCGAGGAGGGACCGTCGTGCAGTCGAGCGCGAGGCCGCTCGCAAGAGCGATCTTGCCCCCGCCACTGTTGGGAGAGCTGCCGTCAGAACGAGCATCTGTTGACGACAAGATTCTGGAACACGAGCGTGAGCCGCATCGGCGAGTATGGCGTGTGGTGGCAGGCGCACGACGACCGTACGCTCCCGCATGGCTGGTGGGCACCCTGGTGCATGAGGCGTTGGGGACGTGGCGCTTCCCGGATGCTACCTTTGACGCATGGGGCGACTCACGCGCACGCAGCCATGGACTGACGGACAGTGCACAAATCCGCGACGCTGTGCGACGCGCTCGTTGGATGTTAGAGCGTTTTTCGCAACACACGCTTTGTGAGGAGATCGACCGCGCCGAGCATCGCCTGCATGAGGTCCCTTACCACCTGCCAGATGGTGGCGACTATGTAAGCGGGATCATCGACTTGTTGTTCCTGGCAGGCGGACGGTGGACGGTGGTCGAATTCAAGACTGATGAAGTGCGAAGCAGGGCGCAGCTCGAGGAGTTGCTGGAGAAGACTGACTACCGTCGGCAGCTCGCGCAATATGGCCGGGCGGTGCAAGATTTGCTGCAGGCAGACGCGCGGCTGGTGCTGTGCTTCCTGAACTATGGCGATGGCATCGTACTGCATGAAGAGGCGGTGGATTAGAGATGCGCCACCCTTCGCACTTTGTCTTTGGCCTGGCTTGTGTTCTATGCACAGCGGCTCTGTATGGTCTGGGGTACGCTGCAACACCCTGGAATCCGTACGTTCTCTGGATCGCCTCGCTTAGCCTGGTGACTTTTGTGCTGTATGGCGTGGACAAGGGCCTGTCCAAGACCTCGTTGATGAGGGCACCAGAGCTAATCCTGAACGTTTTGGCTGTGCTCGGAGGGTTCCCTGGCGGGTGGCTTGGGATGTGGTGTTTTCATCACAAGAGCAACCTGCACAGGCACGCCGATTTATGGCTGGTGCTGTGTATTGGAACGTTGGTGCACATGGCGCTCACCTACGTCTGGTTCGTGAGATGAACAGGTCTATGACGCACTGCACGTCTGTTGGCCGCACGTGCCAGGTGTGGTATAGTGGCAGGCCCGGCCCGTGCGGGGCCGACTACTTGCAGGGTAGGTGTGTGGACAATGATTAAGGCGTTCATTTTTGACCTCGACGGCACTCTGGTAATGACGGAGATCATGAAGGCCACTTCGCATGCCAAGGCTACGGTGCAGCTGTCGCCTGTGCCACTGACTGAAGAGCAGGTGCTGGCCCAGTCTGGCGACCTGTATGGCATCTCAGAGCCCGCGACGGCGAAGCTGCTGATCGAGCGGTTTGATCTTGAAGAGACCATCCGCGCACGCATGGACAAGCTTGGGGGCAAGACGCCGCCAGAGGCCTTTTTGCTCCTGCAGCGCGCGATCTACATGGACATGATTCAGGACGGGGAGGCCGTACGGCGCGAGCAGATGAACGATGCTGTAGGCCTGCTACAGTGGGCCAGGGCCTCCGGCTACCGCACTGCCCTCGCAACCATGTCATATCGCGATCAGGCAGAGACTGTGTTGCAGGCCCTGGGCTTGCGCGAGTCCTTTGAGGTAGTGGTGACCGAAGACGATGTGCGTCAGGGTAAGCCCGACCCCGAGGCGTATCTCACAGTGGCGCAGCGCATGCGTCTGCCGACCGAGCAATGCCTGGTCATCGAAGATACTCTGGCCGGCGTGCGCGCTGCACTGGCGGCAGGGATGCGCTGCATTGCGGTGCCGAGCAGCCTGACGCGAGAGGAAGTGCACGCAGGCGGAGCGCTGGAGGAACGCTGGATTGTGGATGACACTGGCCGACTGTTGGAAACCGTACAGGGTCTCCTGCGGTCGACGGGCACTGCCGACTGAGCCGGTGCGGGGGCTGCGCGGGGTTGCTTGACGCCGTCGGCAGGTTGTGGTAAACTGTAAACAGTTGACCGTTCTCATACCGCGATGCGGCAGGGCAGTCCAGGGGATTGGATTCAGGATCTGTCCCCAGCACTTCAACGAAGGAAGGTACGGAGTAATGGACAATCGACGAAGAACGATGCTGCTTGTGGTGGCCTTCATGGGCCTGGCACTGAGCCTGGCCTGCATTTGTGGGCAGTGCAGCAACCCGTTTGCCAGCTTGACTCAGTCGAGTGAGCGAGCCAGCGAAAACGAAGCTGTTGTGGGGGGCGTCAAGCTCGGTGATGCAGTAATGGCTCGCGGTATCGGGGACAACAACAGACCGCTGAGCATTACGAACAGTTTCAGTGATTCGGAAGACGTCATCTACTGCGTGGTTGAGGCAGATGTGATCCCGGCGGGGTCGAGCTTCTACGCGCGCTGGAGCTATGAAGGCGAGCCATTCGAGGACACGGCGGTCATCACCGCGGATCGCGAATATCGAGACACCTATATCGAGTTTCATATCGAGCCCACTGACTTTGGCGTGTTGAAGAGAGGAAACTACACCGTCAAGATCTATGTGAATGGCAACCCTGTGAAGACCGTGAACTTCACGGTGAACTAGGGGGCTTCATGGGAGACCTGTTTTCAACCCTTTGTTTGGGCGTACTGCTTCTGATTGGCCTGGCCTTGCTGTCGCGCCTCTTCAAGCGCTCCGAGCCGCCAGCCGGGACCTATGACAGCAAGAAGTATCAGAGTGGCGGGTCGATCGGCGGCATGCGTGGGGGGCGTGCACACGACAGCCCCGACTTTGACAGCGGCGGGACCATCGGTGGAGATCGTGAGCGGCGTGCTTATGACCGACCTGACATCCGCAGTGGTGGCAGCATTGGCGGAGGCCCCTCGGCTGGCGAGCGGCCCCGACAAGATGACGATCGTGTGCAGACAGAGGACGGTGACTGGCAGACAAGTCAGGACCGCCCTCGCTATCGTACCACCGAAGACAAGGGGCGTATCGATAGCCCCGACGTCAAGAGCGGGGGCAGCTTCGGCGGGTAATCGCCTGGCGTGCCCGCGCAGCGTGATGAAAGCGCGTCTTGTTGTGAATCGTAGCCTGGCAATCGCAGGTACATGCGCCCACGATTGCCAGGCTGTTCTGATTTGACATCCTCGCAGAATTCGCTATACTAGACAGTTGCCAATTCCTCGGCTGTTATAGCGTTTTATAGCCTCCGCTCGTCGATTTCCTGGGCCGTTTGGCGTTGTGTGCGGCGGTGGCGCCTTGTTGTGCCTTCGAGGCGATCAGCAAAAGGAGATGGGTTCGTATGGCAACTACAGCCACAGGTGTCGTGGAATATCAGACTGATCTGGCTCACACTGACGTCAAGTCGTATGCGCGTGCCCGCGATACCTTGGATCTGCCGAACTTGATCCAGAATCAGATTGATTCTTACGAGTGGTTCCGCAAGGAGGGTCTGGCCGAGCTCTTTGCTGAAGTCTCGCCGATCACGAGTTTCAACGGCAATCTGGAGATGCACTTTCTCAACAGCTGGCTCTGCGACGCCAAGTACGACGAAGAGGAGTGCCGCAACCGGGACATGACCTTTGCGGCCCCGCTGTATGTGCGGGTGCGACTGAAGAACAATGACGCCGGTGGTGAGATTACCGAACAAGACGTCTACATGGGTGATTTTCCTCTGATGACGGCCCAGGGAACATTTATCATCAATGGCGCAGAACGCGTGGTCGTCAGCCAGCTAATCCGGTCTCCTGGTGCCTATTTTACCGTCGATGACGATCGTGTTACCGGCCGCCGCCTGTGCATGGCCAAGCTGATTCCCAACCGTGGGGCGTGGCTTGAGTTGGAGACCAGTCGGCGAGACATCATTTCGGTGAAGGTGGACCGCAAACGCAAGATTCCGGTCACCGTGCTGCTGCGAGCTCTCGGCGTAGTGGACGGTATTGTGGGCAACGAGCTCATCCGCGAGGGGACAGATGAGGAGCTGCTGAACCTCTTTGCCGCTGTCGACAGTGATCCGGAGCATCCGTACTTGGCCTCGACCATTGAGCGCGATCCTACCAAAGACGCCCGGGCGGCGCTAGAAGAGTTCTATAAGAAGATGCGACCGGGTGACCCTGCGACGTTTGACAATGCGCGAGGGTATCTGCAATCGTTGCTCTTCAACCCGCGGCGCTACGACCTGGGTAAGGTGGGGCGCTACAAACTAAACCGACGCCTGCGGCACGAAATCCCCCAGGCAACGCGTACCCTGACCAAGCTGGACCTGGTCAAGATCGTCGAGCGGATCATGTTAGTTAACAACGGGGTCGAGGATCCCGATGATATCGATCACCTTGGCAACCGGCGAGTCAAGACAGTGGGAGAGCTGATTCAGAACCAGATGCGGGTTGGCCTGTTGCGCATGGAGCGCATGGTGCGCGATCGCATGAGCACGCGCATGCCAGAACAGTTGACGCCGATCACACTGATCAATGTGCGGCCAGTGGTCGCTGTCTTGAGAGAGTTCTTTGGCGGAAGCCAGCTCTCGCAATTCATGGATCAGACCAATCCTCTGGCCGAGCTGCAGAACAAACGACGTCTGTCTGCACTGGGGCCAGGCGGCTTGCGGCGCGAGCGGGCTGGCTTTGATGTGCGCGATGTGCATCACAGCCATTATGGTCGTATTTGCCCCATCGAGACGCCAGAAGGGCCGAACATCGGCCTGATTGGCTCGCTTGCCAGTTATGCCCGGATCAACGAGTACGGCTTTGTCGAAACGCCCTATCGTTGCGTGGTGCGCACCGTTCCGAACAAGAAAGAGCACCTGGTAGGCACGATTCTGCGGGAGCGCATCATGGCTCCCGAAAGTGAAGTCGTCGTGGCAGAGGCTGGCACCACTGTGGATGCCAAGCTAGCGGCCAAGCTCGCGAAGCTGCCGCTGGAGGAAGTGCCGATCGTCCCCACCGTTACGGATGAGGTAGTCTTCCTGACTGCGGACATGGAAGATCAGCACGTAATTGCCCAGGCCGATACGAAAGTGGACGATTTGGGCCGCTTGCTCGAAGAGCGCGTCTCGGTGAGATTCAAGCAGCGCTTTATGCTCGAGTCCGCCAATCGTGTGGACTATGTAGATGTTTCGCCCAAGCAGATCGTCGGCATATCGGCGGCTCTGATTCCTTTCTTGGAGCATGACGACGCGAACCGTGCGTTGATGGGCTCGAACATGCAGCGTCAGGCTGTGCCGTTGCTGCGCTCAGATGCGCCGCTGGTTGGCACAGGGATGGAGCAACAGGCTGCGCTGGACTCTGGCCAGGTTGTGCTTGCCGAGCAAGATGGCGTCGTCGTCAGCGTGACGGGCGAGGGCATCAAAGTACGCACCGAAACGGGTGACAGAACCTACTCGCTGCGCCGCTTTAATCGCTCGAACCAGAGTACGTGTCTGGATCAACACCCGATTGTTTCCAAGGGAGACCTTGTTCGACGCGGACAGGCGCTAGCCGATTCATCGTCCACGGAAGGTGGGCAACTGGCGCTTGGACAGAACGTGCTCGTGGCGTTCATGTCATGGGAAGGCGGCAACTATGAGGACGCCATCCTGATTAGCGAGGAACTGGTCCGGCGAGACAAGTTCAGCTCGATCCATATTGAGAAGCACGAGGTAGAGTCACGAGACACCAAGCTGGGTCCCGAGGAGATCACCCGTGATATTCCCAATGTCGGTGACGAGGCCCTGCGCAAGCTGGACGAGAGTGGAGTTATCCACATCGGAGCTGAGGTCGCGCCAGGCGATATTCTCGTCGGTAAGATTACGCCCAAGGGTGAGACAGAGCTGAGCCCTGAAGAGAAGCTGTTGCGCGCGATCTTTGGCGAAAAGGCCTGGGAGGTCCGCGACTCGTCTCTGCGCCTGCCCCATGGTGAGCGTGGTAAGGTCGTGGACATCAAAGAGTTCTCACGTGATGAGCACCGCGATATGTCTGCAGGCGTGGACCGCATGGTGCGTGTCTCCGTCGCGCAGCGGCGTAAGGTCAGTGAGGGCGACAAGATGGCCGGGCGCCATGGCAACAAGGGCGTCATCTCGCGGATTGTGCCTGTGGAGGATATGCCCTATCTGGAAGATGGCACGCCAATTGGTATCATCCTGAACCCTCTTGGGGTGCCCTCACGCATGAACGTGGGACAGATTTTGGAGACGCATCTGGGCTGGGCGGCAGATCGCCTGGGATTCCGGGCCGAATCGCCTGTCTTTGATGGAGCGAACGAGCAGCAGATCGCGGCCGAGCTGGCGCGCGCCTGGATGATGGATCGGGCATGGCAAGATCTGGGCGATGAAACTTGGGCATGGTTCCGCGAGCAGGACGAGGACACCGAATTGCTCGAGGATGACGATGAGGCTCGCCAGATCTACCTGCGCGAGCACCTGGCTTTCGACCCGGACACCGAGGATATCGAGGAGATTGTCGCTGACCCGGCCAAATCGAGGCGGGCCTGGTTGAGGCAATGGTTCGCTGGCAAAGGCTATGACCAAAAGGACATGTGGATCGAAGACATCCGCAACTGTCCCATGGACGTGGAAAAGGCTGCCAACGAGAGGGCCATTGAAACTTGTCTGCGTATGTGGCTGACTGACCTGGGCCATGATGCAGCGGCTATCCCTGCGGAGCAGATTACGAGCGAAGCAATAGCTGTGGCGGCCCAGAAGCGTCTCCCGTTGCCGACTTCTGGCAAGATGATCCTCTACGATGGCAAGACTGGCATGCCTTTTGATCGACCGGTGACAGTAGGCGTCATTTACATGATGAAGCTGGCCCATCTGGTTGAGGACAAGGTGCATGCGCGGTCGACGGGGCCCTATTCGTTGGTGACTCAGCAGCCGCTTGGCGGCAAAGCCCAGCAGGGCGGCCAGCGCTTTGGCGAGATGGNNAGATGCTGACGGTCAAGTCGGATGATGTCACCAGCCGGGTGAAGGCTTACGAGGCGATTGTCAAGGGTGAGCAGATCCGCGAGCCCAGCATTCCCGAGTCCTTCCGTGTGCTGGTGAAGGAGCTGCAGGGACTCTGCCTAGCTGTAGAGATCCTGAACGAGAGCGGTGAAATCGTCGAGTTCGGACGCGATGAATCGGAGGATCCGCTACCACGTCTGGGGCTTGGTCTGGGTCTGCCAGGCTTTGCCCGGCGTCCGCGTGTGGGCTAGGGCCACAGCCGTAGCCAGCGCGGGACGATAGCGGCCCTGGCGATCGAGGCGTCGGAGCAGCGGGACCTTTCGAGAGGATAAAGGGACTGTGTAGTTGACAGTCTGATGGTTTTTCAGTAGACTGTAGTTTTGTTGGCCCCAGGAGGCTGAGTGGGACAGGTGTGACACATTGTCGAGCCTGCGCGAGCGGGCGCCTGTGCTGCAGATGCCTGGGGATGTTCGTTCCATCGAGCAGTAGATTGTGGGTCTAGTTTGGACAGGGAGGATAGCTTGCCAACCATCAACCAGCTCGTTCGAAAGGGTCGCACGCCCAAGTCGAGCAAGACCAAGGCTCCGGCGTTGCGCTTTACGCGGAATGCTTTGCGTGGCAGGGTGAGCCGAAGCAAGGGATCGCCGCAGAAGCGGGGGGTATGCACTCAGGTCAAGACGATGACACCGAAAAAACCCAACTCTGCTCTGCGCAAGATCGCTAGAGTGCGTCTAACCAATGGCATCGAAGTGACCGCATACATTCCTGGCGAAGGTCACAATCTGCAGGAGCACTCGGTAGTGTTGGTTCGTGGCGGCCGAGTGAAGGACTTGCCTGGGGTCCGCTATCATATTGTGCGCGGCTCGCTGGACTCTACCGGTGTCGAGGGACGTCAGAAGGCCCGTTCTAAGTATGGCGCCAAGCGCCCGAAGAAGAAGGAAGCCTAAAACAGCGCAGGGTGACGTGCCACTGCGGTGGCGAGTGCGGTGTAGCCAGGCCCTTGTAGGCGTGGCTTGACAGGTAGTAAGAACAAGGAGAAGTGGATGCCGAGACGTGGTGTGGTGGTCAAACGTGAAGTGCAGCCGGATCCGAGGTTCGGGAGCCGTATGGTTGCCCATTTCATCAGCAAGATCATGGTGGAGGGCAAGAAAAGCCTGGCCCAGCGGATCTTTTACGATGCGTGCGATCTGATCGCCGAGCGGACACACAAGGATGCGTTCGAGACTGTGGAGCAGGCGGTGCGCAATGCCGCTCCGACGGTTGAGGTCAAGCCACGCCGCGTAGGTGGAGCGACGTATCAGGTGCCA
>DIVN01000168.1 GCA_002435875.1 Anaerolineales bacterium UBA6131
GTGGATGTGCGCGTCACTGAAAGCCGGCAGCAGCATCGCCTGCCGCAAATCCACCCTGGTCGAGCGACTGCTCGACCAGGACGCCACCTCATCATCTAATCCTACGGCCAGGACACGCCCGGCACGCACAGCCACTGCTGCGGCCTGTGGCTGGCGCTTGTCCATCGTGTACACCCGGCCGTTGTGGAGGATCAAATCAGCATCCATCTCATTCTCCCTCAAGGTCGCGCAGCAGCTTCGGCAGCGCGGCTGCCATGGCCGCTCGTCCGCGTTCGATGATCTCTCTAACCTTACCGAGGTCCGCGGGGCTAAACTCCCCGACTTCTGGCTGAACAACCAGCTCGGCGAGCTCAGCCTCGCGGCTGGTGTTGCGCAGCAACGTCATCAGGCTGAGGAACAGGAGCTCCAGTCCACTCGCGGGGGCATGGCGTCGGCCGACCAGTCTGGCAGACAGGTCCACGGCTATCACATAGTCGGCCCCCAAATCCTTGGCCACCGAAACCGGCAGGTTGTTGATGATGCCGCCGTCGACCAACACATGGTCTTCGTCCTCGATTGGCGTAAATACCCCGGGAAGTGCACAGCTCGCACGCACGGCGGGCGCGACTCGGCCCTCCCGGAACACAACCAGGCTATCGGTCAAGAGGTCAGCCGCCACTGTGGCGCAGCGCACTGGCAGATCCTCGAAGCGAACGTCGCCCAACAGGTTGATGAGCAACTCCTCCAGGCGTGCGCCATCGAGAAAGCCCCTGCGCGGGAGGACTGGTCGGCCGACACGTGTCCAGTCGAGATGCAGAGCTATATCCTTCATCTCGTCCACGGGCATGCCCGCACAGTAGGCTGCCGCCACCACCGAGCCCGCGCTGGTCCCCACGACACAATAGGGTTGTACGTCGTGCGCCTGCAGCACCTCAAGCACACCGACGTGTGCCGCCCCCAAAGCGGCACCGCCGCTCAGGGCCAATCCGATCCGCTTGGCTGAGCTGACCATCGATCCGTTTCCCTCCAGGCGATTGTGACACACCCACTACTTGTCGCGCTCGCCTAAGCATAACTCCACTCGCCAGGTTCTATGGAGCAGAGACGCGCCAGCTATCCTAAGCTCAAAGCCAATTATAGCATAGCTAGCGGTGCCTCACAACGCGCTTTTGTGCCGTTCGGCGTTGAGCTACGGCCAAACTCGGCACGACCTGGGCCAAGAATGGGGCAATTTCGCTCGAGATACTTGACTTGTGATATCCGGTTTGCTATACTAAGCGGATACTGTCACTGCGATAGGGGATCAACCAAGTGACCACCACGGTTTCACAGCGTCCGCTGATTATACAGAGTGACAAGAGCATTCTGCTCGAGGTAGACAGCCCGGCCTTCGAGGCTGCACGCGATGCCCTGGCCGGCTTTGCCGACCTCGAGAAGAGCCCCGAGCACATCCACACCTATCGCATCACGCCCCTGTCCCTGTGGAATGCGGCCTCGAGTGGTCTCGGCGGCGATGCCGTCATTGAGGCGCTGAAGCAGTACAGCAAGTATCCACTGCCTGCCAATGTTGAGACGGACATCCGCGAGTACCTGTCGCGCTATGGACGCCTGAAACTGGTGCGCCAGGGTGCGGACCTGGCGCTGATCTCGGATGATGTCGCGCTAATCCGAGAGATCGCGCGGCACCGAGAAATCCAGCCACATATCCTGGGACAGGCTGACCCGCATCGCCTTACGGTGGATCCGGCACGGCGGGGGCACATCAAGCAGGCGCTGCTGGTCATCGGCTATCCGGCGGAGGATCTGGCCGGGTATGTCGATGGTGCAGCACTCAGCTTTGAGCTGCGGCATACCAGTCGCCACGGGCGGGAGTTTTCTCTGCGAGGTTATCAGACCCAGGCGGCAGATGCATTCCACGCAGGCGGCGGGCCTGTCGGCGGCAGTGGCGTCATCGTCTTGCCTTGTGGCGCAGGCAAGACGATCGTAGGCATTGCGGCCATGCACAAGCTGCAGATGGCCACCTTGATCCTTACTACCAACACCGTCGCGGCGCGCCAGTGGATGGACGAGCTCTTGGACAAGACCAGCCTCCAGGAGGATCAAGTCGGCGAATACAGCGGCTTGCGCAAGCAGGTGCGCCCGGTCACGGTGGCTACCTACCAGATCATGACCTACGGGCGCAAGCTGGGGAAAGGTCACAATGGCAAAGGTAGTCAGTTCCCGCACCTGGCGCTCTTCAATGAGCAGAATTGGGGACTGATCATCTACGACGAGGTGCACTTGCTGCCGGCGCCCGTCTTTCGCGTGACCGCCGAGATTCAGGCCCGCAGACGACTTGGACTAACGGCTACGTTGGTGCGCGAGGATGGCCGACAAGGCGATGTGTTCTCCCTCATCGGGCCCAAGAAGTACGATGCCCCCTGGAAGGACCTCGAACAGCAAGGCTGGATCGCCGTGGCCGAGTGTCACGAAGTGCGCATTCCTCTGCCGGACGAGATGCGCCTGGACTATGCTTTGGCAGATGGGCAGGAGAGATACCGCCTAGCAGCAGAAAACCCACGCAAACTGGACGTCTTGGCCAAGCTGGTAGAAAAGCACAGCCAGGATAGCATCCTGATTATCGGCATGTACCTCAGTCAACTGCAGCACATCGCACGCGAGTACCACTGGCCGCTCATCACCGGGCAAACCGGGGTGCGCGAGCGTCAGAGGCTGTACGATGCGTTTCGGCGTGGCGAGATCCGCTGCCTTGTTGTCTCGAAAGTGGGCAACTTTGCCATCGACTTGCCCGACGCCAACGTAGCCATCCAGGTCTCGGGCACCTTCGGCTCCCGGCAAGAGGAGGCCCAGAGACTGGGGCGGATTCTGCGTCCCAAGGAACAGAGCCTGCTCGCCCACTTTTACGGGTTGGTTAGCCGAGACAGCGTGGACCAGAGCTTTGCGGCAAAACGGCAGCTGTTCCTCACGGAGCAAGGCTATCACTATGAGATCATCTACGAAGATGAAATAGACGATTGGCACCCTCGTCGCCACTCCGTGGTTGACGGCAGTTGTGAGGCATAGGTGTTGACACTCTCCAGATCGGCAAATGCACACTTTGCGGGGACGGCCTATGATGGTAGCCTCGGTACTCTGCTGCGTGAGCTCACATTGAGCGATCTTCGCGAGGTCGCCCGTCAGCGCGGTTGGGCCAACGGCCTGTCGGACAAGGCGGAGCTTCAGGCGCTGATTGAGCGGAGTGTCGCTGACCCTACTGAGGTGGCGCGAGCGGTGCTCTCCATGCCCGACAACCTGCGCGGCGCGCTAACCGGCGCCTTTGTGGCCGATGATGGCAATGGCATTACCCCGGCGGCACTGGCTCGCGTGCTGTCAGCACTGCGTGGAGCCGAAGTGAAACCCGTGGAGGCTGCCGCTGACCTGCGCGACCTGCAGCGGTGGGGGCTGGTCTTTCCCTGGCATCCGCTGGGGCACAGCCAGAGATATCTGTTCCCCACGCAGATTCAGCGGCTCGTACCCGAGCTGCCTTCGTGGTGTGAGAAGCTGGAGTTGCAGCCTGCCGGCCAACTTACCGTGAGCTCGCCAGAGTCCTGGCTGCGTGCGCTGGAGCAGGTAGTGGCCAGACTGGCGAAGCACCCCGCTGCCCTGCGAGAGCCCGCCGGACATCCCGAGGAAAGGAAGCTACAGGCCTTTGTTGGCGACTGGCCATTCGATGCCGAGGACCTCCGTGGCCGCCTCGCGCGAACAGGCGCGCGCAGCAGCCAGCTCTCGCCGATTTGGCCCATGCCCGCTCCGGAAAGCCAACTCAAGGAAAAGTCAATGCAGGCTATCGTTGAGGCGACCGGGGTAGACGCCGAAAAGCTGGAGTTCATCCTCAGTATACTCCGCGAACTGGGGCTCACCGAAATCGTAGATGGGCGGCTGCACGTCAGGCAACGCCACTGGCAGGGCTTTCAGGCGGAATCGCCGCAGGCGAGACATGCCAGGTGCGAGAAAGCCTATCTGGCGCTCGCAAGCTGGAGCGAGTTCGATATGCTGTTGCGTAAGGACAGCCGCTTGCTTGTGCAGCGTAACGTCAACCTGCCCTACACCTATGAACGGTTTCGTTCGGATCTGCTGCTGCTCAGGTTGATCCTGCTGCGCTTGCTGAGTACCGCTGGACAGCGCTGTTGGTGTCGCATGGACAACTTGCATACAGCGCTGCGCACTTTGTGGCCGGAGTTCACCCCTTTGCCCCTGTCCTCCGAGGCGAACCAACCTGCGCAGGCCTTCGCACTCGCCTGGGAATTGGTATGGCGGGCAGGGCCAAGTGTACTGCAAGGAAGCTCCGCCGAGGAGTGGATGGCAGCGCAAGGCTCTATGCTGCGCACCATCGTGGAGGGCCCGCTGAGCTGGCTCGGCATGGCCGACTATGTGCAGCGAGGCGAGCGTAACGTCGCCGTGCGCCTTCGCGGACTCGCTGATCTCCTCTGGCAGAGGCCGAACCACAATGCGGGTGCGCAAGGCACCGCGCTCGCGATCCATGCGGACGGTCTTGGCATTGGCGTGCCCGTGCGCGCCCTGTCACCGCAGGGCAACGTCTTCCTCGGCAGTATTGCCCGAGTAGACCAGACAGATCAGGCCTGCATCCACTATCAGCTGGATCTTGCTCGAGCCTATGAGACATTCGCCCAACGCACGCTGGATGAGCTTGTTGCGGACTGGCAACGCCTGATCGCGGTGCCGATGCCCACCGCCATGTCCGAGGCCCTACAACGGTGGTGGGACCAGTACGGTCAGATCCATCTGTACGAGGATCTGGCACTGATCGAGCTCAAGGACGGCATCACGGCTCAGGAACTGGAGGCGAGCACTTCAGTGGGCACCAGTATGGTGGTCAGGCTGTCGCCGACCGTGTTTGCTGTGCCTGACTCTGCGGCTGATAGCCTGATCCAGGAACTGACGGCCAAGGGCTATATGCCCAAGGAACTGACGTAACATCCGTGGAACAGGGAAAGCGGCGCGTGCGTACAAGACCACCAACCTTGCCTCCCATCGAATGGGAGCACTCCGCTCTGCCAGGTGCACCCGCGGAGACCAGTACTGCCTGGGCACAGAAGGACCTGCTGCTCTACTGGAGCACCGTTCGAAGTCAGCCACTGACGCTCTCACAAGACAGGCTCGTTCGCAAGCGTGCGCTGGTCAACCTTAACCGCCAACTGCTGGCCCCGGATCTGACACTGGAGCGGGCCGCAGACGAGCGCGAAGCTGCACGTCTCTACTTCCTGCGCATCTTGTTACAGGGCTTGGGTCTTCTCGCCGAGCGCGGGCCCGAGCTGGTCGCCTGCGGAAAGTGGGAGGAGATGCCCTCGTATTGGGAACTTTCCGTTGTGCAGCGAGCCACCGCCTGCCTGGCCGTGTGGCAGCGCACTCAGCGCTGGCATGAACTGCACAACCTGCGCCTCTCAGCCTTCGATCTTGACCTGGTACAGGCACGCCGCAGATTGCTGAACGCACTGCGCGACGTGCCGGCCAATCGTTGGATTTCCGCAGAACGCCTGTTGAGCCGTCTGCAGCTCATGAGCCCGCGACTGCTCTTTGCGAATTCCGACGCCTCAAGCGCCAAACATGGCGGATCTGCGGACGCGCACGCACCACACAGCAATCGCCTGGATGACATCGAGGCGGCCTTTGTGGGTGCAGTACTGAGCGGGCCTGTGCATTGGTTGGGGTTGGTCGACATCACAACCGTTGCTGATCGCCTCCTGGCTGTGCGGATTAACCCCAGCGGAGCCTATGCGCTGAACATGAGCACGGAAGAGCCGCCCGATGAGCCAGGCCGAGTGGTAGTACAGGCGGACTTTCACATCTACGCCCTTGGCTCCGTGCAAGATGCTGTGCTGGCCAGCCTGGAGAGATTCGCGCAGCGTCTGAAAGCAGAGCGGGGGTCTTTCGAGTACCAATTGAGCCGCGACACGGTCTACCAGGCGCAACGACGTGGTCTGACCATCTCGGAAATCGCCGGGTTTCTCGATCAGCACGCGGCTTTCACTGTTCCTCAGAATGTGCAACGATCCTTGCAGGAGTGGGATGAGCAGCACGAGCGAATCGTCGTCCGCCGGCACGTGGCGCTCTGCGAGACTGCAGATGCTGCGCTGCTTGACCGGCTGTGGTCCGACCATACGCTGCGCCTGCACCTGGAGCGAAGGGCCACCCCAAGCGTCGCCGTCATTCGACCCGGACAGCGTGTTGCCTTACAGGACGCGTTGCTGCGCCAAGAATTGCTGCCTACCGTCTCACCGGGTGGGGGGCAGTGTGTGAACCGCTTGCATATTATGGACGACGGCGAACTGCGACCAATACACGCCGGACCCGATTTGCTGCTGCATGCTTGCCTTCGGCACCTGGCAGAATACCGTGAGCGTCGATACTATCTGACTCAGGAGGCTGTTGAGCGAGCATTGGCAAGCGGTATGCGACTTGCGCAGCTACTGGAGCAACTGGAGACAGTGCATCACGGCCCACTGCCAGACGAGTGGAAAGAACGCGTCAGACAGTGGGGACACCGTGTCACCAAAGCACACCTGCGCGAGACAGTGTTGCTTGAGCTACAGGATGCGCAAGCCGCAAGTGATCTACTGGCAGACCCGCGACTGGGGAGCCTGCTCGCGGCGTTCCCAGGCGATCCTTCCGGCAGGCAGCTGCTTGTACGGACCAGCGACCTTGACCTGCTGCGCCAAGGGTTGCAGGAGAGGGGCATTCAGCTCACTCAGTGAACGGGCTCGGACGGCCATAACCAGGGCGGGAGACGGCGCACAAGCGGGCAACGAGCAAAGGCCACGATGGCGGTTGGCGGAAAGAGAGCGCTGCTGGAGATGTGTTCCAGCAGCGCATGATTGTGCGGAGAGGTAGTTCAGTTGCTCAGGCAGCGATGCCAGTGGACGGACCCGTTCGCACCCCGCCTGTCCGCAACAGATTGCTGGTCGCCGGAGGCTCAAAGTGCAGGTAGCATTCCGTAGCCTGGCTTAGGTCAGCATACACGCCGCGGTATTCAGGAGGCAGAAGCGCCGCCAGCTGATACATGATCTCGTCGGCGATCTGCTGGCGAGTCTCTGCCGACACTGGGCCGGGATCCGTGCGCACAGAGAAGGGCTGTCCGACGACGATGTGAAAGTCCGTGCGCCGCAGGTGAGTCCACCTGCGGCGGTACTGCTCGCCCCCATAGAACACCAGAGGAAGCAGGGGCGCCTTGGTCTTGGTGGCCAACAATACGATGCCGGGCTTGCCGCGCTGCAGGCGGCCATGGTTGCTGCGCGTTCCTTCCGGTGCGATGCCGAGGATGTCACCGCCCTGCAGCACCGCCAGCGCCTTGCGTACCGCTGTGATGTCGAATTCGCCACGGTGCACAGGGATGCCTTGAGCCATGTTGAACAGGTAGCCCATCAGCGGATTATTCCAGGTCTCGGCCTTAGCCAGTGTTGTGATGCGGCGCGGCTGCAGATGGCTGTACAGGACTGGCACTTCAAGAAAGTTGACGTGGTTGGTGGTGAGAATGAAGGGTCCCGTTTGGGGCACTTTCGTCAGCTCAGCATCGTGCACGTGACACAGTGTGCGCGTGATCCCCCTGACTGCGGATGTTACGACTTGCTTGCTACTTAGCATTGCCTCCTCACTCAGCCGCAACGATTTCCATCGCTGCGGGCAACAGCTCGATGGTCAACGCCTGTCCCGCTGTGCAAAGCGTCTCGCCATCAGCATGCGCGGGCAGCGCACCCTGCAATGCGGTGACGTCGACACGTTGTGCCCGGATCATCTGGATCTCAGGCTGAGAGGCCTGCGTGCCCTTCATAAAGTGTGGCACCAGGCCAAAGATGCGCGCACGGCTGACCTCACGGGCCACGCAGACGTCCAGCATACCATCGTCGGGCTTGCCCTCGGGTGCCATCAAGAAGCCGCCACCCATACGCCGGCCGTTCATCAATGAAACCATGAGCGACCTCAGCTCGAGAGTCTGCCCATCATGCTCGATGCGCACCAGTGGAGCGTGAAAGTACAAGAACACCGTCTTCATCGTAGCCACGATGTACGACGGAAACCCTGTCAGCCACTTCATCTTCAGCGCCTCAAAGCCAACCACGGCATCGAAGCCGATGCCCACGCCGTTGCCAAAACAGCGGCCCTGAGGGTAGTCCCCGCCAGAGACGCGTCCTACGTCAACCGTGCGTTGGTGCCCTGCGGCAAGGACCTCACAGGCATCCGTTAGCGCAGGCGGCACCTGCATGCCGAAGGCCAGATCGTTGCCTCTGCCCACGCTGAGAAAGCCCATCGCGGGCCTCCCCACGCCTTCCTCGCGAGCGCGCATCAGACCATTGAGCACCTCGTTGGAGGTTCCATCCCCGCCTGCTGCGACGACGACATTGAATCCTTGCTGCGCCGCATCGTAGGCCAGCTCGGCGGCGTGCCAGGGGCGCTCGGTGCGCACCAGGTCGAACTGCAGCCCGTGCCCGCGCAGCAAGCCCTCGATGGCCGGAATGGAGCGCCCTGCGTTCCCACGGCCGGCGGTGGGGTTGACAATGATCTTGTAACGATTTACCAATTGACTATACCTCCCTACAGGCACAGCGCTTCGGGCGCAATCTGGCCTGCGATTACGAATCGGCAGCTGCCTGACCGGTGCATGGTCGATCTTCGCTGCGCGTAAGGACTGCCACGGCCAAGTCTATCTCGGTAAACTCCGCCCAGGCAACTGAGCAAAGACCAGGCGACGTAGATCCACGGCTACACGTGGCCTTGACGCGGCCAAGAGGCTCTTGTCGGAGGGCGAGTGTTTCCGCACGGCGCAGGAGCAGCCCTGCACACTGGCGCGTGGGGAGAAACAGTCTAGTAGCGGATGACCACGGGTGTGCCGATGTCCGCCCAGTTGTAGAGTAACTCTGCGTCATAGGTATCCAAGACGATGCAGCCGTACGATACTGGGCTGCCCAAGTAACCGCCCCACAACACTTGGCCGCTCTGCATGATCGGCAGCGCGTGAATGCCGTTCTCCGAACCGCCTGCCCAGTAGATTCCCAGCCAGTGAGGCATCCAGATATCCCAGGCGCCACCATAGGCATTGGGAATTTTGCTCTGCACCTGAAAGGTGCCGGTACGAGTGTAGTAGGGAGCCACGCCACTAGAGCATATGAAAGAGTAAACCAGGTATTCGCCCGCAAAAGCGTACAGATGCTGCTCGGTGAGGTTGACGAGAATGCTCTTGGAGCCACCTGGTGAGGAAGGGTAGTTCGAGGCTGAGCGCGGCACGCGCAAGCGCTGCCCCACTCGGATCGACGATGGATCAGAGATACCATTTGAGGAAGCCAGGGCAAAGGCCGTGGTACCAAAGCGCAAAGCGAGGGCCGACAGTGTGTCCCCAGCGCGCACGACATAGGTGTCGCTGGTCTCCAACACGATCGGCTGCGAAGTGGTCCCTCCTGCTCCGGGAATAGTGAGCTTTTGGCCGACAAAGATGATATTGGGGCCGCGCAGAGAATTGGCGTGCACCAGCTCCCAAACCGAAATCTTGTAGCGCAGGGCGATGCCGTTGAGGGTGTCCCCGCGCTGAACGATGTAAGTGCCGCCCGTGGTCATCGCTGGCCCGGCAGAAATGCTGACTGTGTCAGAACTGGGGATGTTCAGGCGCTGGCCGACCTGCAGTGAGTTCGAGTCGGTCAACTTGTTCAGGGAGACCAACTCCTCGACGGTCGTACCGTAGCGCAGAGCCAGCCGGAAGAGGTTCTCACCTTCCTGCACGATGTGTACTGCGCCGACCTGAGCACGCGCAGGCACACCAAGCGCGAGGGATACGAACAGCGCGCATAACAAAACAATGGTGATTGAGCGGTCGTGGACGCGAATTGGCCAAATCATGGGATAAGTATAGTGTGATCTTGCGGCATGTCAATTGGGGAGTGTTCTTGTCGCTTCTTCTCCAGGCGCTTGCGCATGAAGGTGCGCCGGTGACCGACCGGAAAGTCCGCCAGCTCGCCAAACACCTGGTAGCCGTGCTTTCTGTAGAACTCGGGAGCTTGAAAGCTGAAGGTGTCAAGGTAGGCATCGTGGCAGCCACCCTGCCTGGCCTCCTCTTTTGCCGCACGCAAGAGTGGGTGCCCCCAACCCTGGCCGCGGAGTCCTTGCTGCAGCCAGAGCAGGTCCAGGTGCAGCCAACCCCAATGCGTCGAGCCGATTAGCCTAACGACAATCTCTCCATCCGGGCTATGCAGCAAAGCACAAGCTTTCGCTATGCGCGTCTCCTGCCTGCTGCTTGTTGAAGCCACTGATCGCCGGCGCGATGATGCCGCAGGCAGGTCCGGCCAGAGGAACGATGCGGTAGTTTTCAGGCACGAATGACTCTCCCTCCTGAAGTGAGCAGCACGCTCTGCGTCGTAGGCCAAGCAGCAGAAGGAATGCTCAATGGCTTGCTCCAAGTTCGTGCTTTCATGCGGTCCAGATGTTTGTGAGTACCTGCCGGTACACCCAGGCGGTCGCTCGGATTGCCTGCTGTTATGTCACGACTTGGGTCGACCATGGGCATGGATCGACTTGCTTGGCCGTCGATCACTAGTCTCCGACCCAGAGGGGTGCTCCAGCGAGCCCGCAGCGGCCCTACCCGCCACCGCCCCACTGCTAAAGGCGTACTGCAGGTTGTACCCACCGCAGGGGCCGACGACGTCGAGGGTCTCACCGGTCAGGAACAACCCCTTGACCAGCCTTGACTCCATGGTCTCTGGATCGACCTCACTCACCGGGATCCCGCCCGCAGTAACCTGGCAATACTCGAATCCCCGCACCCCATGCACCCGCAGCCGGGTGTCGCGCAGGGTCTCGGTCAGCCTCTGCAGCACAGAGTCTTCGACCTGCCGCAGCGCGATTCCTGACGGTAGGCCCGCGTTTCGGAGAAAGGTAGTGACTGCCTTCGGTGGGAAGAAGGCGCCCAGGAACACGCTAATGGGCATCTCGGTGTCCCTTGCCCGCGCGAGAAGGCGATCGAATTCTGGCTGGACAAAGGCCAGGAAGTTCATAGAGAGCTCAAGGACAGCGGACGGACGGGCAGAGACGTGATGGCTGAGATCCATGACGGCCGGCCCATTGAGGCCCCACTGGGTGAAGATCAGATTGCCGGCTGTGGTCGCCAGGTACCGTGGCCCATCCCACAGCGCCACACCGACATCAAGCCGCACACCCTGCAAAGGCTTGAGGCTTCTCAGATCGATCAGCAAAGGCGCCAGCGCTGGGCGTTTGGGCAGCAAGGTGTGTCCAAGCCCTTCCAGGACAGGGAACAGCTCGCCACGCGAGCCAAGTGCCGGCAGCGCCATGCCGCCGGCAGATACGATCACCTTCTGGTACGCTTGCTCCTCCTCTCGGCCCTCTACGACATACCGGACCGCGAATCCCTGGCTGGTCTTCCTAATCGCGCTGACCGCTGCGGAAGCGCGGAGCTGCACGTCGGCCAGAGTCAGCGCGCTGGAGAAAGCGTTGACAACTGTGTGTGCCGAGTCGGACAAGGGATAGTACCAGCCGTCCGCGGTCTTGTAGACGGGGATACCGATCTCGGCCAGCACGGCGATGAGATCCTGCACGCCGAACCGACCGAGCAAGGTTTCCATCCAGCGTGCATCGGCGCAGGTGTAGGCCGAGGCTGCGGCCCGATCGTTGCTGATGTTGCAGCGCCCGGCACCGGTAACCAGCAGCTTGCGGCCCACGGCCGCGTTGCGCTCGAAAAGGGTGACGGCAGCACCGTGCCGGGCCGCCTGCAAGGCAGCCATCATGCCAGAGGCGCCAGCACCGATGACGGCAACGGTTGTGGGACTGCTCGCGGTGCTTGCTTTTAGCACCGGCGTGCACCCTGAATCTTGTCAGGCATCGAGGTGAAGTGCTCCATTAAGACTCAGTCCGTGAACGGCTTCAGTCCAGGGACCATACATACCAGTCTTCAAAGTCCATCACTGTACCCGGCACCGAGGACATCCCGGCAACCATGACGTTGCCGGGCTCTACCCAGCGCGACAAATCTAGCGAGGTCACGAACTGGCCGTTAATCCAAAGCTGACCCTGGCTTTCCAACACAAGCAAGCGCAGCTCATTGCTTTCGTCTTTGCCCATAGCCGCGGTGGTCCAGTTCCCTTTGGCCAGCTCGGTTGCTTGGCCATCCATGAGCAGGAAATGTTGCCACGAGCCATCCGAGTTGTACCACACGACGTGGCCACGCAGCTTAACCAGGTCAAAGCGTGCGTAGGTCCCGTACCGCCAGGTTTCACTGGCTGTCGGAGTGTAGGGATTGTGGAAGTGCGCGCTGGAAGAGAAATCCACCAGAGACAAATCTGGAAGTGCCTGCCTACTGCTGAGATAGATCTGGTTCTCGACCATCTCAAACGTGCCGCTGATGGCCTGTGTTACCACCAGAGCTCCATCCGTCAGAGCCAGCGCAGTAGGAGTAGGTACTGCCGTAGGGCGAGGCGTGAGCGTCGGGACCGTAGTTGCTGTCGGCGTCGCCGCGGCGCAAGCGCCGGCCAGGGGGACGATTGCCATGACCGTCATAGTCCCCAGCAGAAACTTCATCAAGACCCTCCTGATCTGAAGATCGCAAACGGCCGCTGTCGCGTCCGCGCCGTGCCTCCTCGTGTGGATACCCGCGTGACTTGATGAGTCGTGCGCGACTCACGAAAGCGAACTGCTGTCAGCCATCCTGACATGTGTTGCCGGGGACCGTCCCAGATAGCAGCCGTGGAGCGGTCGGGCATGCCGCCCAAGGCAACGCGGTGCCAGGCCTCCGTCTCCTCGACGTGCCAGACGCGAACGTCTACTCTTCCAGCTCCACGGTCATGAAGTGCACGCCGCGATCCATGATGCTGAGCCGATAGCCATACTCGTCTGGCGGGTATTCGGCAAGCAGCTGATCTAGCGTGTCGGTTGAGTTGCTGGCCACGATGAGAATCTCGCGCTCCTGTGCGGCGGCTGCCTCGACCAGCCAGATGAGCGTGGCCAGGTCGGGGTGTCCGTGACGCCCGTTGGCGGAGACGATGTATGTATCGGCTGTCACGGTCTCGAAGAAAGCGCGGCTGATGTTCCGTGCACTGCCATGGTGAGGCAACTTGAGCACGTCCACGTGCAGCGCACTGTCAACATCGAGCAGGTCTGCCGCCGCCAGCCCCTGCAGCAAGTGGTCGCCGCGACCATCGCCGGTGAGCAGGATCGAGCGTCCATCGGCCTCGACAAGCAGCATGATGCTGCTGAAATTGGGTAGGCTGCGATCGGCGGTCGCTGCGGCGTAGGCGTCTTTGGCGTCCGTGGAGGCGCTGCGCTCATCCAGCCACGCGATCCACTCCTCGCGCAGGTCGTCAATGGTTTCCTGGCTGGGGCCAACAACGTGCACCGACAGGCCGCTGCTCAAGGGAGGAACCCCCTGTCCCGTGCGCACCACACCATCGCCGAAACCGGGATTGATGGGGATGCCCAGGGCCACGGCGTTTAGGCGCAACTGGTGACCTTCAGCGATGGCCTGCAGCAACGAGCGGGTGTTTTCCATCGCCGCCGCGGCAGGGCCGGCCGAGGTCAGCACGCGTTGCAGGTCGCTCTCCATGCCCGCGCCGACCGTCTGTCCGAAAGCGTTGTGCCACCAGGCCTCGGGGGCAGCCACAGCACTCCTGGCAGCCACTTGCTGTTGGCGCAGCTCGCCGAACCACTCGAGCACACCGGAGCTGTGGTCGCAGTCAACATGAGTCTGCACCGCAAGCTCCAGCCTACCATGGTCGACTCGCAGCTCCTGCAAAGCCGGACGCAGGTGGCGCTCGTAGGTCGCGGCAGGTCCTCCGTCCACGAGCAGATACGTCGGAGCC
>DIVN01000115.1 GCA_002435875.1 Anaerolineales bacterium UBA6131
TCTCGTGATTTCACTGAGCTCCAGCGGAACCGTGCCGCGCACCACTGAGGCCATGTTCATGTCTCAAGCGCAAGGCGCCCACAGCGTGGTCATCTCCAATTCCCCAGGCTCTCCCATGGTTAAGAATGCGCCGCACTCCCTGATCGTCCACGCCAAGCGAGAGGGTTGGCCGACACAGGCGAGCACGGCTCTCATGGCCATGATGTCCCAGCTTGGAATTGACATGGCGCGCTTGCAGGGAGGTTCTGCGTCTGCGCTGGACAAGCTGGAGAAGGAGCTCTATGGCACGCCGGCACAGGTGGCCGCCGTTCTCAAGAACGAAGACGCCAAGATGCTCCGAGTAGCGGAGCGTGAGGTGGCTTCGCACATCTATCTCTTTGCTGGCGGTGGGCCGGCCTATTCGAGCGCCATGTTTGGTGCGGCCAAGATNNCCGCAGGAAGAGTATCACCACTTTGACTCGCTCAAGGCCGGTGATCCGATCTTTGTCGTTGCACCCGAGGGACGCAGCGTGCCAAGGGCGAAGCAAACTGCAGAGTTCGGCAAGTTGGCGTTGGGACATGTTTACGGCGTTGTATCGTCAGGAGGCAGCCCGCTCTTGCCTTACCTGGACGAGGCATTTGAGCTGCCGGTCATGGATGAGCGCCTGGTCCCCATCGTCTACACGGTGCCACTGCACATGTTTGCTTATCATGTTTCCGTTGCCAAGTTCAAGAAGGCAGGCAAGTGGTAATCAGCCGTCGCGGCTGGCGACAGCGAAGGATGCAAAGAGGCGATCAAGAGTGGCTCCGCAGATTGTCACTGTAGGCGGGCTGGTAATTGATTGGGTGATGACTGCCGATGGCCAGGTCAACAAGCATGGCTGTGGTGGCAACGCGCTCTATTCGGCAGCCGGAGCTCGACTGTGGACGAGTGACGTGGCGGCTGTGTCGTGCTGCGGCAACGATTTTCCGGACGAGTACCTGCTCGCCTTTGAGCAAGCAGGGGTGGACTTGTCTGGAATTCGCCGGCTCGACCAGCCGCATCACTCGCTGATGGGATTCCAGTACGACCAGGCAGGCAGGCGACACGTCTACAGCGATCCGGACGTGCTGGCCCACTGGGGTGAGTATGACGGGCCCACAATGCTGCGCATGCATGCCAGGGGTCAGCCCGACCGCCCACCATGGTGGCTCAAGGCAGCACGTGCTGTGCCAGAGCAGCTGCCAGCGAGCTTCTGGGATGCGAAGGGCTTTCACCTGGCGACCTCGTCCTACAGCACGCAAGGTCCATTTGTCAAGCGGCTTTACGAACGCGGCATCCCTTTCACGCTTGATCCCGGAACCGACATGACCCGGGCGCGCCTGCGCGCGGTGGCCGCCAAGATCCCGGCATTTCTGCCCAGCGAGGTGGATGTCGCTGCCATTCTGGGCCATGTTGAGCCCGAGCCCGCGCTGACGCTCCTTCACGAGCTTGGTACCGAGGTGGTTGCGCTAAAGCTGGGTCCGCAGGGGTCGATCGTCTATGATCCGCGGACTCAGCGGACCTATCGGGTGCCAGCCTTTCCGGTGGCGGCCAAAGACCCTACAGGAGCAGGGGATTCGTACTGCGGCGGATTTCTCGCAGGGTGGCTAGAAACTGACGATCCGGTGCAGGCGGCACTGCGAGGTACCGTATCCGCCTCGTTCATAGTTGAAGAGTTCGATGCCAGGTATGCCCTGCGTTTCACCAGGGTGGATGCCGAGAAACGCCTGCGTGACCTGAAACGTCTGATGGACTAGACGCTGCACGCGGCCAGAGAACCGAGGGGGAACAAGGCATGACAGGTCCAGAGTTTGTCACCGCAGGTGGCATGATTATCGACTGGGTGATCACCGCAAATGGTGACGTGAACAAACGCGGATGCGGCGGCAACTCACTGTATTCTGCGGCGGCCGCGCGCTTGTGGTCCGATAAGGTGGCGCCGGTGGGGTGTTGTGGCATTGACTGGCCGCGGGAATTCACCCAGGCCTTCCTCGATGCGGGTATGAACATGTCCGCGATCCATCAGTTCGATGAGCCCCACGCCATGATTGCGGGCTTTGTGTACGACCAGGAAGGGAATCGCACGACCTTTCGCAGCCAGGAGATCCTTTCGCGCTGGGGTGAGAAGGATGCGCCGGCCATGCGACAGCTGCAAAAGTCGTGGCCGCAAGTTCGCCCGGATGAGCTTTCACTCAAGTACGGTCCCAAGCCGGACCAGATGCCCGCAAGCTTCTGGGAGGCCAAGGGGTTTCATCTTGCCCCGTGGATGCATCAGATCCAGGGCCCGTTTGTTGAGGAGCTGCATCGTCGCAGCATCCCCTTCACTGTCGATCCGGGCAAGGACTGGAGCCGAGAGGTGATGGGGAGTATGCTGCAGAAGATACCGGTCTTCCTGCCCAGCGAGGAAGATGTGACGTTCCTCTTGGGTGAAGTGGAGCCGGAGCAGGCAGCCAAGAAGTTCGCGGACCTGGGTGCGCAAGTTGTGGCCATCAAGCTGGGCCAGCGAGGCTCGCTGGTGTTCGATGCGCGGCAAGGCAAGTTCTACCATGTCCCGGTGTACCCCGCCAAGACCAAGGACCCGACGGGCTGCGGGGATTCGTACTGTGGTGGCTTCCTCACGGGCTGGGTAGAAACCGGCAATGCGCTCGAAGCCGCGCTGCGGGGCACCGTGTCCGCATCGTTTGTTGTCCAGGACTTTGATGCGCGGTACGCCCTGCGCTTCAGTCGAGCCGACGCCGAAGCGCGGCTGAGTGAACTGCGCAAGCTCTTGAGCTAGGCAGAATCACACAAGAAGTCGAAGAACGAGATAGAAAGGATACTCATGGCTAAGGAAGTGAAATCAAGTACCCCGGTGGTGACTGTGGAGTCGATGGTCGCGGCAGCCGTGGGCCAGGGTGACGTGGTGAGCGGTGTGCTGACCTTCACCGCACCGCAAATAGAGGCTGTGTTTGCACAGCTCGACCAGAAGCAGTTTGACAATGTGTTCACGACTGGCTGCGGCGACTCGTACTTTGCGCCTTTGGCGACGCGCATGGCCTTTGAGAAGTATACGGGTATCCGCTGCGAGGCTATCCAGGCACTGGACCTGTCGCGCTACACGGTCGACCATCTGCCCAAGCGCTCAATGGTCATTGCCATTTCCGCTGGCGGTGACAAGAGCCGCACCGTTGAGGCCATGCGCGAAAGCAGACTCGCCGGTGCAACCACCATCGCCATTACCGGCACTCGTGACTCGCCCCTTTCCCGAGAGGCCGACTTTGTGATTGTGCAGAACGAGAAGGAACTGCGTGCGCCCGCGGGCCCAGGGCAGCGCACACCAGGGTTGGCGAACTACCATGCCAGCCTCGTCGTCCTCTACTTGCTAGCTTTTGCCCTGGGCCGACGCAACAACACAATCAGCGCAGCGCAGCGTGATGCGCTGGTCGCTGAGATCCAGCGCTCACCTGCGATCATTCGCGACACGATCAAAGCCAATGACGCCAAGATCCGCGACTATGCTCGTTCGGTCAAGGATGCTCCCTTCTTCCAGGTTCTTGGTGGTGGGCCGAGCCAGGCTACGGCCATGTTCATAACTGCGAAGATGTTCGAGCAGCCGCAGCTCAACGGTGTACCGGTCCAACTGGAAGAGTGGGCCCATCTCCAGTACTTTATCACCCGACCGAATACCCCTGTCATGGTCGTCGTTCCGCCGGGCAACAGCGTCGATCGCGCGCACGAGCAGATGCAAGGTGCCAAAGACATGGGTGCCAAGGTGGTCGCTATCTGCGATCCAGATGACAAGGAAACCCAGTCTCTGGCTGACCTACACTTCCCCGTGCTTGGCAAACTGCCCGAGGAGTTCACACCTTTGACCTACTGCGTCCCCGGTGAGTTGTTTGCCACCTATCTGAGTGATGCCTGGGGCAAGCCCGCTTCGCAGTGGATCAGCGAGGCTCAGCACACGGTCAACATGCGACAAATCGCGCATAGCCACATGCGCTCGCACTAGGTGTAGGAATACCAAAGGTACAGGAGGAAAAGGAGAGAGATGAAGCAATACAATCCATTTTCACCCTTGCTCGATGATGATTCGCCGCTGAACGATGCGGCACGTGAGGTGGTGTTTCAGCTCAATCAACGCAGACCCGGCGCTGACACCTGGTTCACCAAGGTGCGCGCCGATCGACGCAAACGAGTCGAAGTAGTGACTTGGGACGAAATGCAGGGACAACCGGGAGCCATCCAGGGCACCATGGACCAGGAGCGCAAGAAGATCGAAGAGATCGCCGCCTTCTTGGCCAAAAAGCCGCTGGAGCGCGTCTACATCTTTGGTTGCGGTGATTCCTGGTACTCGGCATTGGGCGTGCGCATGTTGTTCGAGACTGTGCTGGGCATTCCATGCGAGCCGATGCAGGCACTCGACTTTGGCTATTACTACTACACGATGGCCAATGAGAAGACGCTGACCATCGCGCTGAGCTCCAGCGGTGGAACCGCCCGCACGACTGAGGCCATGTTCATGGCTCAGGCACAAGGGGCACAGAGCATTGCCATCACCAACAGCGCCGGGTCAGCCATGGACAAGGGCGGTGATCACACCCTGCTGGTTCACGCCGTGCGCCAGGGTTGGCCAACCCAGGCCAGCACCGCCGCTGTGGCGTTGATGGATCTCTTGGCGATCGAGATCGCCCGCAAGAAGGGCGGCTCCTCCGCCGAGCTCGACAAGCTTGAGAAGGCTTTGTACCAGACGCCAGAGATGGTGGGCAAGATCCTCAAGTCGGAGAACGACAAGGCTATCCAGATAGCAGAGAAGGAGACGAACCGCCACATCTACCTGTTCGCCGGCGGCGGGCCTGCCTACTCCTGCGCCATGTTTGGTGCGGCCAAGATCAAGGAAATGACGCCCGCCGATCACGCTTACGCGCTTCCGCAGGAAGAGTATCACCACTTTGACTCGGGTAAGGAAGGCGATCCCGTGTTTATCATTGCTCCCGAAGGCCGCAGTGTGCCACGGGCGACGAATACTGCAGAGCGCACGCGAATTCAAAACGCGCAGGCCTATGGGGTGGTGACCAAAGGCGGCAGCCCGCTGTTGCCATTCCTGGACGCGGCCTTTGAGTTGCCGGCAATGGATGAGCGGCTGGTGCCGATTGTCTACACTGTTCCGCTGCAGATGTTCGCCTATCATGTGGGCATGACCAAGTTCCGCCGAGAGGGTTACTAGATCCCAACTGTCTCGTGGAACCAGCTAGACTCTAGGCGTGTTCTCTGAGCAGTCGTGTGCGGTGCACGAGTGCTGTGGTCCTGGCACTCGTGCACCCATGATGGCCTAACATACTTGCACTTGAGGTCTGTGATATGTCTCTTCGATATGTGACTCTCGGTGGAATTGTCCTTGATTCCGTACTGAGCTCGACTGGTGAATTCAGTCCAGCGGGCTGCGGCGGCAACGCGATGTACTCTGCCGCCAGCATCCGTCTGTGGAGCGACGGCGTGGCGGCTGTGGGCCGTGCCGCGCGTGATTTCCCGCAGACCTACCTTGAGGACTTTGCGCGCGCTGGGGTCGATGTGTCCGCTGTGCGTTGGTTGGATGAACCCCATGAGCGCCATTCCCACGTCAAGTTTGACAGTGAAGGCAACCGCACCAGCTACAATGCCTCCGTGTCCCAGGCGCCAGACAAGGTGAACGAGCACAGTCAGACGCCTGCCTACGTACGCTACGGATCTAGCCCGGCTGCTGCTACCGAGCCGGTGTTCGATCCAGTTCCTGCGGACCTTCCGGCGGACTACTGGCAGGCACGGGGATTTCACGTAGCACCTATGAGCCACGCGGCTCAAATGGCCTGGGCCCATGAGCTGGCGGCTCGCAAGATTCTCTTCACTGTGGATCCGGGGCGCAACACAACCGGGGCGCAAATCGGGGAGCTCTTGCGGTTGACGCCGGTGTTCCTTCCCAGTCAGGAAGATGTCGTTCGCATGTTTGGTCAGATAGAGATGGAGCAGGCCATTCGCCAGCTGGCGGAAATGGGTCCCCGCGTAGTGGGAATCAAACTTGGCCGGCGGGGCTCAATTGTGTATGATAGAGATTCGGCCACGGCTTGGCGCATTCCAGTCTACCCGACTGACGGCAAGGATCCGACTGGAGCCGGCGATTCGTACTGTGGTGGCTTCCTGGTAGGCTGGGTGGAGACTGGTGAAGCGCTTGAGGCCGCCCTGCGCGCCACCGCATCTGCCTCCTTTGTCGTGGAAGACTTTGATGCCAGGTATGCCCTGCGCTTCAGTCGCCAGGATGCCGAGGCACGTGTCCGCAAGCTGCGGCTTGTGATGGAGTGAGAACTCCGCGATATTGAGTCTGTTGGTGAGGACGCCGCCGTCGGCGTTCAGGTCTGGCCTGATAGACCTTCGGAACATGATGGCGCCTTTGCCACACTAAAACCTAGAGAGAAGGGACAGGGATATGTTGGACTACAGTGCGATCACTCCTTTGTTGAGTGATGATTCACCGCTAGATGCCAAGGCACGTGCGGTGCTGGAGAAGGCCGTAGAGGTCAGGCGCCGGACAGAGACGGGAGCAGTCTCGAACTGGGTGCGGCCAGATACCAAGTTTGACTCGCCGGCCGGGCAGATGCTGCAGAAGACGACCTGGGATGAGATGCAAGGGCAGCCTCAAGCCATTGTGGAGACGCTCGAGAAAGAAGGCAAGGCGATCGGTGAGATTGCTGCTGCCCTCGCCAAGCGGCCTCTGGAGCGCATCTATGTCGTCGGTTGTGGCGACTCATGGTACTCGGCCCTTGGCGTGCGCTCGTTCTACGAAGAGCTTCTGGGTGTCCCTTGTGAGGCGCTGCAGTCACTCGATTTTGCCTACTATTATTACAAGATGGCCAATGAGCGGTCGCTGATGCTTGCGTTGAGCTCTACCGGCGGCACAGCACGCACCGTCGAAGCCATGCTCATGGCGCAGGCCCGAGGAGCAGCAGCTGTGGCGGTGACCAATACGCCGCTATCGTTGATGACGCAAGCCGCAGACCATACGCTGATGATCCATGCACGCCGTGGCGGTTGGCCAACTCAGGCGAGCACGGCCACGATGGCCGCCCTGGACCAGTTGGCGATTGAGATAGCGCGACAGCGAGGCGGTTCGTCATCTGCCCTCGATAAGCTGGAGAAAGCCCTGCATGGCACACCCGAGCAGGTAGCTGCTGTGCTCAAGAATGAGAATGATAAAGCGCAGGACGCTGCTGTACGAGCGTGGGAACGCCAGGTCTATCTGTTCGCTGGTGGCGGGCCGGCATACGCTTGTGCCATGTTCGGGGCGGCCAAGATCAAAGAAATGACCCCCAGTCTGGCTTACGCTTTGCCCCAAGAGGAAGTCCACCACTTTGACTCACTAAAGCCAGGTAACCCCGTGTTTGTGATCGCGCCGAAGGGTTGGAGCGTACCTCGAGCGACGAATACCGCGGAACGTGGAAAACGCAATGGCGGCCAGGTCTATGGGGTGGTGACTGCAGGCGGGAGCCCCTTGCTGCCGCACCTGGACCTTGCTTTTGAGCTGCCAGCGATGGAAGAGTCGTTGGTGCCAATCGTGTACACTGCGCCTGTGCAGATGTTCGCCTACCACTCTGGGATTACCAAGCTGCGGCAGGCCGGTGCAGACCGTAAGGACTAACTGCGCGACGGTGGGGGGCGGCCGCCCCCCACCGGTCTGGTAGACCTTGGTGACGATACTGGAGGAAGCAGTGAGCGATTCTATGACCGGTGTCGAAGGCGCGAACGTGGCACCGGTTCGTACGCACGACCTGACCAAGGAATATGACGGCCGTGTCACGGTCAACAGAGTGAACCTTACCGTACGCCCCGGGGAGATCTATGGCTTTCTTGGGCCTAATGGCGCAGGCAAGACCACAACCATCCGCATGCTTCTGGGACTCTTGCGGCCCACAGCCGGACGGGTGGAATTGTTTGGTCAGGACCTTGATCAAGCGGGCCCGGAGCTCCGCGAACGCATCGGAGTTATGGGAGAACACGCGTACCTGTACGATGACATGACGGCACTCGAGTATCTCGACTTTTTCGCACGCTTCTACCGTGTTCCTGAGCGCGCGAGTCGTTGTCGAGAGCTTCTGGAGCGTCTGGACCTTGGGCCTTTCGCTGACCTGCGTGCGCGCGACTTTTCGCAGGGTATGCAGCGGAAGCTCAGCCTGGCGCGCGCAGTCCTTCACGACCCCGCTTTGCTGATTCTGGACGAGCCGGTCTCGGGTCTCGACCCCTACGGAATCGTGCAGGTGCGCGAGCTGCTCGATGAGCGGCGTGCTGCAGGCTGCGCTGTCTTTGTCTCTTCGCACATCCTGTCTGAGGTCGAGCGCACCGCAGATCGGGTGGGGGTGATTCACCGCGGCAGGTTGCTGCTCGAAGACAGCGTAGATCGCGTGGTTGGCAAGCTGACCACCGGCCTCGAGGTTGCACTGGAGCTTGAGACTGCTGTGCCAGGGCTGACTTTGGACTTGGGGCAATTACCGGGCGTGCGCATCACCCGAGATGAAGGGCGCGTCATTGTTCTGCATCTTGATGCTGAGCCTACGCGCTCTACAGTCTCGCAGTGCGTAACTCGAGCTGGAGGCGTGGTGGTAGGAATGACAGTACGGCGCGCCACGCTAGAGGAGGCGTTTATCCAATTGACAGAGGGTAAGCTGGAACAGGCTGGTCTGGTTGGTGGTCAGGATGCTAAAGCGAGGGCCTCACATGAGCAATAACCTGCGTGTGAGATGGCATGCTGTCGGTCTCATATGTGCCCAAGGGGTCCAAGGTGCACTGATGAGCCCAGGAGCGTATGTGACTCTGTCCGTGGGACTGGCGATAACCGCTCTGGTGTTGCGCAATACACTTCGTACGGTTCGCACAGGATATTTGAGCGTGATCTCCGATCCCTTCCTGACGCCCTTTCTGGCCATGTGCCTCTTGGGGGCGCTGTACGTGGCCCTATCAGCTGCTCTTTCCGTTGGACGCGAGAGAGAGATGGGCACTCTGGAGACACTCTTCTATGGTCCCATCGGCCACCTCGACTACTTGGTAGGCAAATTTGTGGCCCACTGGCTTGTCTTCCTCGCCATGCTCGTGGCGTTTTCCGCTGGATGTATTGCCCTATCCGCCATGACCCACTTGAGAATATCTACCGCAATTGGGGGTATCGTCGGACTCGCCTCGGTTGTCGCCCTGGCCTTTATTGGTTTGGGCCTTGTTGCCGCTACGGTGATGAGGTCAATGCGCGGCTCGCTTCTTCTTTTTATGGGGCTGGTCTCGGCAATCGTGGTCGTTGCGGGGGCAAGCTATATCTTGAACGCCGTAGTGGCCGGTCGCGAGTTGCTAGGACTCATACCCTTGAGGGATGCGGTGTACCTGCTGAATCGCTTTGTTACCTGGCTTTCTCCCGTGTCGTACCTGTTGAACGGCACCGACGCTGCAGTGCGGCTGAACTGGGCAGAGTGGGGACGCTACGCGATTGGCTCGTTGGCCTATGGGCTGGTGGCTCTCGGACTGGCCACTTCCTCGTTGCGCCGCAATGGAGTGATGCGATGAAGACCGCTGCCAAGTTGCTTCTGGCTATTCTCATACTGAGCATGGGGGCTGGCTCTGTTCCGGCGCAAGCACAGGGGCCCACCAAGACCGAAGAGTTCGCCTGGGCGCTCACTGCCTTCAACGGTCAGTGGTATCAGGGTGTTTTCTGCCCTGCCGAGGTACCTACGATTTATGTACTGGCGGACGAGACACATGTCCTCACTGGCCGACTCACCCTCGTCTACTACTGGCCGATCGACCGCGAGTACAAAGCAGACTGGGCCAACCTCAATGAGGAGATCGACGGCACCCTGGAGATCGCCGACCTGAACGGCAGAGTCATCCAAGAGGTGCCGCGGGACCATTTCCTGCCGACCAATCCCGACCGCAACCTCAACTACAACACCGAGCTGTACGTGGGGCAGGCTGCACTGGATGTCTATCAGAAGTATGAGCAAGACCGCGACGCGCACATGGCAGAGCGCGCCGAGTATGATCGCCTATACAAGGAATACCTGCGGGCGCTGGCGGCCAACCCCAACAGCCCTGACATCGTGGCCCCCGAAGAACTGCCGCTCTTTGATCAGGCCCTTGCTCCACCAGGCCGAGGCTTTGCGTTCAGCTTGTCTGCAGGCACCTATCGCATCGCCTTAATCGATGCGCAAGATAGGATCATCTTGGGCTCACAGGCCACGTTGATCAGTGTTGCCCCGCGTCGCGAAGGGGCTGGTTACACAGTGATTCCCGAGTCAAAATGGACAATCACCGAGTCCTCAAACGAGAGTCGCGATGTGGTGTACTACACAGCAGCGGGTACCACAGTCTATCTTCAAGCAGCGCGTACGCGCGAGTACAACATGCGAGAATACACGAGGACGACGCAACCCCAAGAAACCACCTCGTCGCCCAATCAGTGGTTCTGGATTCAGACGGAAGAGCTGCAGGACGTAGAGCTTCAGATCTGGTCGGGCACGCAGCTTGTTCGCCAATCTCCGCTTGGCTACTTTGTGGTGAAGCAACTGCCCGGCTCTGCGCTGGGATACACTGTGGTTCCGTTCAATCCAGATGAAGACGATACACCCACCTTTGCTGGATTCGACGTGGTCGCTGGGCCGCAGACTCCAGGCTATCGGGTTCGCCTCGTGACACCCGATGGAGAAGTGGTGCCAACGAGCGAGCGATCTCTTGTGCGCGTGGTCGATGAGCTGCCGGTGCTTGTCT
>DIVN01000058.1 GCA_002435875.1 Anaerolineales bacterium UBA6131
TCCATCCGCAGCGGCAGGTCGGCCATGGCCGAGGTACTGGCGCGCTTTCCGCTAACGGTGCAGCTGGCCCTGTTGAGCCTGATCGTGGCGCTGGCGGTGGGCATCCCCTTGGGCATCGCGTCGGCGCTCAAGCCTGACAGCGCGCTGGACAGCTTGGCACGTGTGTTCTCACTGCTGGGCATGTCCGTGCCCGAGTTCGTCATCGCCACGGTGATCATCTGGGTGCTGTCAGTGCGCTTTCATTGGTCGCCGCTGGACATCGGCATGGGCGCATCTTCGGGGGGTATCGTGGGCACGCTGAAACGGCTGGCCTTCCCGTCGTTGGCGCTGGGCGCCGCCATGGCCGCCGGCGTGGCACGCATGATCCGCTCGTCGTTGCTAGAAGTGATGCGCCAGGACTATGTGCGGACGGCGCGCAGCAAAGGCTTGCGCGAGCGCACGGTGGTGATGCGCCATTGCCTGAAGAACGCGCTCATCCCAGTGATCACGCTGGTCGGCATCCACTTTGGGCGCATGTTGGGCGGCACCGTCGTGGTCGAGGAGATCTTTGCCCTGCCGGGCATCGGCCGCCTGACGCTCTATGCGATCCTGCAGCGCGACTATGCCATGCTGCAGGCCGCCATTCTGCTCATCGCTTTGTGCTATGTCGGCATGAACCTTATCGCGGATCTGCTGTACGCCTTTGTTGATCCGCGCATCCGCTATCAGTAGGGAACGTTATGTCACTCTTGCGCAGGCTTGCCAAGAACCGCAATGGCTTAGTGGGGCTGATCCTGGTGAGCACGTACGTGCTCGTTGCGCTGCTGTCGCCCTGGATCACGCCGCACGACCCGCTGACGATGCACATCAAGAACCGCCTGGAGGGGCCCAGCCAGACATTCCTACTGGGCACAGACGATTATGGGCGCGACACGCTCAGCCGCCTGCTGGTCGGGGCGCGCAACTCGCTGAAGCTGGCGATGATGGCGGTAGTGTTCTCGGCTATCGTCGGCTCGATCCTGGGCATCGCTGCCGGCTACCTGGGAGGCTGGTTCGACACCGTTGTGATGCGCATGGTCGACATCCTTTTTGCCTTCCCGGGCATTGTGCTGGCGCTGCTCTTTGTGGCCGCGCTGGGGCCCAGCGAAGAAAACGTCATGTGGGCCATTGTCATTCGCTCCATCCCGACCTATGCCCGCACGTCCCGCGGGCCGACCCTCTCGGTGAAAGCCGAAGAGTACATCACCGCGATCCGTTCGGTTGGCGCAGGCTCCGGGCGCATCATCATGCGCCACATCCTGCCCAACGTGATGGCGCCGATCATCGTGCAGACCAGCCTGGCGCTCTCCACCGGCGTGCTGACGGATGCCACACTGAGCTTCCTGGGCCTGGGCATCCAGCCGCCGGCGCCCTCGTGGGGCTCGATGGTCAGCCAGGCGCGCGCCAACATCGAGTTCGCGCCATGGACGGCCATCTTCCCCTCGGCGGCCATTGCCCTGGTGGTGCTGGGGTTCAACCTGCTCGGTGACGGGCTGCGGGACACGCTGGACCCGCGCCTGAGAAAAGGCTAGACGCATGGTGGGCGACATCCTGCTGGGAAGGGCTGTTACCCGCCATGATACCGACTGCTTGTTCCAAGGGAGACACCAAGTGATTCCATCATACACCGCTTCACAAGAACGCCTGGCTTTGGGCCTGATGTCCGGCACGTCCTGCGATGGCATCAGCGCGGCGCTGATCCGCACCTCGGGCAGCCAGATGGAGCGCAAGGTCGAGATGCTCTCGCATGCGGTCATCCCCTTCGAGGCTGAGATGCGCGCGCGGATCATGAGCCTCTATCCACCGAACCACTTTACGGCCGAAGCGCTCTGCCGCACCAAAGTCGTGCTGGCGCACGTCTTTGCCGACGCCGCGCAGGCGGTCATCGACAAGGCCGGAGTGCATCCACGCGACGTGCAGGTCATTGGCGCGCAGTGCACCACGCTCTACCACGACGTGCCCAGCGCGGAGAACAACTGGCGCGGCGGTCAGATCGAGATCGCGGAGCCAGCCATCATCGCGGAGCGCCTGGGCGTGCCGGTGGTGGCCGACCTCCGCCCCTCGGACATGGCGGCAGGGGGACACGGCGCACCGCTGAGCGCTTTTGTCGACTATGTCTTTTTCCATGACAGCCATCTGTCGCGCGCGGTGCAAAACATCGGCGGCATCGGCAACGCCACCATCATCCTGGCCGGCTCTACGCTCGACGACATCCTCTCCTTCGATACGGGCCCGGGCAATCTGCTGATCGACGCCACGGTGAGCCATCTGACCGGCAACTGCCTGCAATATGATGTGGACGGCAAGATGGCCGCGGACGGCAAGGTCAACCGGCCTTTGCTCGATTGGCTGCTCACCCACCCATACCTGTCGCTGCCGTTGCCCAAGAGCACTGGCCGCGACACATTCGGCGACGCATTCTTCGCCCAGGTGGTGGAGAAGGCGGCCGAGTTCCACGCGGCAGGAAACGACTGGGTGCGCACGATGACCGCCTACACCGCCGAGACCATCGCCGGCGCCTACGAGCGTTACGTGTACCCGCTGGGCAAGCTCGATGAGACCGTGCTCACCGGTGGCGGCACGCACAACCCGACGCTGGTGCGCCTGCTGGCCAAGCGCGTGGCCCCAGTGAAGGTCAAGACCCACGAGGATTTCGGCCTGTCCAGCGACGCGCGCGAGGCCATCACCTGGGCCATCCTTGCTGACGAGACGATGCTGGGCAACCCGTCCAACGTACCGCATGCCAGCGGGGCGCGCCACCGCGCCATATTGGGCAAGATTTCGCAACCGCCCCCGCTAGAGTAGCGGGCAGGCGTGGGAGAGAGGGCCATGCGGATCATGGCTGTAGGGGCACACGCCTTTGACGCCGAGGTGCTGGGCGGCGCGCTGATCGCCAAGGCCGTCCAAGACGGCGGCGAAGGACTGTTGGTGCACATGACTTTGGGCGAGCGCGGCCGGCCCGACAAGGAGCCCGCCGCCTACGCCGAGCAGCTAAAAGGCGAGCTGCAAGCGGCGGCACGCGTGCTCGGCTGCGAGGCCCTGTGGATGGGCTACCCGGCTGGGGAGATCCCGGTCAGCCAGGGCATCGCCGCGGCACTGGCCCGCGTCATGCGCCAATTCCGTCCCGACCTGGTGGTCAGCCACTGGCGGGGGAGCTGGCACCCACGCCATGTATCGACCTACCACAACGTGCTGCAGGGCGTGGCGCTGGCCGCGGACCCCACGGCGCTATGCGTCGGTATACCACACCGCGTCAGCCAGGTGCTCTTTGGCGAGAACTGCGAGGACCTGCACGGTTTTGACCCGTGGCTCTACGTGGACATCAGCAAGGTGCTGGAGCAATGGACGGCGGCGCTGGCCTGCTACGAGCTGTACCGCCGCTCGGTGCCGGGGGCCGGGCCGCCTGACTATGAGCGCACAGGCATCCCGTACGCCACGTATTACCGTGCCATGCCCAGGGTGCGCGGCTTGGAAGCCGGCGTGCCCTTCGCCCAGGCGTTCATGGCATGCAAGCGGGCGACCGACAGCGTGGCCGGGCTGGAAACAATCTTGGCGGATTCACGGCTCATCTTGAGCTGAACTCCAAATCGATCACGTCATCTCACAAAGGGAGGCTTTCATGTTCGCAGACAAGTACCTGACCGAAATCCAGGGGCTCATTGAGAAGATCCGCATCACCCAGGGCGAGCAGCTGAAGAAGGCTGCGGGGCTGATGGCCGATTCGATCCAGAAAAAGCGCGCGGTGTACATGTTTGGCTCGGGGCATTCGGTGCTGCCCTGCCAGGACCTGTTCCCGCGCTACGGCTCGTTCGTCGGCTTTGTGCCCATCATGGACCCGCGGCTGATGTGGTTCAGCGTCGTCGGGCCAGGCGGCGCACGCGAGCTGCTGTGGCTGGAGCGCACCGAAGGCTATATCAAGGAAGTGCTGCGCTCGTACAACATCACCGCAGATGACACCATGCTGCTCTTCTCGCATGGTGGGACCAACGCCGCGGCCATCGAAGTAGGCTTGCAGGCCCGCGAGATCGGGGCCAAGGTCGTGTCGGTCACTTCCATGGCCAACTACAAGATCACCCCGGCCAAGCACTCGTCGGGCAAGAAGCTGGCCGACGTAGCCGACGTGGTCATCGACAACTGCTGCCCACCCGAGGATGCCATCATCCCCGTGCCCGGCCAGGTCGAGCCAGTGTCCGCCAGCTCTACCGTGGCCTTCGTCGCCACATCCATGTCCCTGCTGGCCGAGACCGCCGAGCTGCTGGCCAAGCGCGGGGTCAAGCTGTCCACCTTCGTCTCGCCCAACGTGGCCGACCTGCCCAAGACGCACAACCAGGACGTGTTTGTCGACTATACGGAGTACGTGAAAAAGCTGTAGGAACGGATGGCAATCCACAGATTGCACCGATTTCCACAGATTGGGACCCGGCGCCTGGCGCGCCGCACTGTGAGCCGTGGGACGCGCCGGGCCAGTCATCAGTATGAATCTGATTAAAGTGTGGATCTAAACCAAGGCGGATGTGAATCCACAAATTTCGCAGACTGGGAGATACACCCAGGCGTTGGATTCGAGACCGTGGTCTCTTGCTAGCCCGCCATCTGTGAAATCTGTGTAATCTGTGGATATGTATTGGCAGTATATGTCTGACGGCCAGGAGGTGTCGCAATGCTGCTCAACCCCAAGGCCCATTCCCGCGCCTACCCCGACGAGCGCTCCCGCCAGATCATGCTGGACACCATCGCCTTCTTCGAGCAGAAGGGCAAGCGCCAGCTCAAGCAGGACAGCCAGGCGCGCACCTGGTACGCGGACTTTCTGGACTTTCAGCGGGACTGCCAGATCTTTGCTGACCTGCTCACGCCCAAGGCCTACGGCGCCAGCCCGGACGCCCGCTGGGATACCTGGCGCAACTGCGAGTTCAACGAGATCCTGGCTTTCTACGGGCTGCCCTACTGGTACACCTGGCAGGTGTCCATCCTGGGCCTGGGGCCCATCTGGATGAGCCAGAACGAGGCGCAGAAGCAGCGTGCCGCGCAGCTCTTGCGCGACGGCGCGGTCTTTGCCTATGGCCTCTCCGAGCGCGAGCACGGGGCGGACATCTACTCCACGGAGATGTCTCTGACGCCGCAGCCCGACGGCAGCTACCGCGCCAACGGCCGCAAGTACTATATCGGCAACGCCAACATCGCCCCCATGGTCTCCACCTTTGGCAAGCTGGCGGACAGCGGTGATTATGTCTTCTTCAGCGCCGACTACCGCCACAAGGACTACCAGCTGGTGCAGAACATCGTCGACAGCCAGATGTACGTCGGCGAGTTCGTGCTGCGCGACTATCCCGTGGCCGCCGACGAAATCCTCTCGCGCGGCCAGGAGGCCTGGGACGCCTGCCTCAACACCGTCAACGTGGGCAAGTACAACTTGGGCTGGGCGTCCATCGGAGTGTGCACGCATGCCTTCTATGAGGCCATCCACCACGCCGCCCACCGCCGCCTGTACAAGATGAGCGTGACCGATTTTCCGCACGTGCAGCAGATGTTCGTCGAGGCCTACGCGCGGCTGGTGGCGATGAAGCTGTTCGCCCTGCGCGCCGCGGACTACCAGCGCAGTGCCACCCTGCAGGACCGCCGCTACCTGCTCTACAACCCGGTGGTCAAGATGAAGGTCACCACCCAGGGCGAGGAAGTGATCAACCTGCTGTGGGACATCATCGCCGCCAAGGGCTTTGAGAAGGACACCTACTTTGAGGCCGCCGCGCGCGACATCCGCGCCCTGCCCAAGCTCGAGGGCACCGTGCACGTCAACATCGCACTCATCGTCAAGTTCATGGCCAACTACTTCCTCAACCCGCAGGCATATCCCGAGATGCCCCGCCGCGACGATGCCGCCGACGACACCTTCCTCTTTCAGCAGGGGCCGACCGGCGGGCTGGGCCAGGTGCGCTTCCACAGCTACCAGCCGACGCTGGAGCGCTGGGACCTGCCGAACGTGCGGCTCTTCCGTGAGCAGGTGGCGACCTACCGCCGGATGCTGCTACAAGCCACACCAAACGACGCGCAGCAACGCTCCACCGACTGGATGCTGGCCCTGGGCGAGCTGTTCACCCAGGTCGTCTACGCCCAGCTGATCCTGGAGAATGCGAGCATCTACGGCGTGGAGCCGGAGCTGGTGGAGGCCATGGCCGAGGGGTGGGTGCGCGACGTCGCGCGCCACGCGCTGACCCTGTACCAAAAGCCGCAGACGACGGCCGAGCAGGCGAGCTTCTGCCAGCAGCTGCTCGTGCGGCCGGCCAGCGACCCGGGGGCGTTTGGGCGCGTGTGGCAGAGCGTGCTGGCGCTGGCCGATGCCTACGAGATGAGCCCGTAGGGGCGGGGACATCCACAGATTTCACAGATTGGACAAAAGAAGGCGGCTTGCACCCCATGGGGGTGCAAGCCGCGCTCGCGTTAGCTCACAGTCGGCTGCGGGGCAATCGCTCTGGCGCGCCAGGAATCACCACACCGGTATGTCCCCGCTGGCACCCCAGCTCTTGACCAGGTAGCTAGACGTGCTGTAGTTGTTGCTGGACCTAAGGCCGAACCACACTCCCACGCTCGGGCGGTAGACCACGAGGTCCATCTTGCCATCGCCGTCGACGTCACTGCCACCGATGGGGAGGTCGCCGTCGGCGCCCCAAGCCACGCCCATGCTTGAGCTATAGTTGCTCGACGAGAGCAGCGCGAACCACACGTTGACGCTGGGACGGTAGACGATGAGGTCCATCTTGCCATCGCCGTCGATGTCACCACCGCCGACAGGTGTGTCACCCGGGGCACCCCAGCCCTGAACGAAGTAAGGGTTCGCCTCGTAGCCATCGGTAGAAAGCAGTGCAAACCACACACCATACGCAGGACGGTAGACGATCAGATCCATCTTGCCGTCTCCGTCGAGATCTCCGCTGATGGGGACATCGCCATCTGCGCCCCAGGCCACACCCATACAGCCTACATAGTCGGTGCTTGATGTGGCGATGAACCACACATTCACGCCCGGCCTGTAGATTATCAAGTCCATCTTCCCGTCGCCATCCACATCGCCGCTAAGCGGTATGTCGCCTTGCGCTCCCCAACCCTTGACAAAAGGCGTCGCTGTGTCATAGTCGTTGCTCGACCTGAGCCCGAACCACACCCCGTAGGCTGGCCGATAGACGATCAGGTCCATCTTGCCATCACCGTCAAGGTCGCCGCTCAGGGGAACATCGCCCTCTGCACCCCAAGATTGGTAGATGCCGGTGAGGTGGTCGGTGGATGATTTGGAGATGGACCAGGCGGCCACGGCGGGGCCGAAGGCGACGAGGTCGGTGATGCCGTCTGCGTCGATATCCGATTTGGTCCGCCGAAAAGGTATCGGGGTCCGAGTAACTGTGGGCGTGGGCGAGGGAGTGCAGGTGGGGGTAGATGTCGGCGTAGCTGACGGCGTGGGTGTGTGAGTCTGCGTCGGGGGCAAAGCGTGCAGGATTGCCTCAGTATAGTCGCGGAAGTTGATGCCGAAGGCTGTGATCACCCCAGGGTATGACGGATAGCGATGGTCATAGAGCGCTCCGTTGAAACCGGCGCCCGTTTCGGGATTGTAGGGTTGGTCATTCAGGCTGTACCACATCCAGCGCTGAACAAGGAGCTGCCCGTCTGGCGGATAGCCCAGCTCGCTATTGGCCACGGAAAGCAAGACATCGAAGCAGCCATCCATGAAGGCATTCACACGCGCCTCAGTGAAGCCGAGTGCTTCCGAGTAGAGCACGCCAAACTCACTAATGATCAAGGGAGTGTCCCGATATCCGCGGTCGCGCATCCAGGTGCGCATTTCGACGATCAGCTGTTGGAAGATGGCGACGTTTGCATGATCATCGATGGTGTACAGACGGCCGACGGTGTCAGACAGGCCTACAGGGATGTCACAGCCACCGAAGTACTTTCTCTCCTGCAGAATGTAGCAGTGCGTATTCCAGACGTCCACAGGCATCCCCTCGCTGTACATGCTCTGATACTGCTGGAGCACCAGGTCCAGCCAGTGCAACCGCAGAGGGGTGGGCTGTGTGACTCCGCCAATGGCGATCTGAGCGCTCGGATCACGACCCTTGATAAAGGCGTAAAGGTCGTGATAGGCCGCAGCATACTGCTGCGGCGTGCTGTTTCCCTGGTGGATGCTCTCTGGTTCGTTGCCGACAATCCACAGAGACCCAGGATTCGCATCGACCACCGGGCCAAGTTGGACCAGGCCTGGCGAGTAGCTCCCCTGGTCTACCCAGACAAGCTGGGCATATTCGATACCGCCAGGTCGTGGGGGACTGAGACTAACGCCCCAGTCTGAATACCAGCCGATGTGCAGTGCCTGCGTGTCAAAGTCGGTGATCTGCCCAAAGGGCCGGGTCACACCAACGCCGAACCGCACGGTGGGAGGGTCGTACATACCCTCCTGACTACGCGCCACTGGACAGAGCGCAGAAACGCTCACAACCAGGGCAACAACACACAGTACGAACACGCTTCTCATCTTGCAGCTCCTTTCGAATGTGTACTTCGCGACCCGTTCGTCGCGGCCAAACACGGAGTCTCTCCAGTGCTCTCAAGCCGGCGGTTGGGTTTCGATGAGGAGTGCAATGTCGTGGACTTGATAGCGGGGTCTTGCTCGAGGCGTAGCCGTCCGTGGCAGATCCCGTGTCATTGACCGGGGGCCACCAGACCCTCGTCACCATCGACGGTGCATCCGCTACGCGTCACAAGACGCACGTTCGTAACAAACCTGTAACTACTTGGTAACCGTTCTGTTACTATTCAATAAGGAGGACGAGCGCGGTAGAGGATTCGATACGGCTACTGGGCTTATTGCTGCCAGCCGAGGGTGGATTCCTGCCTGGCAGGACGCCTAACACAATGCGAGGGCACTCAAGTCACCCGCAGGTGGCGCGCGCGGCCGGCCAGCGGCCTGGCGACGCTCGGGCGGGTGTGGCGGACCGTCCTGGCGCTGGCCAGTGCTTGCAAGATGAGGCAGTAGGAGAGAGGCTGTCCAAGAATCGGCAGAGGGAGAAAACAGCNNCGCTGGTATTTGGGCGCTATGGGTGGTGGGGGTGACCGGTCAGGTCAGTCCGCCGTCAATTGACCGTCTGATCGCCAAAGCCCATGAACGGGCGCCCCCCGCTGTGAAACTCGATGGACCGGCCAGAAGGGTTATTGATGAGCCTGGGGCAGGCCAGCTCGTTAATCTCCCGGAAGGAGCGACGGTCGGGATCGGTTTCGATACGACGCCGCGGGTCATCCACAAACGGCTGACTGGCGCGGGCGGTCGGTAGGCTTGCGTCGGCGCCGCCGATGAGCTGCCAAGGACACAGATCAAGGCCAGGATGGTCAGCAGAATACCGACGCGCTTGCCGGCCCGTCTGGCGCTACTCACCTCGCCATGGCCATATCCGTCGAGGGGCTGGGGCCGCCCCGGTCTGGCTGGAAACCCTGGGTGGAGAGGGACCGTCGGGGCCATGCCGCGCTGCAGCCGATCCCTTCCTTTGAGAGATGACGGGGCGGAGTGTATACTGTCAGTGACGAACGCTGCACAAGCACCTGCAAGAGACCATGTGCTGGCAGACTATGCGGAGAAGCCCCGTGCGATGCAACTTGATGGGGGAGGTGGGCGGAATCTGCCCCAGGGTGTGTCGGAAGGCAGATGGCGATTCCGCATGCTCAGTGGTTAGGTATGGGTATGACTTATGAAATACGTGATTACCACGATTGTTATGGGTTCGCCCGGCTTCATCGAGATAGGTGAGGAAGAGTACAAACGCCTCAAGACCGCGATCGCCAATCTCTTTGAGTTACTCTTTCTTGAAGAGAACCTGGATTGGGTTACTGAGAATTTCCAGGAGTACGAGGCGGAGTTACTCTTGATAGCGTCGCGCGAGAGCGTTTTTCATGACTCTGGCTACTTTTCAATGAGTAAGGACAGGAATACTGTCGGCAGACGCATTGTAAACTTGTTGGGTGCGTGCAGGATGTACATGGATCAGAGTGCTCATCATCTGAACAAGATATATGGTGAGAACTCCTGTATACTGGCCTTGTTGAAGAAGGAAATGACCTGGCAACATGAGAACAATCTGGGTTATCGAACAATGGAAGCTCTCAGAAACTACACTCAGCATCGTGGCTTTCCCATCCACAGCATGAAGTTCTCACACGCGTGGCTTGATATGGACAATGAGGAGAATAGCCGACTGCTACACACGGTGATTCCCCTGATAAAGGTATCCGAGCTAGCCCAGGACGACAAGTTCAAACAGTCCGTCGTAGATGAGATGCGCTCAGTGTCTCGAAGAGATCGCATCGATATCAGGCCGTTGGTCCGAAACTACATCGAAGGGATTGGAACGATACATGAGAAGTTGCGAGAGGCAATTCGTCCAGATGTAGAACGATGGGAAGGCGATGTTGATAATGCGCTTACAGGGTACAAGAGCAAGTTCGGATCAGATGCATGTCTTGCCAGTGTAGCCATTGTAGCCGAAGACGAAGATGGCCATTCGGTTGAAGAAAGAACAGTCTTCAAGGAGTTCATCGAGAAGAGGAAAGCGCTGGAAGACAAGAATAGGTTTTTCGGAAGCCTTCACAAGAGATATGCTTCGAATGAAATTCGAGAATCAGATGCCTAATCACGCGTGCTTTCGACAGACAAATCCCTCACATCGACGTAATCTAGTCCCACGCACTGGCGCGTAACGCCAGCCATTGAGTACATTACCTTGCCGATAGAAAGAATCAAGATGCAGCGACGCAGTGGAAATGCTATAGGGTCAGATCCCAGGAGATGGGCTGAACGTCACCGAGCAAGAGCCACTCCCGCCCGAATCACCGCTCTGGGACATGGAGAGTGCAATCCTGACTCCGCACCACTCTGGCTCAATGGTCGACTATGATGCACCGGCTATGGCCATCTTCCTGGGCAACCTGCAACGCTACAACACGGGACAATGACTGCGCCACGTGGTGGACAAGCAACTGGGATACTAGGCTCATCCTCGCATGTCAATATTGCGAATTGCGACAGTAACCAGAATGGCCGTCAAGGCCTCAGCTACCTAGGCCGGCACTCGGCAAAGGTCCGTCTCCGGACTGTGCTATACTAAGGTTGATCAGTATGTAGACTAAGGGAGATAGGCCAAGTGATCTCAGCCTAGTCGATGGTTGGGTGGCCTGCCGCCTGACACAATCGGTTGGGTTGCGTCTGGCTTGCCGCTAGTATGAAAGCTCACGAAGACCTAATCAAAGAAGTCTTCACCCAGTTCGGCGAGGCATATTGTAGCAGCGAAGTTTTGCACAGAGGCCTTTGCTACACATATGCGCTGGCGACATTCGACGAAGCCGAAGATATCACTCGCCCGCGCATCGAAGAGAAACTCGCCCTAGCCTTCTCGCTGACGCTAGGCCAGATTGTGGAGAAGACGAAAGGGTTGTTTCCAAGCGAGCTACAAGAGCGACTGCAAGTGGCCCTAGACAAGCGGAACTACTTAGCTCATCGTTTTTGGTTTGAGCGTAACCATCTGATGTTTAGTGAGCCGGGTCTGCTGGAATTGCGCCAAGAATTGCTTGAACTCACCGATCTGTTTGGCCGGTCAGACGAAGCGATAACGGAGTATTTCGAGCCCAAACGCCAATCAATGGGGATAACCGACGAGCTGATACAGGAGTGGTTTGATAGACTCAAAGCTGGTGAACCAGACCGGCCACTCCTTTCGCAACGATTGCTGAGGAAGCAGGAGCGTGTAGTAAGAGTCTGGGATGTCGAAGTTGGTGACAATCTGGTAACCCAGATTCTTGAAACAGAAGATGGTTGTCTTTGGCAGTTCTGTGATGTTGGTCTCGGATGGACACGCTTTGTACAGCCCGCCCCAGATTGGACTATCAACGAAAGACTACAAAGACATCTACCCGCCAACATCAACCCTAGGCCGGCCATTATCAAACCTTGGAACTACGAGTTCAATTTGGCCAAGGCGGCTGTGCTTTGGGTGAAGCAAGGCAAACGTGAAAGAAGCTATACTTGGGGCATCAGAACGTCGTCAAAGTCATAGGACGGCTACTCAACAAGCGAATCCTGCCGACGCGCTCCGCTGCGCGTGCGATGGAAGCGCTAACGGTTCTGCGAAGGGGTCATGAAATGAGCACAGGCGCAATGTGGGGATGGATCGGAGCAATCACTGGGTGCGTGATTGGTCTGGCTGGTGGGGTCATCGGCACCTACTTCAGCATTAGGAACACCCACGGGCCACGCGAACGCCGCTTCATGATCAGGCCGGCCACGGTGTGTTGGATCGGAATACTTGTTTTCTTTGCCCTGCTCATCGCATTGCCAGATCCGTACCGATGGTTGGTCTGGATTCCCTACTCGATCCTCCTTCCGCTCGGTGTCACCTTGGGAAATCGCAAACAGCACGCGATCATGATCGAAGAAGCGCAGGACAAGGAGCTGCAGGCGCAGCGCTAGGCCGCGGTCCGTAGCCCCAGCGGTGGGCGCGAATGCAGCACGGGATGTGCGGTTCTGAGCGCCCAGGGACCAGGCGCTCTTGGGCATCGGCGGAGCCGGCCTCGAGTGGGGCAAGTGCGCCAAACTGCTCGACGATGTGGGAGGCCGACACGGTCCCGTAGCACCCAGCCGGCGACCCGACGGCATTCGGGCGCGTGTGGCAAAGCGTGCTGGCGCTGGCGGATGCGTACGAGATGAGCCCGTAGGGGCGGGGACATCCACAGATTTCACAGATTCACACAGATTGCGCATAACAACGGGCGGCACACCCAAGCTGGCCCGCAGCTCCATCATGCTGTTGCCGCTCTCCATGCCACCTCCTGTCACGCCGCCAGGCGGACAGCCCTCCGCCCGTTCGCGGATCCTCCGCGCATTCATCTCGCCCAACTCGAGCACTTGACAGCCACGCCATCGAGAGTATAGTCGAGGGTGCTATTCAGTATGTGAGTATGCGCACCATGAGTAGGGGAGCGTAACGATGCGCCGCGAACACGAACCCTGGACGCCCCATGTGCTTCTGGGCCTGCTGATGTCCGGGCCCAGGCATGGCTACGAGCTATACCAGGAGCTCGAGAACAACCTGGGGCCCGTGTGGCGGATCGGACTCAGTCAGCTCTACCTGCAGCTCAAGCAGATGGAGCAAGCCGGGCTCGTGGCCAGCCATGCCGAGGCGCAAGCCAACCGCCCGGCACGCAAGGTGTACCAGATCACCAAAGAAGGCCGGGAAGCGTTCCTAAGCTGGCTGCAGCAGCCAACGCCCGGGCTCCGTCTCCTCCGTGTCGAGTTCCTGCTGCGGCTCTACCTGTTTCATCGCCTGTCCTTGCCGGGCCTCGAGCAGCTCGTGACAGCGCAAGCGGCGGTCTGCCGCACGCAGGCAGACCGCTTTGGCCAGGCGGCAGCCGAGGCGGGGGATAGTTTCTTGCGGCTGGTATATGAGTTTCGCCTGGGTCAGATAGAGGCCGCAATCCACTGGCTGGATCGCTGCCTGAAGCTGGACTGCGCAAGGCTGCCGGCATCGTGGGAAGGCGAAGGGAAGGTGTCCTCGCCGCCTGGGCCAACGGCCCGACAACACGGACAAGGAGTGACGACTTGAAACGATCTGCGATCTCGATGCTGTTGACGGGTTTGTTGCTGGTTGGGCTCCTTGCAGAGGGCTGCGCGTCCACGCCGACGCCCGGTACAAAGTCAGGCGAACCGTCCGGGGGCACAACGGTGACGGATGCTCTTGGGAGGACGCTTGACTTTGCCACGCCTCCACAACGCATTGTTGTGGGTGGCAGGAACAGCCTGATGGTCGTCGAGGCTCTCTACCTGTTCCCGGAGGCAAAAGAGCGCATCGCGGGCACCGGAGGGGGCAAGCAGAACCCGGCGGCCTTTATCGGCCTCATCGACCCCACGTTTGGGACAAAGGCTGAGCTGGATGCGGACGCCGGCGCGGAGCAGATCGCGTCACTCCATCCCGACGCAGTAGTCATGAAGAGCCTCAATGCCGAGACAACAGGCAAGGGCTTGGAGGCGCTGGGGATCCCGGTGGTCTATGTGGACCTGGAAACGCCGGAGCAGTTCACCCGCGATGTGGCAACGCTGGGCCAGTTGCTGGGCAACCCCAAGCGAGCTCAGGAGATCCTGTCCTTCTACCAGGCCAAGCTGCAGGCCATTGACAAGGGACTACAAGGGGTGATGGATAGCGCCCGGCCACGTGCTCTGGTGATGCAATACAGCGAAAAGGGCGGCGAGATCGCACTGAGCGTGCCGTCCGCCGCAAGGCTGCAGACGCTGATGGTAGAACTAGCGGGTGGTGTTGCCATTTGGAAAGAGGCCGCCCAGGGGGCCGGCTCTATCACGGTGAACCTGGAGCAGATCGCTGCCTGGGATCCGGACACGATCCTGATCGTGTCCTACACGGCCGATTCGCGCGAAATCGTCGACAAGCTAGAAGCCGACTCGCGCTGGCAGGCGCTCAAGGCGGCCCAAGAGGGGCATATTTACGGGTTCCCGGGCGACATCTTTAGCTGGGACCAGCCGGACCCGCGCTGGATACTGGGGTTGACGTGGATTGCCGCGCAAATGCACCCGGCCCGTTTCCCCGAGCTGGATATGCTCGAGGAGACAGCCGAGTTCTTTGAACGAATGTACGGCATGGACCGGGCGTCGTTCGAGGCAAACATCCTGCCCCGCATCCATGGGGATCTTCAGTGACCCTGACCGAGCGCGAGGGGACAATGGAGACGGGGCGCGCGCGCCGTGGCCTTGTGCCCCGCTTGCTGTCTCGGGCAGCTGATCCATTTCGCCTGCATGCGAACCTCCTGCTGATCCTGACGTGGCTGGCCATGGTGACCCTGTCCGTTTTTCTGGGCCGCTACCCGGCGCCCTACTGGCTTTCGCCCGCGACACTGATGCAGGATGAGCTGGCACAGCGCCTGGTCCTCACCCTGCGACTTCCGCGCATCCTTGCGGCCTGCCTGTTGGGGATGGCGCTCGCGGCCTGCGGGACGGTGCTGCAGATGATCTTTCGCAATCCGCTGGTCGAGCCCGGCTTCCTGGGCGTCTCCCAGGGCGCAGCCTTCGGCGCAGCCCTGAGCATCCTCTACCTGGGCGCGGCACCAGCCGCGATCCAGGGATCGGCGGCACTGTTTGCCTGCCTGGGGCTGGCGCTGTCGTATGCCCTGGCGCGGCGTATCCGCTTCGGCGGATGGATCCTGCGCCTGGTACTCTCGGGGATCATCGTGTCCGCTTTGTTCTCTTCGGGGGTCGGCGTGCTCAAGTACATGGCGGATCCTTTGA
>DIVN01000075.1 GCA_002435875.1 Anaerolineales bacterium UBA6131
GCCCGGAGCCTCATCCCCGATCATAGTCCATCTCACAAGCAAGTAGCCGGACCGACCGAGGGAACGATCGAGTTCCCGGCTTCCCCATGGATTTGACAGGCTGTCGATTTGGCATATACTTCAATATTCATTGAACTATTGGAAGCGGAGGGCCAAGACGTTGACACGGCGCGATGACATGGTTCAGGCTTTGAAGGCGCTGGCCAACCCGGTGCGACTGAGCATCTTTGACATGCTGATGGAAGGCGTGCAGTGCAACTGTGAGATCAGCGAGAGGCTCGAGCTGTCGTTGAGCCTCATTTCGCACCACACCCGCGTCTTATGCGAGGCAGGGCTGGTGACATCGCGGCGCGACGCGAAGGATGGGCGCTGGATCTACTACGAGGTGAATCCCAGAGCGCTAGGCCAATTGCGGGGACAGCTTGAGCAGCTTCTGGATACCCGCCGCATCCAACCACGTCAGCCGTGCTGTGGACCGCGCGCATGCCCATCAGATCCTTGCAGGGCGCAGGCGCTGAGACAGCACAAGGAAGGATGTGCTCATGGCAACGGAGGAGGTGTTCTGGACGCACCAAATGATGCGTAGCACAGCGAACATGCCCGGGACGAGGGAATGGCGCCTTTTCGTGGTGGGCATGGAAGAGCACCACTCCTGCCGTCCAGCCCGTCCGGCAAGCCGGGTGTGAAGTGCTTTGTGACAGGGTGAGACTTAGTGTCGTGGTGTCTCGAGCTCCAAGTAGCAGACCCGCTATCTCAAATCAAGGTACATCGGAGACTGAGCTATGAGCAAGTTCGAAAAGTATCTCTTTGTGTGGGTAGGACTGTGTATGGCCGTTGGGCTCGTCCTTTCGCAGACGGTTCCTGGCCTCAGTGCACTCATTGATTCCTGGCAAGTGCGGGGCATTTCGGTGCCGATCGGCATCTGTCTGTTCCTCATGATGTATCCGGCGCTGCTAAACCTGCAGATCGCGGAGATTCGCAGGCTGCGCGAGAATCCCATACCTATTCTCCTGACACTGCTATCGAACTGGATTGTGGCACCAGTGGTGGCTGCCGTTCTGGCCAAGGCGTTTCTCGGTGGCCAGCCACAGCTGGCTCTGGCCGTGATCCTACTTGGTTCGAGCCCCTGCACGGCGATGGTACTGGTGTGGGGGAAGCTTGCAGACGGGAATCAGGAGCAGAATGTCATCAACACCAGCATCAACACCGTGACCATCATGTTCCTCTACGTGCCGGTGGTGTCGCTGCTGACTGGGATTCAGAACATCCCCATTGACCGCTGGATGCTGGTGATCTCAGCCGGGGTGTTCATTGGGATACCTCTGGCAATGGGCATCATCTCCAAGCGTTTGCTGGTGCGATGGCGGGGCATGGACTGGTTCGAGCAGACCTATCGCCCTCTAGTCGGTAAAGTCGCTATCGTGGCACTGCTGAGCACCCTGGTTGTGCTGTTTTCCCTCAACGGGCGTACGCTCATTGAGCATTTTGACGCGTTGATCCTGGTCTCCCTTCCTCTCTTGCTAGGGCATGCCATTGTGCTTGGCTACAATCTGCTCATTACGCGTGCGTTCCGCTTGAGCTATCGCGAGGCTATCATCGCGGTGATCATCGGATCGTCGAGCCACTTTGAGATCGCGATCGCCACAGCGGTCTCGATGTTTGGTGTCGGCTCATTAGCGGCGCTGGGCACCACGATGGGCTTGTTCTGGGAAGTGCCTCTGATGCTGGGGATGGTGTACATTGGCAAGGCGCTGGGCCGCCGTGGCTTCTGGCCGGGGGGTCAGCATCTGTCGGCGCGCGCGGCAAGTAGAAGTGTGAGGGCGAGCGAGCCAGGATCGTGAGACGAACGCGTCCTGTTGTGCGCGCAGGGCGCGACGATGCGGGTGCAAGCCGTCACAGGACGGATCTGCAACCGGCAGCTACGGAGACCGGCCGCGTTCAGATGCTGTGGTCGGCCCTAGTGTCGGCGCTCGGGCGGTCTTCGTGCTGCAGGATGACCATGTAGATGGGGATCGTGCCGGCGCCGGCGGCACTGACGATGCGCCAGCCATGGTTGAGCAGGTCTTCCAGCGTGCGCTGGGCGCTGTTCTTGCTGAAAGTACTGAATTCGACGATCTTGACTTCCATGGGGATCCTCCCCTTTGCGCTGCAAAGCGATTCCGTTCGGTGCAGACGAGCATGAGGCAACGGCCCAGGGCCCGTCGCAGGCCCTGGGCCGTTTGGACTGCTAGCCCTGGGTAGGAGTGCTGTGGGCCTGGCGGTTACGCGGCACCGCAGTACGCGCGCCAGCCGCAGCCGAAGCGATGTCGGCGGACATCTGGGCGTTGCCGCTGCCCAGGCCATAGACCACGATCTGGCTCCCCTCCTCGCGACCGATGCGCTCCAGTACGTTGAGGCGATAGAGCTCGAGGGCGCGGTCGTCCATCGTTGCGGCCGCTTCCTGCAACTTCATGGCAATGGCCTTTTCCGCATCAGCCTCAGCGATCTTGGCCTGGGCCGAGCGGCGTGACTGGGCCAGGACACTCAGCTCCTGGATCAGGTCGTTGGGGACGTGGACGTCAGTGATCTCGACAGAGGAGACGTCGACGCCAAAGCTTGCGGCCGCCTGATCGATGATCTCCTTCAGGCTGTGGGATACCTTCTCGCGCTCACCCAGCAGGTCCGTCAGCTCAAGCGTGCCAATGGTGTCTTTGAGCGCGCTGTTGGCAGCCTGGAAGACTGCCTCGGCGTAGTCGGTGACCTGCAACGCAGCGCTCTTGGCGTCTTCGACCCGCCAGAAGATGACGGCCTCGCAGCCAACCGGGACGTTGTCGGACGTCAACGTCTGTGCCGCGGTGATGACGCGCGTGCGCACGCGCGTGTCAATGGTGGCGGCGACCGATTCGTAGAAGGGCGGGTAGGGCAGGACCCACAGCTGGCCAGGGCCCTTGACGCCGACGAACTTGCCCATCTTGAGCACAACCAGCCGTTGGAACTCGGGGATGATGTAGAGGCCCGAGCTGACCATGCCCGGCAGAACCAGGGTGACCAGGCCACCGAAGGCGAGGGCAATAGCCCCGATTGCGGGATTGATCGCCATCAAGGTGAATCCGACGACTGCCGTGATGATCGCCAAAACGAAGAACAGGCCGAACCAAATCAGCGCTCGAACGACGCGCTGCACCTGGTTGATATTGCGACCAGGCGAGCTGATGCCCCAGTTGGTAACCATCTCGTTTGTGGACATGATTCCTCCTCCGTGTCTGTACGATTCGACTCGATGCAATGTGCCTATTGTGCCATGTTGCATCTACATTGTAGTACAAGGTGCGGGCTCACGCCAGACGTGGAGCTGTCAGTCGGCTGACGATGTGCGGAAAGAGGGGCTGCCAGCCGGAATCGCGAATCTTCACTATTGACAAATCGCCGAGAATGTCTAGTATAGCCTGTCGAAATCGCCAATGCATGCATGGGGGTAGCATATGATTAAAGTCCAAGACTTGATCAAGTCCTACGGCTCGGTCGAGGCGCTCGGCGGGGGGAGTTTTGATATCGCGGATGGGG
>DIVN01000222.1 GCA_002435875.1 Anaerolineales bacterium UBA6131
CTACGCCACCGTGAACGCGATCCCCAATCCTCCCCTCCCCGTATACCGGCTCACCGTCGACCCAATATTGTCCACCCAACAATCGCGCACGTTCAGCATCGCCTTGACCTGTTCGGCCAGCGCCTGCGCCTCATCCTCCGCCAGGCAGTGCAGCACATACACATCCACCAGCCGCTCCCCCACCTCCTGTCGCAGCAGCTCCAACATCCGCTGCTTGCCATGTAGCTTCCCGCGAGCCTTGCCCGCCTCTTCCAGAGTCCCATCCTTGAACCTCAGGATCGGCTTCACATGCAACAACCTTCCCAGCAATGCCCGCAGCTGGCCCACCCGGTCCACGATATACTCCAGTGTGTTCAGGATAAGGTAGATGTTGCTCTTCCCCTTCGCCGCCACCATCGCTCCCGCCACCTCGTCGCTGGCCCCTCCTGCCGCCGCGCACCTCATCCCCGCCACGCCCACCAGCCCCGTGCCGCCCGAAGCAAACCCGCTGTTCGCCAATACAATCAGCGGCCGCCTCAGCTCGCGCATCCCCGCCAGCCGCTCCGCCAGCCCCTCCTCGTTCGAGCGCACCACATACAGCCCGCTGCCCGCGTCTTCCGGCGGGTCGACCGCCACCACCGTCGCCCCCGCCACCTGCTGTGCCGCCTGCACCGCCGCATCAAACAGCCCCGTCAGCTTGTGGCTCGGAATCGTGTAAACGACCTGCCCGTGGTCATGCAACAGCCGCTCGTACCAGCTGATGAACCGACCCAGCCCCGGCACCCCCGTCGACGGCCGCTCCTTCAGCGTCTCCAGGAAAGCAATGAACTCCTCCGGCGTGATATCCACCCCTTCCGAGTATTCCCGGCCAGCCGCGTAAATCGACACCGGCATCACTGCCACATCTGCTCGCTTCCACTCTTCCGGGATCACCGTCGTGCTGTCGAACATGAACCCGCTGCTTTCCATTCCATCCCCCTCACCCAGCCACCGTGGGCATGCTGCCGCCGCTACAATTCCGCTGACCTACATTATCTGACATTCGCTCCCCTGCGCAAGCACGCTTGCCTCATCCGCCACACCATCGCAGGCTGTTCCTGCCAAGCACCCAGACAGGTTAGAGCCAATTTGACTTTTGTGGGGATATAGCTAGACTCTCTTGAAATCTACCTGACGGCAGGGTCTGCTGTCTCCAACTAGCACGTTTCACTGTCGTCCCTCTCGCGAGCGTAGCCGCTCTCCTTCCACGTCGGATTCCAGCTCTACCTGTCACTCGCCAGTCCTCTGCTTCTTGCTCAGGCCAGTGACCAGCCCACCGGCCGTCGCGGCTGTGAACCCAACAGCAACGTACGGTGTTACTAACATATTGACTGTCCATCCGGACAGGGCCTAGCTCGATCGCTGTATCCGGCTCCTCAGTAGGGCCGGCGAGCATCGTTGCTCTCCCCGCCGTCGGGTTCCCCAGTGTTGCTTGCTGTCGCACGGTCGCCCTCCCACTGGCATTGCCTGCCACGCGTAACTTTCGGAACGCCATCCTGCAAATGTGGAGGGTTAGATGATCGACTACAAGGCACGACTCGCAACAGCACGCGCGCGCATGGCCGAGCAGAACATCGGCCTGATGTTCCTGCCCCCAGGGGCCAACCTCTTCTACTTGACCGGACTTCGCCGCCACGAAGGCGACAACACTGACGCCAATGCCTATGGCGACTGGGCTGTCGGCGCCTACATCGGCCTCGAAGATAGCATTATCCTCACAGCTCCGCGCATGGGCGGTGCCTTCTTCCAGGACGAGGTACGCGACAAGCCCTGGTTTGAGTCGGTACGCATCATCATGGAGACCGAAGATCCCACCGCCGTCATGGCCGAAGTGCTCAAGCGCTTCAGCCTCGCCGGCAAGAAGGTCGCCTTCGACGACCGCGCCTGGTCCAAGAGCGCGCTCGACTTTCAGAAGCTGCTCCCCAAGAGCTCGTTCTGCCTGGCCTCACAGATCACCGACCGCATGCGCATGATCAAGGAGGAAGCCGCCCTACAGCTCATGCGACACGCCGGCGTGATTACCGACAAGGCCTTCCAGGCTGCGCTCAAGCGGCTCAAGGTGGGCGTGACCGAGCTCGAGGTCGCCACCGAGATCGATTATCAGATGAAGCTTGCCGGTGCCGAGTACACGTCCTTTGTTACGGGAGTCCGCTTCACCAGCTCTAGCGAGGCGGCAGCCGGCACCCCAATTGCGCGCGCAGGTGGGAAGGCGCTTGCCCCGGGCGACTCGGTCACCTTTGACTTTGGGTGCGTCTATCAGGGTTACTGCTCCGACTTTGGCCGCTCGGCCTTCGTCGGGAATCCGCCTGCTGAGTACGTCAAAGTGCACAACCTCGTGTTGGAGGCTCAGAAAGCCGGCATGGCCGCCATGAAAGCCGGTCAGATCACCGCCTCCCAGGCCAACGCCATTGCCCGCGCCGTGATTGAGGCCGAAGGCTACGGCGACAACTTTACCCATCGCCTCGGCCATGGCATCGGCATCACCGTCCACGAAGAGCCCTTCTTGGATAATGTCAACCAGACCGTGCTTCAGGCCAACATGACCTTCACCGTCGAGCCCAGCATCCGCGTTCCGGGACGCTTCAGCAACCGCGTTGAGGACGTGGTGCAGGTAACGGAAACAGGTGCCGTGTCCCTATATGGCACCGACCACCGCCTGTACATCGTTGACTGATGGAAGATCACACTCGGCAGGAGGTCATGCGATGAATGCTCACATAGCACGCCTAAATCGGGTCCGCGAGGCCATGCGCGTTTGGGGCGCGGATCTGATGTTCCTGAACTTTGGACCCGACTTTACCTACGTCTCGGGCATGGTTGGCCCGATGTACTACAACATCCTCAAGGGCCAGGGAGATTGGATCACGGGCCTGCTGTTTGGTCTGGAGCATGATCCAGTGCTCGTCCTGCAGAAGAGCTTTGCTGTCAATGTAGAGTCGCAGACCTGGGTTCGTGACATCCGCGTGTTGCCCGATGGTCAGGATCCCGACGCTTTTCTGGCGCAGATCCTTGCCGAGTTCAAGCCACAAGGCAAGACCATCGCCGTGAGCAAGATGCTGTGGGGCCAGACGCTCCTCTCACTGCAGGCAGCTGCTCCGGGTGCTCGTTTCATTCCAGCTACCAACGCCATGATGGACCAGGTCCGAGCTATCAAAGATCCCGATGAGATTCAGCTTATGCAGCGCGCCGCCGAGATCACCGACCAGGCACTAGCGGCCACCATCAAGCACATGAAAATCGGGATGGTCGAGCGCGACGTGGGCACCGAAGTAGACTACCAGATCCGCCTGCATGGTGGTGATGGCTATTCTTTCTACCCCGGCATCATCTGTGTAGGCAATGGCAGCGACCCCAATCGCAGCATCATGACCCGCAACACGGACATGATCCTTGCCGCCGGTACCACCGTAGCCTTTGACTTTGGCGTGTTCTATCGTGGCTACTGCTCCGATTTCGGCCGATCGGTTTTCATGGGCGAGCCGCGGGCAGATGCCCTCGCAGCCTACCGCTCGATTACCACCGCTTCGCAAGCAGTGATGAAGGTGATGGCCGACGGGCGCATCACCCCAGCCGAAGTAGCGGACTGGGTCCGTGACCGGGTGACCGAAGATGGCTTTGGGCCCTGGTATTGGTACATGGGTCTCGGCCATGGTATCGGTCTGGAGGTACACGAAGCCCCCTGGTTGCGCCCAGGCTTTGGCGAGCCGATCCGTGCCGGCATGTGCTTTACGATCGAGCCCAAGGTGTGGAAACCAGGAGAGTTCTATGTGCGTTGTGAGGACGTTGTTGTAGTGGGTCAAGAGGGTGCCACCCCTCTGACCAGGTTCCACTACGAACCAACGGTGATTGAGAGCTAGGAGGAAAGAGATGGCAGAGAGCGTCGCCCAGCGGTTCTACGTCCAGCCGCGTTCTGAAACAGCCCATGCGAATGTTGCACCTCGGCAGCAGGGCCAGTTGGCAATCGTCGCCCGCCAGCTCCGCCGCAATCGCGGTGCCATGATAGGCCTCATACTGATCATGGCGGAGATCTTGATCGCCATTGCCGCCCCCCTGGTGGCGCCATATCCGCCCCTACAGCAGTCAGTAAAGCACGCGCTTCAGCCGCCATCGCGCCTGCACTGGTTTGGCACGGATGACATTGGTCGTGACATCCTCAGTAGAGTCATCTATGGGGCACGTATCTCGCTACGTGTAGGGCTAATCTCCGTCAGCATCGCGGCGACGATCGGAACGACGTTTGGCATTCTAGCCGGGTTCCATGGCGGCGCTCTTGAGAAGTTCATCATGGGGTTCGCTGACATCCTGCTCGCCTTCCCGGGCATGTTGCTTGCGCTCGCCATCATCGCCATCTTGGGACCTGGGCTCTCTAACGTGATGATTGCCGTAGGCATTGGCAGTATCCCAACCTACATACGTGTTGCACGTGGATCGACACTGAGCATCAAGGGCTGTGACTATGTGACCGGCGCCCGTTCGGTAGGTTGCAGTGATGCCCGCATCATGTTCCGCTACATCCTGCCGAATGTACTACCGCCGCTCATTGTTCTCATGACGGTAGGCGTGGCCGGCGCCATCCTCACGGCTTCAGGCCTGAGCTTCCTTGGCTTGGGGGCACAGCCTCCTACGCCTGAATGGGGATCGATCCTCAATGCGGGGCGTACTTACCTGCGGCGGGCCTGGTGGTTCGCGGTATTCCCTGGCCTAGCCATCACAGTCACAGTGCTCTCCATGAACCTGCTGGGCGATGGGCTTCGCGATGCCCTAGACCCAAAACTTCGACGCTGATTGGAGCCTTTATCCTATGCAACCTAGCAATAGTTGTTTGAGCATCGATCAGATCCTGGCACTGCGGCCCACGCTCGCTCTGGAGCCTCCCCAGTGGTCACCAGACAGCCGCGAGATCGCGTTCGTTTCAACCATGAACGGTGGGCCCGAGCTGTGGAGTTGCTCTGCCCAGGGTGGCTACCCCACACGAATGACGGTCGGCATGGGAGGCGTCCGCTTTCTGGGCACCAACAATGCTCGGCGGTCGCCCGACGGAAAATGGATCGCATACATCTCGGAAAAGAGTGGCGCGGCCGAGCTCTGGCTACACCCTGAAAGCGGCGATGCCGATATCCAGCTCACTCACTTGGGTGCCAACATCAATGCCCTGAGCTGGGCACCGGATAGCAGTGCCATCGCCTTCTCCGGAAACCGCTATGGCAGCTTCGACATCTATCGTGTCCAGATTGCCGATGGCAACACTTGCCGCCTTACTCAGAGGCCAGAATACGACGTGTATCCCGTGTTCACGCCTGACGGCGAACAGATCGTCTACGTCCAGCTGAATGACGCCTGGACCGATCATACCATCGTCGCCATCCCTGCTGGTGAGGGGCCAGCCCGAGTCGTAGCCCAAGATACCAACTTGTTTGACTACCATTACGGCAAGACCTTTGGTTACCCCCTGGTTTCGCCAGATGGCCAGACCGTTCTCTTCCGCTCTCATCGCAACGGCTTCCTGAACTACTGGCGGGTCCCTCTGCACGGCGGGGATGCTCGGCCATTGTGCGCAGAGTCTGCAGATCAGAGCGAAGCTTGCTGGTCTCCGACCGGCGATGCAGTTGCCTACATCTCTAACGACAAGGGCACCTTGAACTTGTGCATCGCTGATGCCAAGAGTGGCCACGTTCGTAAGCTGGTGGCGCCAGCCATGGGCGCCTGTGCTCAACCACAGTGGTCGCCCAACGGCGAGCAGATCGCATACCTTTACCAAAGCCCGACATCCACGATCGACCTTTGGGTAGTAGACGTCAGCAACGGTCAGCAGCGACAAATCAGCCAATCGATGATGGGTGAAAGCGTGTCTTCTCGCCTGGTAACTCCCCAGAAGGTGAGTTACAGGAGCTTTGACGGGAGAGACATCCATGCCTATCTCTATGCACCTGCTGTGCCCGCCGTTGGTCAGAAGCCAGCTGGCATTCTCTGGATTCACGGTGGGCCAACGAACCAGTGGTTTGATGCTTTCTACCCCAACGTACAGTACTTTGTTCAGAGAGGCTACGTGATCCTCCTCCCGAACATCCGCGGCAGCTCGGGCTACGGGCGCGAGTTCGAGGACTTGAACAACGGCGACTGGGGCTATGGTGATCTCAAGGATGCCGTCGCCGGTGCTGACTTCCTGAAGGCGAACGCCAACGTGCATCCGGACAAGTTGGCCATCACCGGCACCAGCTACGGCGGATGCCTGAGCATGTCCGCAGTATGTTTCGCGCCGGGCGCGTTCCAGGCCTCAATACCAGCTTCTGGCTACGCGGACTGGCCGGCGATGTACCAGGAGCAGGAGCTTCGTCACAACCAGTTGCTCCGATACGAGTTCGGGCCATTTGAGACAAGCCAGGACGTCTACCGCAGGTGTTCACCGATCTACTCGGTAAAGCAGGCAACCACTCCCACCTTTGTTATTCACGGCGAGGGTGGTCTGCCACGCTCATCCGCGTCACTCGATTTCGTCAAGGCGCTCGAGAAAGAATACAAGACAGTGCATTACAAAGCCTATCCCAATGAAGGCTACTACGTTCTCTCTCTGGCCAATATGCGCCAGATGTGGTTGGACATGTGTGACTTCTTGGAGCGCTATCTGTGAGAGAGAAAGTGCGCTCAATGTCCTTAGAAGCCAGTCCTAGGATCGCCGAGGATGGTGGTTGGGTCAAAGGGGAGCCAAGCTGGCCCGCAGACAGGAAAGGAGGGAAAAGATGAAGCATACGCTCATCCTTCATTCCTGGGGCCTGCCCCAGGAAACCCGTCATCGCTCGTGACCCGGGGGCTATCACAGGCCCCATCCAGACTCTGCAACTAGGAGGATTTCATGAATCGTTCGCGCATTTTGGCAATCATGTTGGTAATCACCGTCATCCTGAGTTCAGCCTGTAGCTCACCTCAGCCGGCGGCGACACCGACTACAGCACCGCCAGCAGCGGGCTCGCCCGCTGCCACAACCGCACCGCCGGCGGCTGACCAGCCAGTCCGAGGTGGCACTATCGTCGTGTCACATGGACAGAACGTGTCGGACACGCTGAACCAGCACACCAGTACCCATACCACATCGCGCATGGTCGCGCACCACGTCCTGGACACCTTGACCGCAGTGAATCCTAACGATGGATCGATCCATCCCAGCCTGGCCACTTCTTGGGAGGTCTCGCCGGATGGAAAGGTCTACACCTTCAAACTGCGCACCGATGTCAAGTTCCACGATGGCACTCCTTTCAATGCCGAATCAGTCAAGTTCAACTTTGACTACACCATGCGTGACGACATCCGCCACGGTTTTGCCTGGTCAGCGCTCGGTGGCACCAGCTTTGACCGCACAGAAGTCGTGGACAGCAGCACGGTCAAGGTCTACCTGAAGGCACCGAACGCCGCATTCCTAGTGAGCCTCAGTGATGGCGGCCTTGGTATCGACTCACCCACTGCGATGCAAGCGGGCGGCGAGGACTATGGTATCAAGACGCTGGTCGGAAGCGGTCCTTTCAAGTTCAAAGAATGGGTCAAGGGAGATCATATCACACTGGTGCGCAGCGATGAGTACAACTGGGCGCCAGACATTTTCCAGCATAGCGGGCCTGCCTATCTGGATGAGATCATCTACCGCGATATCCAAGATGTCGCCACCCGTATTGCGGCTTTGGAGGCGGGAGAGCTCACGCTAGCGACGTCCACAGAGCCCATGGTCGCCCAGTTGAGAGGCAACCCTGACATTCAGATCCTGCTCACACCCAAGGCTGGCACTGCACGCATGTACACCATGAACCTTGGCAAGTCGCCCACCGATGACATCCGGGTTCGTCAGGCAATCGCCCATGCCATCGACAAGGCTGCGTTGCTGGGGCTTCCTGCCTGGTCTGGCATCGGCCGCGTGGCCGTCGCTCCCATTCCGAGAAACATGGTACCCAATGGGGATCTGTCAGCGGTCGCACAGTACGATATCGCTTTCGACCCTGCCAAAGCCAAGTCACTGCTGGACGAGGCTGGTTGGAAAGTCGGCTCGGATGGCATCCGCGAGAAGGGCGGCCAGAAAATGGTCGTAGACTGGGCAATCACTGCCGCCAGTGTACCTCAGGTGGAGCCGGTCGAGCAGATGCTACGTGACGTGGGCATCGGCATGAATATCCGCACAGGCGACTTTAACTTCTGGATCTCCGAGTGCGAGAAGCTGAACTACAACATGACCCTGATGAGTGACAGCGGATACAACACCTTGTTCTTGCTCGATGAATTCTGGCAGTCCGAATCCGCTGGCAACTGGCAGGCCTATAGCAATCCCAAGTTCGACGAGTACCTAGCCAAAGCACTGGCAGGCACGACGCAGCAAGAGATCTGGAACAATGCCATGCTGGCCATGGCCGAAACGATGAAGGACGTGCAGGGCGTCAATGCCTGGGAACAGGACTATGTATATGGCGCCTCCACCGCTCTGCGCGGAGTCGCATATCATGAAATCGGTTGGCCGTTCTTTTACGATGCCTGGCTGAGCAAGTAGCAAGTCAAGTAACACGGGATGGGGGAAGGATGCTCTTTCCCCCATCCCAGTATGCCGTGGCTCTGGAGCACGGGAGAGGAAGTTCACATGTTCAAGTACATCATTAACCGTCTGATATCTACGGCACCAGTGATCCTCAGCATTTCCATTCTCGTCTTCTCTATGCTTCATCTGGTGCCTGGCGATCCAGTGCGAGCTATGTTCGTAGAGTCAGGAGGCGCCTCAGCCGAGCAGATTGCTCAGATCCGAAATTTGTTGGGGTTGGACAAACCGTTGCCCCTGCAGTATGTCGACTATGTGACGAGTGCACTGCGCGGCGATCTGGGTAAGTCGATTATCACCCAGCAGTCAGTCACTGAACTGATTCGACTGAGCTTTCCAAGCACTTTCCAGCTAACAGTGGCGGGCATGGGTCTGGCAGTGCTCCTGGGTGTTGCCATGGGCATCGCCGCGGCGCTTCATCACAACTCCTGGTTCGATAACCTGACCATGCTCACCGCGACGATGGGCGTGTCGATGCCAAGTTTCTGGCTTGGGTTGCTGCTCATCTACGTTTTCGGCATCCAGCTTCGTTGGGTTCCGATCACTGCAGGCAGTGATATGCGGCGTCTCCTCCTCCCTGCAGTCGCTTTGGGCTTTCAGGCCGCGGCTATTATTGCCCGCATGGTGCGTTCCAGCCTGCTAGAGGTAATGAAGGAAGACTACATCCGCACCGCACGAGCCAAAGGGTTGAGCAGCACCAAGGTCATCCTGCGACATGCGCTACGCAATGCTCTCATTCCCGTCGTCACTGTCGTCGGGCTGCAGTTCGGCGGCTTGCTGGGCGGCGCGGTCATCATCGAGTCCGTCTTTGCACGGCGGGGAATCGGCCAGTTAATGGTTGGCGCTCTGCAAGCGCGTGACTTTCCGCTCGCCCAGGGTTGTGTCTTGTTCGTAGCCATCGTCTACGTCCTGGTCAACCTTGGCGTAGACATGCTCTACGGGTTCATCGATCCACGCATCCAGTACCACGAGACTCCGGCTGCGGCATAGGAGATTCATAGTGAGTCCATCGTCGGTCCCCAGTCTACTATCGTCACCAATCACAACTCGCGCTCTTGGTATTCCCGGCGAGCGTGAGCGCTATGCCCTGCGCAAACGGATTATTGCCCAGAAGCTGAACACCACACTCTTGCCGGCTATGCGTCGCCACCACATCGACATGTGGATTGTGTTATCGCGCGAGTTTCATCCCGACCCGTTCTTGCCCGAACTCGGCGGCGGGTGGCCCGGTGTACGGAACGCCTACATCTTCTTCGACCGCGGCACTGACACGCCTGAGAAGATCATGATTGGCTCACATGCTGAGCGTGACGACCTGTTCCAGCGGGTGTACGATCACGCGCTCTTCTACGGATATAGCCAGGATGGCCTCGCCCCGCACTTGCGTGAGGCCGTGCAGCAGCGCAACCCTCAGCGGATTGGTGTCAACATGTCACCGACCCTGCCCATGGCGGACGGTCTGAGCGCTTCCCTGAAAACGTTCCTGGAACAGGCCATCGGACCAGAATACGCAAGCCGTCTCGTCAGCGCCGAGCTGGTAGCCCGCGACTTTCGCGCAACGCGCATTCCCGAAGAATACGGCATCTACCGACGGGTATGCGAATGGACAGTTGCCTGGGAAGAGGAGGCGTTCAGCAGTCGAGTCATCTGGCCTGGCGTCACGTCCAGCGACGATGTGCAGTGGTGGATGCGAGACGAGGCCCGCGCACTGGGCCTGGAGCTTGAGTTCTTGCCAGGGATTCGTGTGACACGAGGGGGCTCGTCCGTTTCAGGCGATCAGCCCCTGCAGCCAGGCGATGTCATATCTGTCGACGCCGGTCTGGCGTTTGACCTCTATCGAACTGACTACAAGCGCACAGCCTATCTCTTGCGGCCTGACGAGAAAGAGCCTCCGGCTAGCATTCAGCAGGCTTTTGGCAAAGCACTAGAGCTCCGTGATACGCTAACTGCTAACATGCGTCCGGGGCAAATCGCGCACAGGGTGTGGGACGAGACAATGAGCTGGGCGGCAAAACAAGGCTACGAAATCGCCTACCCCGCAGCGGCGGGGCGTAGGGACCCGGTCAGGACGAAGCAAGCAGGCATTTATTGTCACTCGGTTGGCAATGCTACGCATGATATCGGAGCGCGCGTGGCCGTTGACTGGCCGATGGCTTACGGCGACAGAGTGCGTTATCCCCTGGCAGCCAATGAGTGGTACTCGGTAGAGTTCCACGTGAGCATCCCAGTGCCAGAATGGGAAGGCCTTGCACTGACTATACCTATCGAAGAGACAGTTGCCCTCACAGAGGAAGGCTTTGAGTACTTTGTGCCACCCCAAAGAGAGTTGATTGCCATCCCGACATGACAGATAGCCAACTTCGTTACCGCAATCTCTTCTTTCTCTGGCTGCCCCTCGCCTTGAGTTGGATGATGATGAGCGTTGCTGGGCCTATTGTCTCTGCCGGCATTTCGCGACTACCCGATGCCGCCACCAATCTGGCAGCGCACGGTCTGACCATGGACATCGCCGTGCTGGTTGAGAGTCCAATCATCATGATCCTCAGCGCCTCCGTGGCTTTGGTGCGCAGCCGTGCATCGTACTTGCTGCTCCGCCGTTTCGTTGTCCATCTGACCATCGCACTGACCATCATCAGCGTGGTCGTATACTTCACTCCGATCTACGATTTCCTCTTTATGCAGCTAATGGGCTTCCCAGAGGCAGTTACTGCCGCCGCGCGGCCATCCCTGCGTGTCATGGTTCTGTGGCCAGCCGCGATCGGCTGGCGCCGTTTGTGGCAGGGAGCCTTGATCTTGCATGGGCAGAGCAAGATGGTCAGCATCGGAACCCTCTTTCGCCTGGCTGCACTAGCTATCTCCGTCGCCGTAGGCGTGAGGCTGGGTCTGCAACCGGGCGCCCTGCTTGGCGGATTGAGCATGGCTATCAGCGTAATTGTAGAAATGCTGGTCATCGCTTGGTGGAGCCGCCCACTGATACGCGACAAGATACTCTCCATAGAGAGTGACCCCGAAGGGAGTGCGCCGCTTGACTATCGAAGACTCGCATGGTTCTACCTACCTCTGGCAGGCACTGACGCCATGCGGGTTCTCTCCCGCCCTCTAACAGCCATGGGCATCGCTCGCGCAGCAAATGCCACACTCTCGTTGGCGGCATGGCCAGTTGGCTACGGCCTGTCTGCCCTGCTCGGTAGTGGTGTCATGGCCTTGCAGGAGGTTGTGCTAGCACGGCTCGGCAGTGAAACGAGCGAGAGTCGCTTGGCCCGCTTTGGTATGGCGATTGGAGTAGCTTTCAGTTGCATCTTGGGCGTCATGGTGGCAACGCCTCTGGCCAATGGCTACTTCGAGAGGCTGTTGGGAGTTCCTGCCGAGGTCCGCATCCTGGCACTCTCGTGTCTCCTGATTCTGGTGCCGATGCCAGTGCTATTTGCCGCGCGCAATTATCTCCGGGGGGTCCTGATCTGGCGTCGGCAATCGACGTTGGTCCAGCTTGGTATGTTCATCAATCTGCTCGTCCTGCTGGTCTTGCTTGCGGCCGGTCTCTGGCGTGGGAGCATCCAGGGAATCTTGGTGGCAGCCTGGGCTACGTTAGGAGCTGAGATCGTAGAGGTCTTGGCCCTGTTTTGGCTGCTACGCCGAGTCACAAGCCGCGTTCAGGCAACAACAGTGGTTCAGTCACAAGGCGCAGAGCAGCGTGCCTGATTCCTCGCGGAGGTATTGATGCCTCACGTTCGCGCACTGCGCAAGGTACTTCGCCGCGACGTACTCACCATCTGTGCCGTGATCTTCTGTGCTGACCTGATGTCGGGGACCATCGCGCCCTCATTCTCGCTTTTCGCGCAGGACCTCGGCGCATCGCTGACGTTGATCGGAGCTCTCAGCAGCATCGTCGGTCTGACGCAAATGCTTGGCTCGATGCCAATCGGCACGATCTCGGACCGTATCGGGCGCAAGGCGGTCATTACCCTAGGCATGCTCCTCTTTTCATTGTCCGCCGTGCTCTACGCCCTGGCGCCAAGTCCCTACTGGCTGTTCATCGGCCGCATACTGAGCGGCATTGCGATGATCTCCACGTTCTCACTAGGAGTAGCTTATGTTGGAGATATCGTCGAGCCCAGCGAACGCGGCCTTGCATTTGGTCTCTACTCGACCTCGATGGGCCTAGGATTCGGCATTGGCCCCCTAATCGCAGGTAAGGTTGCCGAAGGATACGGTGTACGTGGAAGCTATCTATTCGCTGCTCTGCTGTCCCTCATGGGAGCCATCATTGCAGCACGAGGGCTGCGCCGATTCGCCCGGCCCGCCAGTGATGCTGTCGAGCGAATCCGACTGCTGCCATGGTCAGGAACAGCATCCATGCTCCACAATCGTAAGCTACTTGCGGGTAGCCTGGCTAACCTACTGATGATGTCCACGTTCGGCGGGGCAGTATCCAACTTTTTCCCTCTCTACGCATCCCAGCTCTTTGTGAACCAGGCAGCCATCAACTCCATGTTCTCTGCCAGAGCATTTGTGTCTACTCTTACCCGGATGCCCAGCGGAGTTTTGACCACGCGCGTACCCAGCCGCATCGTTATGTACACCGCACTGGTCCTTGCTCTAGTCTCGATGTTCTTGATGACGCAAGCCCAGTCAACTACGGTCCTGGCGCTATTGCTGGTTCTAGAAGGCATCGCTTTCGGGTCATTCCTTACCTCAGGCCAGGTGTTCGTATCGGAGAACAGCACACCCTCTACTCGCGGAACTGCTGTTGGCTTCTACGGCACTGCCGGAAGCCTGGGCAGCACTGTCAGCGCCATACTACTTGGTGCGGTTGCCGAGATGTGGGGGGTCCGCATGGTCTTTCAGAGTCTTGGCATAGCCATCCTGGTCGGCCTACTCGCCATCGGCTATCTCAATTCGGACAGGCATTGGCGCGGTTTCCCGTTGGCTCGGCCCAATCGGGTCCGCTAAGCCAGTCGCCGTATTCGGCATGTTGCTCCCCGGTTGGCGTACCCGCAGGGCGAATGCACTCGAGGATCTCCGCGAGCCGACAGCATCCCAGCCGCATCACACAGGATGGATCCACCTCGCCGCACGGCACAGAGGGCTGGAGTCGGCGCCCAGAGCAACTCTCCGGCAGCACTGAACGAGAGCCGGGCATTCTGTCCCGGTAAAGCTCACCGAACCAGAGCCAAAGCGGCGGCAATGTCCTCGGAGATCATGGTCCTCTTGCTCTTCTCGATAAAGTAGCTTGGGCCGGCCTGCAGATACGATGGGAATACGCGCATGTGGCGAAAGTAGTACTCGCCACCACGGATTCTGTAAGTCGAACCTGCTGGGAGCACCCGTCCCTCTCCCCTGCGTCGAGCAATATAGTTGATGGCTTTGATCGCCACATCGCCCATCAACAAGAGTGCATGCGCATGGCGGAACATGTTTATCTCGGCCTCGAGAAGATGCGAGCACTCCTGGACGGTCCTCGATTGCAGGCCATATCCAGTCTTGCTGCACTTTACGGCCGTCGTGAGGTAGACCCCCACATCAAGGAGCTCGTCAACACTTGAGACGTGGAACCCGGCGTCCTGGAAAGCCTGCATGGTTGTCTGAGCGAAGAGCGGGCTCCCTGGCTCATAGTAGTAGTGCCCTTTCGTAGAGGGTGCAGCCTCAGAGACCAGAATGACCGAGATGAGCTCCGGGTTGATCTCCACGCCAGGAACAACAAAACCTTCATGTCTGACGTCAGTGCAAGGCCAGCCTGCGCAGCACAGATGGTCACTTGTTCTCAACGTTGCTCCTATCACCTCACGACCACAGCCCAGAGCATGCCACATCTGACTGAACTGGCTCGCGCAATCTTCGTGAGAACCCGTCGCCCTTCACGCTGCCATCCGGTAGCCAGGCCTTCTCCACAAAGTCTGGCCTGCCTCTGGCATTCGCAACTCAACCCGAGCCAAACTCCAGCGACATCCGCCTTGCTTGCCAGGCAACCGTGAGCCCTGTGCCAAGGAACGGCCTCTCGTTGCTGCCGTCCTGCCCCACGCTCCAATGCTGTGGCCACGCAAGCCTCTCAGCACCCCAGGGCGACGCCGCTACACAGGACGACCAGGGAGCTTGGTCATTCCAGCGCCACAGCATGCCTCCGGGGCCCATGCCCGTGTGTACCGCTACCTGAAACGAAAATGGCATCCCACCTGCCGGTACTAGCGGGCCTATCCACGAAGACGGGCTGCGACCTACAGCAGGGCAAAGTTGTACCGTCAGCCGCTGCTCCGGCCCCTGCAGCCCAATCCAGAGGGGCGGCATACCCGGCCCAGGGGACCATCCGCAGAGCAAACTTTGTGACCCTCCCCGAGGCGCCGTAGTCGACACTCCGTCGAACTTCCATGCGACGCAACGTGCTTGTCGAGGATCGGCGGGCATGCGGCCCTGCACGGGTGCAAGCTGGCATTCATCCATCGGCACCCACTCGTCCGATGGAGGCAAGTAGAACGGCCACGTCAGCCATTCGCGCACCTGACCAGAAGTGTCCAGTACCTGATACCTGAGGCCCCGGCGATCAATCGTCGCTTGCACGCAGTGCAGATACTCAGTATCCATCGGCATCAGTGGGAGCGTTCCAGCACCTGCCGTAAGAATCTGCA
>DIVN01000157.1 GCA_002435875.1 Anaerolineales bacterium UBA6131
ATGTGGCCGCCGACAGAGGGATCGCGCCAGCCCCAAGGCGGAGACAGCCTCGTCCACTGTCCCATACGCTTCTGGACGCGGGCTGCTCTTGGGCACGCGCCCACCGTACAGCAGGCTTGTCTCACCCAGATCACCCTTCTTGTTGAATGTCTTCAATGCAACCCCACCTGTTGCGATTTGTTACGTGCCATACTAAGCATCCCCTCGTTCATGCAGCACGAGATGCATCGCTGCCCCCCAACCCACTCACCGCGTTCTTCCCCAAGCCTCGCGACCGCGGGACCTCGCATTAGCCCGCTCAAGATCCCTGCCAGCCATCGCATATGCCAGCAGGCTTGGACGCAGTGTTCGCCTTGTCAAGGCATATCTCGATGCGCCACTGCTTGATGAAATCCTGCGCTGAAGGACTGAACCGTGTGCCTTCAGGGAAATGCAGCACCACTCCCAGTCGCGGTTGCCGAATCTTGTCGCGCAACTCCGCTTCTGTCACAATCGCCATAGTACCTTACTCCTCACAACACTCTGTATGGAAGCGTCCCCAACCGGTCGCGCCAGAGCAGCCCAGGCGGTATACCGAATCGCCACGTGCCGCCTGGGCTTTGAGGCCTAGAGCTTCAGAGCAACTCCGCTCACCTTCTGCGCCAACATCTTCTGCACCATGTCCACAATCACCGGTGCAGCCTCCATCGGATTGAGGCCTTTCTTGTAGATATTCGATATGCAATTGCGCTCGGCATCCGTATGGCCAGCCTTCGGCTTGTAGGCCAGATACGCACTGAGGCTCGTCTGCGTTACCAGTCCGGGTCTCTCGCCGATGAGAATGACTGCCACATCGGGATTCAGAACGCGGCCCACGTCGTTCAGCAAGCGCACCCTTCCCAGATCGGCGAAGAACGGAGTGCCCACTGTCAGTTTTGCGGCCTTTAGCGCATCCATCAATGCTGGCAGCAGCGCTGGTATGTTCTCTTCCACCGCCAGATAGCTCAGCCCATCGCTCACCAATACCTGCACCTGCGGGTTGGCCTGGCATTTGCTGCGCAGCGTGGCCTCGGCCTCTGCTGGGAAGATGCCCCCCTTCTCAGGATGCCCGAGATAGTCGCGCTTGTCCGCACACGACGTCTGTACCCGCACCGCAATCTTGTTGGCCTTCAGAAACTGATCAGACACTGTGCCAAATACAGCATCCTTGGCCACCGCCTCATCCCACCGAAATGAAAGCCATGCCTCAATAGTCGGGCGTGGGCCCTCCCTGCCGACACAGATGCGTGCAGGCGTCGAGTCGGCCATAGCTTCGAGAACAGACTTGTTGTAAGGGTTCTTCACCCCAATCTTACGTGCATCGAACGGTGCCAATTCGTCGCTCATGGTCAGCCTCCCACGTGATCCATTGTCTACCACAAGAAGATCTCGGACGGTTCGGCATAGAAAATGGACGGATCGCCAGCACGTCGAGTCAAAGTCCCATTCTTCAGCAAACCCATACGCTCCAACCAACGCTCAAACTCAGGTGCTGGACGACGATTGAAGATTTGCCGCAGCGAAGGATCATCATGGTAGCTCGTGTCCTGATAGCTCAGCATGCAATCATCGCCCATCGGGACGCCCATATAGTACACAGCACCGCCAGCAGTGCACAGGATCGTCGCCAACTCTTGATCATTGTGGTCCATGTCCACATGGTTCACGTAACAAGGAGCAAGGCCCATCGGGAAACCGTGCATCTTGCCGTTGAATAGGTCTTCCAGTGTCCCCAGGGCAACCTGCTTGCCGTTCAAGTGCGTCTCTGGGCCAATGAAACCGGTCACATTATTCACGCAGAACGGCTTGAAATGGCGGCCGAATCCATAAGTCCTCGCCTCCAGGGTCTGCTCATCAACCCCAAAATCGAGGCCGACCGACATCTCGGCTCCCTGGCCGGTCTCAAAGTACATCACATTGGGTCCGGCACAGAAGGAACGTTCCCTGGCCATGGCCCATGCTTCCTCCATGATCTTGAGGTCGATCCCAAAGCCCTTGTTCGCTGCTTCGTTGCCCGCGATACTCTGGAAGAACAATCCAATTGGCGCTCCCCGCTCCGCCGCCTTCATCTGATCCAGAATGTGGCCCAGTGCCGAGTTCTGCGTCGGGATCTCCCAGCGCTGAATGATCTCGTAGGTCATCTCCAGAATACGGATCAAGGTCTCCACCGTGGGGTTCACCGGGTTTACGCCGAGCACAACATCGCCCGAACCATAGGACAAACCCTCATAGATCTCGGCCCGGATCCCATCAATATCGTCAGTGGGGTGATTCGGTTGATTGCGATACGAAAGCGTCCCAGGCAATCCCAGGGTGGTGTTGGCACACGTATGCACCTGAATCTTACTCGAGGCCACGGTCAGGTCCATCGTCGACATCAGCCTGGTCACTGCGGCGATCATCTCGCTCGTCAGACCTGGGCGCAGGCGCGCAATATCCTCCGACGAGGTGCACTCATTAAGCAGATACGCGCGCAGATCTGCCACTGTCCAGTTCTTTACCTTGTTGTAGATGGTCTTGTTCGTGTCATCAATGATGACCCGTGTGACTTCATCCTTCTCATACGGAAGTACTGGGTTCTCATACAGGTCCTGAAGCGTCAGATTGGCTACGACCCACTTGGCTGCAACGCGCTCACGTTCGTTCTGGGCTGAGACTCCAGTTAGCTCGTCTCCAGATCGCTTCTCAGAGGACTTGGCCAAGACATCCTTCACTGAAGTGAAGGCAAACGTCTGCCCCTGAATTGTGGTCTTGAGTTTCATACCCGAACCCCCTCCTGTTTGCTCAGTCGGACAGCGGTTGGGGCTGAGGCTCACCATCAGCCCCAACCATCTTGGCAGTCGGATTGTGCCAAGTCAGTTTCCAGGTTCAGAGGTAGCACCCACCAGGAGTGCCCGAACCGGAGGGCAAATAGCCCTTGCGGCTATCCCGCAACGATCAAGAGCAGCCACACCTGCCGAGCCCGACAAATCCACTCGCCTAAGAACGACACTCTCTAGACCAGGACCCCAAGAGATGGCCCAGCCCTCCCCAGGACTTGTCAAAACCGCGGCACCAGCCGTGCTCAACCGCAGTGCTCGTTCGCGTCAGACCTACTGCGCAGTCCACTCCGCTGGGAAAGTCACATAGAACACCACCACCCAGTTCGGTGTGCTCCAGCGTACGCTCGAACCAGCCGGGATGAACACCAGGTCGCCTGGCTCGGCGTGCAGCGTGCGGCCTTCGCNNCAGAGTCCAGTTGAACCCACCGTGATGCCAGGACATGAAGCCAGCACCCACCGCCGATCCATCCTTGACCGTGACCACGTCCTGCAAGCGGAAGTCAATCTCTGGCGGGTTCATGAGCGTGTTGTTCTTGTCCCGCAGCTCGAACTGGGGCATGTCTTCGAACTTGATCTTCTCAACCAATTTCAGGAATCCCGGTCTCGTGCCATAGACCTTGGGGGTCGGGCATGGCCGCGACGGCAGATCACAAAAACCCGTCCCTTGCGGCTGCGGCGCAGCCAGGCGAGCAAGAACCGCGCGAACGATGTCTTCTACCTTGTCCTCTGAGGCCATTTCTACTCCTCCTGTTGCACTCTGGTATGTTGTGGCAGCCGCGGGTTCGGCACCGTTGCTAATGCGAATGCCCAGCTCCAGTGCAGTGTCGCGCGCCAGCGGGGTCACCGCGTCCCCTGGTTGCAGCTTCAGGACTGTGAGCCCCTCAGCTTTCATCTTGTCAATATCCATTTTGGCGAAAACGCGTTTCACCATTCACCTACCTCCCTTGGGGTGTCAGGAGGGCCCTGGAACTTGAGGGGGCAGCTATCGCTACCGTTGGGCCAGCCACAGCTGCCCCCGCTCCTAGGCTCTCTCTGAAACGGATTGCAGCGAGCGTTACTCCGCTGGCGGCTTGGGCAGTAGGATTTCGGTATCACTGTGAGGGCGCGGGATCACGTGGACCGAAACCAACTCGCCCACGCGCTGTGCCGCCGCCGCTCCAGCGTCCGTTGCAGCCTTTACCGCACCTACGTCACCGCGCACCATGACCGTTACATAGCCAGATCCGATCCGCTCCTGACCGATGAGCTTGACGTTGGCTGCCTTCACCATGGCATCCGCGGCTTCAATGGCACCGATCAGCCCTTTCGTTTCTACCATTCCCAGGGCGATCTGCTGAAAATCAGCCATTACCCACTCTCCTTTCAAAGAATCGAGCCCAGTACGTGCGAACTACCTGTCGATTGTCCGAGCTATTCCTTCGGGGCAATGAACATCGCTACGACGACACCCAGAATACCGCCAACTAGCTTACCGATCAGCATGGGGCCGATCAGGTCAGCGTTGTTGGCTGCTGCGAATCCGAGGTGATCGGCCAACGAGAATGCCGCCGCCACCTGGAACGCCGCGTTCAGGACCTTGCCGCGCGGGTTCATGTCCTTGAAGATGCCGAACATCGGGATGTTGTTGGCCAGCGTCGCCACCAGGCCAGCTGCACCGACATCATTCATCCCAAGCGACTTGCCCAGGGCGCCCAGAGGCCCGCTCAGCACAGTGGTCAGGAACTTGACCAGAGGATACGCGCCAGCCAGGGCGATCGCGATGGCGCCGATGACCTCCAACGCCTCCATCACCGCTACGCCACCTTCACAGTGCGTGAACAGTGGTGCCATGCCGGGGATGATCGTGATTCCAGTGTGCTGCTGGAACAACGCCACACCCAGACCAAACAGGATCAAGCTGGTGATGAAATGGCCAAAGACGATGAATCCCTTGACCATCGCATCGCGAGCCATGGCCAGGCCAATGGCGATCAGGACGCCCACGAGAATCACGGGGATCAGGTACATGAAGGTAGTCACTACAGGATAGCCAGCTGCGATGCCAGCCACCCAGGCACCAATCGGGGCTACCACGATGCCGGCCAGAATCCCCAGGCCCAAGTACTTGCGATCCTCAGCCTGGATGATTCCCAACCCGACCGGGATGTTGAAGACGATGTTGACGCCGAATACAGCGCCGAGCAACATGCCGCCGAACCAGCCCACCCACTCCGGGTCACCGGCCGCTGCCGCCAGCTCATTGCCCATGGGCGTGGCGCCCATGTCAATGGCCAGCAACGTGCCAGCGAACATCGCTGGTCGCGAGAACAGCGCCGTGTACAGAGGTCCCACAACAGGGATCAAGATCTTGGCCAACACTGGCGTCAGGGCGATGATTCCGACCATGGCCAGAGCCAATGGACCCATCGCCGCAAAGCCGTTCTCCATCTCCTTGCCCCAGCCGTCGATCAGCGGGAGTTTCAGATCCGGCTTCCACTCCTTCACGATCCTGTCGATTACGCCGAGGGTCGCGAAGATACCAATGATGAACAACACTGCCTTACTGATGATCGCCATCGAAAAGCCTTCCTTTCCTATTCTTAGTCTTGGTGCTCTTCGAACTGTACGTACATGGGCGTGATACATACGCCGAAGCGATGACAAGCACATAAGACTGACCCGTCCGCATGCTCCGGTCCGCCTCCACGCCCCACCTCACACTGCATTCACTCTCCCTGCACGCCTCCTTTCCTAGTCGACGACCTCGCCGATCTCCATCGATTCAGCGCCCACATTGACGGATCGAAGCCGAGAGGTGACTCAGAATATTGGAACTCAACACAGTCCAAGGATAAGTCCGCAGGGTCCGTCACAACGCGACGGAATGCGCTCGCCTCAGGCGAGTCTGCTCCTCTACTTGGCCTTCCCTTCCTTGGGGGGCTTGGGTAGGATAATCTCCGTATCAGCATGCGGACGAGGGATCACGTGCACCGAAACCAGCTCCCCAACCCGCTGCGCCGCGGCGGCGCCTGCATCTGTCGCCGCCTTGACGGCACCCACATCTCCGCGCACCATGACTGTTACATACCCAGCTCCGATGCGCTCCTGTCCAATCAATTTCACGTTGGCGGCCTTAACCATCGCATCCGCCGCTTCGATCGCGGGAATCAACCCGTGCGTTTCGACCATGCCCAATGCTGTCATACCATCTGCCATTGCCATCCTCCTGATTAGTTCGCCTTCATACTTTGCTCACAGCTGCTGCGGCCCTGCACCCTACTAACTATCCAGTAACGTGTCGGTTGGCCAGCCTAGCCATGCATACGCGCAAGCGCTTCTTCCACGACCTTGCGCACCACATCCTCAACATCGACCGCGGGTTTGCTCGGGGCCGCTACAACCGCCGGCTTGACAGCAGGAGCCGGCCGCGGCGGGTCGAAGCTGTGGAGCTCGTAGGTGAGCCGCTTCACATTCATCAAATGCGTGGTGGTGATATTGTCGCTGGTGATGCCACCGCCCATGCCGCCTGTTCCCAACACCAGAGACGGCGCCAGGCCGGTATTGAAGCCCACTGCACCTGCCAGGGTGCTCGTATTGACCGTGATGCGCGATGCTGGCTTCTCAAGCCCAAACTCGATGATGATATCTTCGTTGCGGCAGTGCAGCCCCATGGTGTGGCCCAGACCGCCAAAGTTCAGAATCTCGATACAACGCTCGCAGCCGCGGCGCCACCCGTCCTCAACGTAGAAAGCCAGCACAGGAGCCAGCTTCTCGCGCGACAGCGGTGCATTCGGACTAACCTCGTACAGCCTGGCAGCCAGGATGCGCGCGTCGTCTGGCACCGAGATGCCTACCAGGCTGGCCAGCTGCTGCGGGGTGCGCCCCACAAAGTCGGCATTCATCAGCCCGTTGGGCAGAAGCATAGCCTTGCCAAGCAGTGCGATCTGGGTATCGTCAAGGAAAAAGGCCCCATTCCGCTCCAGTTCCTTGGCCATCTGCTCCGCGATGGGCTGATCAGCTACGACGGCCCCCTCATGTGAGCAAATCACCGCATTGTCAAAGGACACGCCATTCACCACGTCGCGTGCAGCCTTCACCACGTCCGCGCTGCGATCCACATAGACCGGCACATTGCCCGGCCCTACACCGATCGCTGCCTTGCCCAGGCTGTAAGCAAAGTTCACCATCGCCTCGCCACCGGTCGCCAGGACCAGACGCACGGCCTTCTGCTTCATCAATTCCTGCGTGCCACTCAGGCTGATGGTGCTCATGCAACTGACCAGGCCAGCTGGCGCACCTGCTGCCGTGGCCGCCTCAGCCATGATACGCGTAGCCTCGGCCGAACACTTGGCCGCCGTGGGGTGTGGTGAGAAGACGATCCCATTCCGTGCCTTCAAAGCGATCAGCGACTTGAAAATGACCGTTGAGGTCGGGTTGGTCACGGGAACCAGTGCGGCAATCACACCAAACGGCCAGGCGATCTCCACCACACGACGGGCCTCGTCGCGTCCGATCACGCCGACCGTCTTGACATCCTTGATAGACTCCCACACATCACGGGATGCAAACTGGTTCTTGACCGTCTTGTGTACCGCAACCCCGATCTTGGTCTCCTCTTGTGCCATCTTGCCCAGGCGTTCTGCCGCGCGAAAGCCCGCTTCCGCCATCGCGCCAACCACCTTGTCCACCTGGTACTGGTTAAAGCGCGCGAAGGATTTCTGCGCCTCCGCACATTGCCTGACCAGCGTGCGCGCTTCCTGAGCAGACCTCAGATCAGTATCGTACTGCTCCGGCATTCTCTGCCTCCTTGTCCTGCGCCACACATAACCATCGGCTCAGCACCGACGGCCGTGGCAGGATGTATTCACCAAACTCAGGGACGCGCTTAGTGGAAAGCGGTCGGCGCAACGGTCACCGCGTAGACAGCTTCCTCAAAAGCACGGCACGCCGCGCGGCACGCGCTCTGGCTTCCCACAAGCAGCGCGCCCATATAGTTTGTCTCGCTCGGTGGTTTGGTGAACGCCCCTACTGCCACATCCGCTGCCTTGAGCGCGCGCTCCACCGCATACACGCCTTCCAATGGCGGAGCCGCAAGGTAGGCGATGGCCTGCCCCGCCTTAGCGCCTGCTGCCTCAGCCAGATACGTGCCTGGGGCGGCAATGGTATAGGCCAGCCATGCCAACAAGCCCTTCGGTTGCACCAGCTCCACAGTGGAGTACCGCAGCCCGTCCAGCACGGCACACACCGCGTTCAGACCGGCTGTAGCTTCCGCCGGGTTGGGCGCAGCCAGGACCAAAAGGGCTTCGCCGGACAGCGGGCCTGAGGGATAATTCCCTCCCGCATAATGCGAATGGCAGTATGCAACCCGCACGTCAGCCTGCTTGGTGGCCTCGTCGCCGCCGATATACAGTGGGTCATCGATCGTGGCGGTGATCATAGCGATGCTCTTCTCATTGGGCTTGAGCTCAAAAGCAGCCGCTACACCCGCATGTACATTTGAGATCAAGCGCATCGCCAGTACCTCTGGCTGCAACGTGTGCTGAATCTCGATAGCCATGCTCGATTCCTCCTTCATTACGGAATTCCCGTTTCCTCAGATTTTGCCCTGCACTGCCACCGCCGGGCGGCCGGCGGACCTGCCAACCCAGCGGTGGCTACCATACTTACTGACTCAACACCTCACAACGCGCACGGGTGCTGAGATCGCGTTAGACTAAGCCGCTCGCTTGGCCTCGCCCAGCGCAACACCGCTTGTCTTGTACTTCAGATAGTCCTTGATCAGGCCCACACCCTCGGCCGCTGCCTCCAACGGGTCTTTGCCCAGCTTCGAGATCATGCAGATGTTGTCGCGGTTCGCATCCGTCGTAATTGGCTCCCAGCGCTGCTTGTAGCCAGCATAGATGCTGAGCGCGTCGCCGATGATCAGGCCAGGGCGCTCCCCGATCAGGATGACCGAGACCTCGGCATTCAGAATCGCGCCAATGTCGTTGAGCAATCCCACGCGACCACGGTTGACATAGACCGGTGTGCCGACGTCGATCTTGGCCGCCTTGAGTCCATCCATCATGGCCTTGAGCACATCGCCTGCATAGCGCTCGATCGCAAAGCCGCTCAGCCCGTTGCTCAATACAAACTGCACCGTCGGATTCTTCTTGCACTTTTCCAGGATGACCTGCTTCGCCTCGGCGCTGAACTTGCGCCCCAGATCAGGCCGCCGCAGGTAGGTTTCCAGGACACCACCTGTCTCGGTCTCTCCTACATCGACCAATCCCAGCTTCTTGACCGTCTCTACAGGTACGATGTAGTTCAGCGAGTCCTGCGTCGCCGCATGGTCAGCGCGCATCTGAAAGACCGTGCGCAGCTGCGGCCGCGGGCCATTTCGCCCCACACCGATGCGGAACGGCGTGCTGTTCACCAGCGCCTGGAGCGAAGCCTTGTTCACCGGCTTCTTGACCAGCGGCTCCTTGCGTTGCTCTTGCGTGGTTACGTCCGGCAGCTCGAGAGTAAAGCTGGCGGATGCTTTCCGTCGAGCCTCGATGTCGGCGATCTTCTGCTTGCCCTGATATCCCTCTGCCATTGGTTATCTCCTTTGATTGGTCAGTCTAGTGCCCTTCACGCCGGGCGCCCAACTCCTGAGCAGAATCCCATGCTCAGCAATCAGCTCCGGCCCCCAAAGGGCCAGCCTCTTCCTGATATCCTGGCTTCCCTAGCCCTTCAGGAAGAACGAAGCATCGCCGGCCTTCTCGGTCAGCTTTCCATCCTTCAACAGCCCCAAATCCTCGGCCCACTTCTCATACTCAGGAGCAGGACGCAGGCCCAGCGCGTACCAGGCGCTTGGGGTGTCGTGATAGCTGGCGCACTGATAGCTCAGCATCACATCGTCCCCCATGGGCACGGACATGTGGTAGTTGCAGCCAGCTGCCGTGTCGGCAACCATCATCAGCTCGATGGTGTTCTGATCCGCGCGCACGTGGTTGGTATAGCAGTTGTCCAGGCCCAGCGGAATGCCGATCAGCTTGCCGCTAAAGTGGTCCTCGAGCCCGGCGCGGATGATCTCCATGCCGTCGTACAGGTACTCGGGGCCGATGAAACCGACCACGCTGTTGACGCCCTGCGGGTTGTAGCGGCGGGCCAGCGCATGCTTGCGGGCCTCCAGAGTCAGCTGGTCTGCGTCATTGTGAGCATAGGCAGAGAGCTCGGTGCCTTCGCCGGTCTCAAAGTACATATAGTTCGGACCTTCGGCATAGCAGTGCTTCTTGGCCAGCTCGTAGGCCTCATCGAGCATGGCAACGGTAACACCAAAGGACTTCAGAGCGCCCTCCGTGCCGGAGATGCTCTGGAAGACCTGGCCAACCGGGGCACCTTTCTTCATACACTCCATCTGCGTCAGCACGTGGCCCAGGTTGCAGATGCCCGCGGGCACGTTCCACTTTTGCTTGATGTCCCACATCATGTCGTACAGCTTCATCAGGTTCTCCACTGTGTCGATGGAGGGGTTGATGCCCCACACCTGATCGCCCTGCACATACGACATACCCTCATAAATCTCCGCGCGGATGCCATCAAGATCATCCTTGGGATCATTGGGCTGCAAGCGCGCAGAGAGCCGGCCGGGGAGCCCGCACGTGCAAGTATTGTGTACCACCACGGGCATCTTCTTGGCGCCCACGATCAGATCCAGGTTGGTGCACAACTTGGTCACCGCGGCCGACATCTCGCCGGTCAGACCATTGCTGATGCCCCGGATCATTTCTGTGGTCGTCTTCTCATCCAGGATCCACGCCCTGAGATCGCCCACAGTCCAATCCTTAACCTTGGCATAGGCGGCCTCATCCAGGTCATCATCAATCACCCGTGTGACTTCGTCCTTCTCATAGGGGACCACTGGGTTGGCGCGCAGCACCCACATCGGCATCTCGGCCAGCACTACCTTGGCCGCAACGCGCTCTTCCGAGCTCTTGGCCGCAATGCCAGCGCCCTCATCGCCCGACTTGCGCTCGTTCGCCTTTGCCAGTACTTCCTTGACGTCCTTGAACTCATACGTCCTTCCGAACAACTTTGTGCGGAAAAGCATGTTCCCTCCTTGTGCTTTAGCTCGTGAACACGAGCGTCTTGACTGACAATGACACCAGCCGATCCCCCAGAAGCGAGCGGCCGATATCAATGTAGTCTCCTTCGCTTAGAGACACCTCGTCGATCGACACTACGTCGTGCCCAGGTAGCTCGGCCTTTACCGCCTGTCCCAGGGCTTTGCCGAGGTCCCTTTCCATCACCAGAATGACCGGCAGGGTCGATGGTACCTGGCGACGGACAAATGTGGCGATGGTCTTGGACATTCGCTGCAGATCCTCGTAGGTATCCACACTGCTCATATCCATGGCCAGCGCCGCGCGATCCTTGGCAGGATCCAGATCCCAGCGCCGATAGCCATCCAGGATCGCCTGGATCAATCCATCTCCAGACGGAGCCTGCCCATCAACTGCGCTGCGGATCACTGGCACGTTGCGCATGGGCAGCTTCTCTGGAGCCACCCAAATCGTCATACCGCTCAGAGTGATCGTCTCGTGGCTGGCCCCCATCACTGTGGCCCGTTCGGTCTCCGCCGGTCGCCTCACCTGCATCAGTTTGAGGCGAGGGTGCTCGCGCAGGGACAACCCAAGGAGCGGGCCTATGTCGTCATAGATCGTCACATCGGCCAAAGTTCGGATTTCCCGTACGTCGTAGTAGAAATCCGCCACTCCTCCCGAGAAAAAGATCGTCGTCTCAGTCACCGGCTCGCGCAGAGGAGGGGTCTCTAGCAGCTCCTCGGCCAGCGGCGTGACTTGAGCCTCAAGGGCCTGCACAATCAGCTCGGCCATCTGGTCAGTGACTCGCCTCAGCGTTGCCAGATCAGCCTGATCCCCAACCGCCAGCTTGATCCCCAGGCTCGCTAGCACTTTCTTGCCACTCTTGCTGATCTTGGTCACGCGGCCGGTCTGGTGATCCACCACGATATGGCGGCCTCCGACAGATAGAACCACCGAACTCATAAAGTCGTTCTGTCGAAAGACGGCCACGTTGGTCGTCCCGCCACCGATGTCCACATTGCTCGCCCACGTATACTCGCGGGCCGCCCAGCTCGCCGCGCCCGATCCGCGTCCCGCCAGATGGGCTTCCAGGCTAGGGCCTGCTACCGTCGAAACGAAATCCCCCGCCAGGGGTGCAATCACGTCGAGAACGCGCTCCGAGTTGTGGGACTTGGCGGCTTCTCCCGTGATGATGACCGCACCCGTCTGTACCTGCTCAGGCGTATAGCCCGCTTCACGGTAGTCCGCCTGCATCAGTGCTTGCAGAGCCTCCATATCGACCAGACCATCGCTGTTGAACGGCGTGAAGTGAATGGGACCTTTGTATACCACCTCCTTCCGAGCAACCTCGGCACGCGCTTTGCGCGGTGGGCCATACCTTGCCTGGGGGTTGGTCCCCCCAGAACCGGTCTCCGCCACAGTCAACTTAGAGAACACGATCTGTGTCGTGGTTGTTCCTACATCAATACCAACGCTGAGTAGCTCACATGACGACATCTAGGCTCTTTCCTCACTTATCCTTCCTCGACAACGAAAACCGACCGCCGCACGGTGCACCTCACGTTTCAGGCGATCATCACCTCGTCACTTCTTTGTCTTGGGCTTGGCTACGCTCAACTGGTCTCGCAGACGGGTCGCCAGTACTTTGCCAATCCCTTTGATCTCCTCAATCTGACGCGTGCTGCGGAATGGTCCGTGTTCATCGCGGTAGGCAATGATCGATTGGGCCAACGTCGGGCCAATTCCGGGCAGGGCCGCTAGCTCTGCCTCGCTGGCAAGATTCAGGTCCAGTCTAGCCACGGCACTCTTTGCTTCTGCAACTAGAGTGTTCTGCTGTTGGGGAGAATCCTTGCCAACAGCTAGCTGTTCCGGCTTGCCCTGCACAGATACAGCTCCTGACGTTTCGAGTATCGCAGGGCCTTCAGCGTTGGGTTTGCTCCGTGGAGTCGCCTGTTTTCGGTCAGCCGCTAACGTACCAGCCCGCGCAATGCTCACAGGCGCCTGGCCCGTATCTCGCATCTGCCCTTTGCCAGCAACTTCTTCAACGGAAGTCGTCTCCGGCTCTTCGGGTAGATCTGGAGTAGGCACTGTAGCGGCCCGGTGCGCTGCGGGCAAGATGATCTCAACACCCTCATCTGGCCGCGCAATGACATGCACGGAGATCAGCTCACCCAGCCTATGTGCAGCCGAGGCTCCAGCGTCGGTTGCTGCTTTGACTGCGGCGACATCTCCGCGCACCATCACCGTCACATAGCCACCACCAACATAACCCTTGCCGACCAGCGACACGTCCGCAGCCTTCACCATCGCGTCTGCAGCTTCGATTGCACCGATCAGCCCACGCGTCTCTATCAGGCCCAAGGCGATTAACGCTGGATCCCGTGGCACAAAACGCCTCCCTGTCAGGCCTTGCGGAAAGTTTCTTTTCCGCCGACCTCTAGAGAATCAACGATAGCAACAATGGATGCGTCAACGGGCACGCCTTCGGTGAGGTCCGTGTACCGCGCGCTGCTGCCGGTGATCACAAACACCAGTTCACCTTCACCAGCACCAACGGTATCAACGGCAACAATAGGCACGCGGTCCGAGCGGAGTTCGTTCGAGGTGGTAACTTCTTGCACAATAAGGAGTTTCAAACCGGTCAACTTGCCGGCCTTGACGGTCGAGACTGCAGAACCCACAACTCTGGCGATCAGCATTCGCTAGCTCCCTTGCTCGACTATGATTGAGCAACTGCCCTGCTCCACAGGGCGCATCCAAAGATGCATTCGCAGTTTCAACCGACTGTCCCGATTGGCTCGACGAGGAATCGAGAATTTGGAGCAACGAGGGTTACTTGCTCCTCCAATCTTCAGGTGCGACATAGCATCGAGATCGCCACGCCGCCCTTGTCTAAACACACTATACGCAGGTCACAGCAAAACTGCAAATCCAAACGCGCGCTCGGCCTGGGCTGCTCCATCTGGCTCAGCTTGCCCTGCGCGCCAACTCCTGCACAACGCTTTCAACGATGGTTCGTCGTAGCTCATCGCTGACAATGCCCTCGCCCTCAGAGGAATGGGTCTCAGCAGCCTTCCCGCAGGCACCGCAGTGCACGCACGCCTCGCCATTGTACTCTGGAGACAACCCTAGCGCGGTACGGCGCATGGCGATCAGCTTCGCAACTTCCTCCTGAGGCAGTTCCGAGACACGCCCGAGCTGCCGGGCCACCAGCGCCACCTTGGCCAAATGCTCGACCTTCTCCAGCTTCATGTAGGCCTCAAATGGCGTACAGCCCACAGTTACTGATCCATGCCGGTCAAGGATCAGGGCGTCGTGGCCGCAGATGAGCTCCCGGATGGCCCTCGGGCCTTCAGCGCTGCTGGGTGTTGCGTATGCCGTCGTCGGTATTTCACCCAGGTTGATCACAACTTCGGGCAACATACACTCAGGCAGGCGAATCCCAGCGATGGTGAAAGCCAATGCCAGTGGTGGATGAGCGTGCACGACCGCCCGCACGTCCGGCCGCTGCCGGTAGACTTCCAAATGAAGCAGGATCTCCGAGGACGGCTTGGCCCTGGAGGTTCCATCCTGCGCTTGCACGAGCGGCGTACCATCCAGGTCGAGCAGAACCAAATCCGCAGCGGCCAGAAAGCCCTTGCTTACGCCGCTGGGGGTCGCTAACAAGCGATTGTCCCCAAGTCTCGCCGAGACGTTGCCATCGCTTGCCGCCACCAGGCCCTTTTGCCACATCAGATGACACACGCGTACGATTTCGTCGCGCAGTTCGGCTTCTGACGAGTGCCATCCAGTAGCTGTCAATGCCTGCCTCTCACATCAGGCTCACAACGATCCGCACATCACGGCTCATGCAAAGGGACCCGCTGGTGCACTGTGCCATCCGCATCCAGCCATCGCATCTCATCCACTACCCCGACGATGACGGGCCGCACCGGAGCCTCTGGCCCCAGGTTAAGCACCTGCCGCGCAGCGCCTCCCTCGTCAATGTACAGTATTGTTTGTCCAATGCCGGCGTCCACCGAATCGATACAAATCAAAGGGTCTTGCGCTGGCGCTCCGCTGGGGTGAACCGGCTGTACGATCATCAGCTTCAGCCCATGATAGTCCTTGTGCTTGATGACGGAGACTACGTTGCCAATCACTTTGCCAAAATACACGGTAGGGCTCCTGGTCTGCGTCTACTTGGGAATCGCCTCAGTTGCCACGTAGATGTCTTCGATGATGCCAACGATGCCCTGATCCACCGGAGTGAACCACTTGTCCAAGACCAGCGCACCTTCGCGACCACCGATCATAAAAACGATCTCTCCCGGGCCTGCTTGTCTCGTACCATCAACCACGACCATCGGACGGCCCTTGGCTTCCCCACTGGGCAACAGGGGTTGCACAATCAAAAGCTTCACTCCCTGCAAGGCCTCGTGCTTCTGTGTGGCAACCACGGTCCCGATTACTTTGCCGAACTGCATGCTCTTTCGCGTCCTCTCCGTCTCATCGCCCGTGGTATCGGCCGGGCAGGCCTAACCCTCATTCGCCCCAGTGCCCAAAAACTTGTGGAACCGTACCTCGCCGCCGACATCCCAACGATCAATAATGGCCATGATCACCGCGTCGACGGGCCGCTTGTCCGTCTGCTCTGTCTGTCGTGCAGAACTCCCCGCCGCATAGAGGACATACTCCCCTTCGCCAGAGCCCACCACATCTGCTGCAAGGATATGAGCACCGTAAGGGACCAGATCAATGTCAACCGGCTGCAGCAGGCGAAGCGTCAGCCCTTCAAACTTGGACGTTCTGTGCGTTGCTACGACCGTACCGACTACTTGCCCAATCTGCATCGGCACCTGCTCCCAATAAGCCTACTTGGCACTGGCTTCCTGAAGGATCTTCAAGCTGGCGCTTGCACCAATACGGTCAGCGCCGGCTGCGATCATCTTCTGCGCGGTGTCCCAATCCCGAATACCGCCAGCAGCCTTCACCCCCACCCGGGGGCCAACCGTCCGCCGCATCAACTCCACGTCGTGCAACGTGGCACCGCCAGGTCCAAAACCGGTCGAAGTCTTGACAAAGTCAGCCTTCGCCGCCTGACTGAGTACACACGCCTGCACCTTTTCCTCATCGCTTAGCAGCGCAGCCTCGATGATCACCTTCACCAGGGCACCGTTATGGTGTGCCACCCCTACTACGGCCTCGATGTCATGCTGCGCAAGCCTGAGATCTCCGGCCTTTAGCGCGCCGACGTTGATCACCATGTCCACTTCGGTCGCCCCGTCAAAGATCACCCGGCCCGTTTCATACGCCTTGACCTCGGGCAGGGTCGCCCCAAGGGGAAACCCCACCACGCTGCAGACCCCCACAGACGAGCCCTGCAGCAAGGACGCGCATTGGCGTACATTGCATGGGTTCACACAGACTGTGGCAAACGCCTGCTGTCGCGCCTCGCCGCACAACTGTGCCACCTGTTCCGGCGTGGCATCTGCCTTCAGCAAAGTGTGATCGATGTAATCTGCAACACCAGTGGGCACATGTCGCACGCCAGGCGCCGCCGTAACTCGGGCTACTCCTGCATCAACAAACTGCTGTACTACCTCCGGCCTCTTCTCAATGCACAGCATACAGCTCGAGCAGGCCAAACCGGCACACACCGCACAGGCACCATTCGAAGCAGGCGCCTCCATCACGCTCAAGACTTCGCGAGTGATCCGCTCAACCAAGCTCTGAACATCATAGTTGGGGGTAGACACACAATCCTCCAGATAGCCAGTCTAGTGCTGCAGATAACGACGCTCGACCGCAATGATTTTGTTCACCCGATTGGCATGCCTTCCGCCCGCAAAAGCGGTCGTAAGCCACGTGTGCACGATCTGGCGCGCCAGGTTCATGCCTATTAGCCCACCGCCGAGAGTCAGCACATTCGCATCATTGTGTTCACGGCTGTTGATCGCCGTCGAGACATCATAACACATCGCAGCCCGTACGCCCGGAACCTTGTTGGCAACCATGCAAGAACCAATACCAGCCCCATCGACCATGATCCCACGGTTAGCACGACCCTCGGCCACCAGGCCAGCGACAGCATAGGCAAAGTCAGGATAGTCAACCGAGTCCGTACTGTGTGTGCCGCAGTCCACCACAGTATAGCCAAGCTCCAGCAGATACTTCTTGATGTCTTCTTTCATGGCGAAGCCGCCGTGGTCTGCCCCCAAAGCTACAGCCATTCCCGCCTGAGGGTTAGGCGAAACAGGAGTCGGCGAGCTGGTCACACTGGGGGCTGGAGAGGGAGGTGGCACAGTAGGCCGTTCCACAAGCCGAAGGCGGAGGTGGTCAATAAGGTCCTGGGCCTCTGGCGTAATGCGCGCTCCCGAAGAAACCACGATCTCACTGCCTGCGGGTGCATAACGTACGTCTGCTGCCGTAATCATCTTGGACACTGCGTCGTGCGTCTGGGCTTCCGGCATTGTGTCGTTTCCTTGAGCAAGGAAGTTTGGAAGAGGTTGTGCCTATTATAGTGCACAAACCCGTGCAAGTCAAGACTAACGAAAGCGAGTTGACCATGCGATCCCGGGTCGACTGCCGACGCGTTTGCCCTGCGCTTCCGCTTCCGCTAAAATGACAGGGCAGCCAGGCTGCGGTCGATGCTCTAATGACCCAGCTCCAGCGTGCGCGGTGCACTACTGTGCCTGGCCTGTCCAATCGGACCGTAGTAGGCAAATCTTAGTGGCGACCATTTCTCCTGATCGAGCCAACAGACGACGCAGGTTGGGTCAGCGCGGCGAGGATGTAGCCGCACGCCATCTGCAGTCATGCGGTTACGTGATCCTCCAGCGCAATTACCGCTGCCCATCTGGCGAAATGGATATCATCGCTCAGGACGGAGCGCGACTCGCTTTCGTAGAAGTCCGTACGCGCCAGAGCTGCAACTATGGCAAACCAGAGGAATCGGTGACTGCTGTCAAACAAGCGCGCCTTGCCAATATTGCCCGCACATATCTTCAGGAGAAAGGCTACTGCGATGTCGACTGGGGGATCGACGTAGTAGCCATCGAGGTGGGCGCCAACGGCACCTTGCATCGAATCGACCTCCTGCGCAATGCCGTCATCGAGCTGCCATGATATCCTTCTCAGGCCTGCCCCTTGTCATCGCCATTGTCGGGCCAACCGCCTCTGGCAAGACACAGCTGGCCATGCGCCTCGCCTACTTTCTACCTGTGGAAGTCGTCTCTGCCGACTCCAGGCAGATCTACCGCCATATGGACATCGGCACCGCCAAGCCCACACCACAGGAGATGGCCAGAGTCAAACACCACCTGGTAGACATCGTCGAGCCGAACCAGCCCCTGACCTTAGCCCAGTACCAAACCCTGGCCTATGCGGCCATCGATCAGATTCACCAGGCAGGGAAGCTGCCCCTCTTGGTGGGAGGAACTGGCCTGTACGTCCGGGCGGTGCTCGACGGACTCAAGATACCTCCCGTGCCACCCAACATGCAGCTGCGGGAAGCTTGCTACGCCGAAGCGCAGGCCATGGGGCCTTTGCACCTGCACGCTCGTTTGCGCGAGTTGGACCCAGCCTCCGCAGACCACATCGACCCGCGCAACGTACGCCGCGTGATCCGCGCCCTGGAGGTCTGCGATGCTTTGCGCGCCCCAATGTCTGCCCTACAATCCAGCTCACCACCCCGCTTCGGCAGCCTGCGTCTCGGTCTGAGCGTGCCCCGGGACATGCTCTACCAGCGCATCGATACGCGGGTCGACCAGATGATCGCTGATGGCCTGGTGGCCGAAGTCCGCTCCCTGCTAAATCACGGTTTCAGCCATGAGTTGCCTGCCATGAGTGGAGTCGGCTACAGGCAGATCGCCATGCACTTGCGCGGAGAAATCTCCCTCGAGCAAGCCGTTGCTTTGGTCAAACAACAGACACGACGCCTGGTGCGTCAACAGGCCAACTGGTTCAGGCCCAACGACCCGCGGATTGCCTGGCTCGAAGCCGTGGCCACGCCCGCTGAAGCCGCCCTTCGCGCCATCCGCACGATGCTGGACGCTCATGCGGACCCTGCGGCACAGCCGCTGGCGCTTGATTCTCAACAGGGCACACCTGCTCTCTAGCAACGTGCATCGCTCTGTTCATGATTGACTATCGGAAAGGATGGCAGAGAGCGTGACGAGTCGTCGCGATTGGTTGCCCGCACTGCTTCTCATCGGCCTGGTCTTGCTTGTGTTTTATCAAGCGGTATTGGGTCGCGTCTTCTCCTTCGGCGACATCTACCAGCTGCACCTACCACTCCGCAGCGCATACGCTGCCGCTCTGAAGACACTCTCCCTCCCGCTTTGGACTCCCAACGTGCTGTCGGGCTATCCGCTCTTAGCCGAAGGACAGCTCGGTCCTCTCTACCCACCCAACCTGTTACTACACTACCTGCTGCCCGTGCCGGTTGCCCTCGATGTCTTTGTCATCGGCCACTTTGTCTTCGCCGGCCTGGGAGCGTTCGCCCTAGCACGCAGGCTCAGGCTCCAGCGCATCGCCGCCCTCTGCTCGGGCATAGTCTATGCCCTCGGCGGCTTCCTGATCGCCCACCTCAACCATGTCAACATCCTCGCCTGCGCATCGTGGTTGCCCTGGCTATTCCTGCTCACCGACCGCCTTGTCGTCGACAGCGCGGCCAAGACCCGTCAGCGCGATTTCACCCTACTCGCCCTGGTAACCGGCATGGAGTTCCTCGCCGGCCATCCCCAGATTGCTTTGCTGACCATACTGCCTGTCATCGGCTACGGCGTCTACCTCACCCGTATGGCTCACTCGGGGCTGGGCGCATTCCTACGCTTTCTCGCCGCTTTGCTTCTCGGCATCGGCCTCGCGGCCGCTCAACTACTGCCCACTTTCGAGTTGACCCAGCTTTCTACCAGGGCCGGAGGGCTGGATCCAGACTTCTTCACCTCCTTCTCCATGCATCCCCTCTACCTCTTTAGCCTGCTTTGGCCATTCGCGCTCGGCAATCCCTACCCCAATTCGTCCATTGAGCTCGTTGCTTACGTCGGGTGGCTGCCATTGCTTCTCGCTACCGTGGCACCCTGGGCAGTACGAAGACACATCCATCCCAGTGCGCGCTCGGCGCGCCGCGTAAGCTTCTTCGTCATCCTGGCCTTGGTCGGCCTCTTGCTTTCCCTGGGACGATGGAACCCCGCCTACATGCTCATGTTACGTCTCCCGCTTTTTAGCTTCTTCCGCGTCCCCGGCCGCTATCTGTATTGGTTTGCCTTTGCTGTTGCCATGCTCGCCGGCGCCGGCCTTGACGCATTCCTGGTGCACAGGGACGACTGGGATGACGAAGTTGATGATGCACGCGGCTGGGCTGCCATCTTCGGGCTGGCCATCCTGGCCTTGCTTGTCAGTGCTCGCATCCCCACCGCTGATGCCTGGGTTGCGATCTGGACCTGGTTACCACTTGTCCTGGGGATCCTCTCCGCCACATGGCTCGCTTGGGCTAGCTTTGCCCGACAGCGGCTACCCCAGCTTCGTGCCAGCTTGGGCATCGCGCTGATTGTCGCCGACCTGCTCGCCTTCGGCTCCGTATTCAGCCTCACCTACAACCAGACGCAGTATGCCGAGGAGTTGCTTGCCACACCACGATCGCTCGCCGTGTTGCGCCAGGCCGAGAGCACCGCGCGCCTTTACACACACGAGGAAATCGTGCCCGTGCAGTCAGTCATGCGCGAATCCATTTACCCCAATCTGTCCTTAACGTACGACATTCCGGCGGCCAATGGCTTGTTTCCGCTGCAAATTGCGCGCTACAGTGCATATATGGACCAACTGTCCCCCAAAATGCTCGACCTGTTGGGCATCACACACTTTGTCATCCCCCAGGTGCTCCCCGTGGATGAGGCGAGCGAGTACTACGACGTGGAGGACCCCTTCGCACTCAACCCTGTCGGCCGCCTGTTGCCCATACCGCAAATCAATGTCGCCGCCCTCCGTGTCGAGAGTTACCTTAGCCATTCCGTCGCCTTGCCTGACGGTCAGCCAGTGGCGGACATTGTGCTCTCGGACGCCGGTGGGCATACCGAGACCTTGACGTTGCGTGCTGGATGGCACACGTCCGAGTGGGCCTACAGTCGTTCGGATGTCCAGGCCAACGTGCGCCACCAGAAAGCCGCAGTTGCTAGGTCCTGGCCCGCACGTTCCGGCTTCCCGCCTGAGGATCACCCCGGCCTTACCTATTCCACCGAGCTTAGGCTGGCTATCCCTCTCGCAGCCCAATCGATTGAGGTTGTGCCCCTGGTTCCGCAAGCCTATCTCCGTATAGAGCGAATGGTCTTAATCGACCTTGAGGGCAATGAGCGGCTGCTCGCACACCTGCTCGACCGCGGTGACCACACCCTAGCCTACCGCAGCGAGGACGCAGCCGTGTATGTCAACCACGATGCGCTGCCGCGCGCCTTCATCGTGCACGATGCGAGGGCCGTGCCAGATGACGTGGAAACTCTGCGCCTGCTCAGCTCGCCCGATTTTGCGCCATCGGAGACAAT
>DIVN01000229.1 GCA_002435875.1 Anaerolineales bacterium UBA6131
TGTCGCAGCTGCTCTTCGATCTCGGGCGGTGCGATATCCCTGCCCTGCAGGACCCGGTACAGCAGTGGCGAGAGGGCCTCTTCTCGGCCTACCCGCAGCAGCCCCGCCCAGTCCACCACCCCATCGTGCAATACTGCCACCACCTGCCGCAGAGCTGGCGGGTCCCAGAAAGCACGCAGGCACGGGTAGAGGAACGCGCCAACCTGGCGCAGGAGCGGACTCGTGCGCTCCGACATCAGTCAGCTCCAATCACATTATGTTGACTCTAGCCAACGCTTTGTGCAGCCCAATACCACTTACCTTGGCAACCAAACACAGACTTGCCGCGAAACCATGGATTGGCCACCATGACGACATCACTGCGGCACCCCAAGGCGTACCCTGATTGTCGAGATGTACCTTACAGCAAACGGAAAGCCAGCGCAAGTCAGCCGATGGGAATTGGGTCGCAGCGAGGTGGCCGGCCATGTTCCGGCGGGATAAGCGGAGGGGTTGAGCCGTGTCTCGTTTAGGAGCCGTTGTGTGGCATGCTCAGCGCGCGCCGCAAGCGGCGGGCTACTCTGACAGGTACGTGGACAAGTGAGCGCAAGCGCCGCAGGGCACGCTGACGAAGGACGATGCCCCAAGCGCGCAGGCGCTGCTCTCGCTGGTAGAGTTCGACAGAGCGCTGAGGCGTGCAGCCGCGGATCGACACCACCCTACCCAGCACCTGGTCGCTGCTGACTGGCGTATCGGGCCAGCGACAGGCGTCACCCTGCGTCTGGATCCATAGCGACTGGCCGGTGCGCCGTCTCAGTGCGACGACGCGATGGAGGAGCAGATGTCCACCACTACTTGGCGCTTGTTTGAACACCAGGAGGTCGCCCAGGCGGATGTCTTGAGAGGCTACTCTTTCCACAATCACGGATTCGCCGCCCGCCAGGAAGGGGCACATGCTGGAGCCGGTGACGGTCACGGGCGCCTGTCCAACCTGCTCGAGGAGCTCAATGAAGAGGTCGAGGCCCGCAACATCGGAAAGCTGGATCATCGCTGCGAAAGGAATTGCTGCAGGTGGGCCACAACGCGACCGTCGGGCAACCAGGACAACTCATAGGCAGGGATATCGCCAAGCAGCCGCTCACAAACGGCCAGCTGGTCAAGCAGCAACTGCGGCTCATGCCACAGGATGGAAGTAGCCGGCAGCAGCCGGTGCAATGCCTGTTGTGGGGACAGCGGAGTGATGTGCGTCTCTGTGCCACGCGCCAGGAAGAGGATTGCGGCCAATGGCGCACTGGCATTCAGGGCCACCCGGGCGTCACCTGGCCACGGAGTACCATACGCTAGTTGATGGCCATCGACGCTGCGAACGATGACACGGTCGTCGCTCAGAACTTGCGCCCAACCGTTCGCCAACAGTTGGCGCGTCAAGGTCGTCTTGCCTGCGCCAGAGACTCCGGGGAAGATGAGTGCCCGCCCATCGGCCACCGCGCCCGCACCGTGGACAAGCAGACCGCCGCGCGAAGCCAGGTAATACATCAACAGGACCTGGTCAACCGGATAGCCTGCGGTATTGCACATCTCCAGAGTCGTGCCACGTGCCCGCACGTAGTCTGGCCCCGAGTACACCGTAGCTTGAGTAACCTCATCCTGCCAACAAGCGACCAGGCCGGCGGGGCTCACCGTCGAGGGTTCTCCCAGGCAAAGGCAGCGCCGGACACCACTCTGCCGAATCGACCACGCCGGGCCATCAGAGACCATAGGGGACCACGTTCTGAGATCTGGGCTGCTGTCGATCAGCACGTCCACGTGAATCACGTCCTTGCCGGAAGGATCGGGGCAAATAAACTCGGCCTGTGCCGCCGTGGGCGGCACAGGCTCGACTCCTGGTGGAAAGGTCACCAAATAGCCAACGTCAGCAATTGAGGAGTGCAGAGAGACGCTCACGTCGCAGTCACACCCGAATGATAATCAACTACCAAGCCGGTTCTTGCACAGTTTCGTGAAGCAGCCTTGCGGGAGGCCCCCAAAGTTGGGAGATTCGTTTGAATTCGGTCCCTTGCAGTTGGTGCCCAATGCCTGGTCGGCTACAAGGCTGATGCTCTGCAACGCCGGCTTCTTATAAGGCAGACGGATGGCAGGCGGCAGATCTGTTGTTGTTGGTCTCATGATCTAGACATCCTCCTTCGACAACAGACGAATGGCCTTCAAGCGCTCAGTGCCCAGAGCACAGAGGTAGCTCGACGGGGTCTGCGGATCGCCGTTCTCGAGAGCGAGAAAACCGGGGCAATACGCGCAGTAGGGGCGCAACTGGCAGGTGAAGCAAGGTCTGTCAGCCCTCGCTCTGGTGTCAAGCACGACGCCGACCTGGGCCCAGGCTTCGGCAAAGGGGACATCGATCGGGCTGTGCGAGATCCATGGCACCATCAGGCAAGGCTGCAGGTTTCCGAAGGCATCGACGTGGAATGCCGTCTGTCCCGCTCCGCATTGGAACAACAAATCGGATTGCGGTACAACAGGATACTGCGCGTGGAGATCGGCCCAGCCTTGGCGCAGCCATGGACGAGCGAACTCTAGCTGGACAGCAACGGAGGGATCCAGACGGAATGCGAGCGGCTCCCGTCCACCATCCAGGCGGGCGTTAATGACCGGGTCAAACCTGAACTTGGCGCCGAGATCCTGCGCCAGTGCTTCCATACCCTCAAGCTCATGCTGGTTGACGCGCATCAGCATGGTCTTCAGACACAAACGAACCCCTGCCTCGCACAGTTTTCGCGCGCCGGCCAACGCGGCCGCCCACGAGCCAGGCACACCAGTGACCTGCTCGTGCGCAGAGGTCGTCGACCCATAGATGCTGATTTCAACGACCCGCGGCGGTAGATCACGAAATAGATCGACCAGTTCGTCGCTTAGCAGGGTGCCGTTGGTGAAGAGGGCCACGTCCAGCCCGGCCAGCTTCGAATGCCGGTAGATCTTGGCAAAGTCCAACCTCATAAGCGGGTCGCCGCCGGTCAAGACGAGGCTGAGACAGCCAGCCGAGACCAGCTGGTCGATCACATTCAGCACCTGCGCGGTAGACATCTCGTGGCGGTCCCCATACCCCCTGCGCTCCCGCGGGCTCAAGTAGCAGTGCACACAGCGCAGGTTGCAGCGACGGGTAAGCTCGAGGGTGCCACTCAGCGGCACACGCGCCGTCTCTGCCAGCTGGAAGAACTGGCGGAAAGCCTCGGTGTTCTCCGGCCAGGCGAAGTGTGCGCAGTTCATACCTGGCTGACCTCACACACCAGCGATAACTGCACCAGTTGCTTAACGAAATCAAGCATGTCTCGCTCTATCTGTGGCGGCTCCACAGCGAATCTGGCCGCCATGCTGTCGCGCAGAGACGATAGGTCGTTCATGCCGTCCAGTAGCGACCAGATCCACTCAGCCGGCGGATTCAAGGCGAAGATGCGCTGCGGATCGGCGAGCTCGCCTCGAAGGGCACGAGCAGCGTCTCTGCGAGGACCTGGCGGGTGACCAGGTCCTCGTTGTGACGGTAGATCCTGTTCAGCGCCATGGCAGCAACGCCGCCGGGTCGCCCAGCAAGTTGTAGGTGTCCAGGACGTAGCGGGCGCCGCCAATCTGGGCGTAACCACCAAGCGCCGCTAGCGTGGCATCGCCGAGATACCGCGAGCCATCGACGAACAAGCTAGAGAACAGTTCGGCCAGCAATGCTGTGCCGTCGCTGTTGTAGGACGAGCCCGTCGGCGAGAAAACCCCTGCCATGCCGCCATCATACTGCAAAGCCAGCACCATCCCCAGTGAGCGGTAGCCGGGCTCGGCAAAGTCTCCCACCACACATGTAGCGGCGCTCATAAAGGGAAGCCGTGGAGCGTTGTCCAGGCCCGCGACATCTGGGCTCCGCAGCAGCTGCTCTGTTGCCAGGGCATCAAGTCCGGCATGTCCAATGTAGGTGAAGACCCCCACACCCGCGCGGAGCGCGGCCAACGTCTGCGTGCGCGCTTGAGCCGCAGTCAGCACCCCCAGATACACTTCCTGCACGTCGTACTCGTCCGGCACGGTGTCAGCCAGTGCTGCGCTGTCCTCAGGGAAGTTGCCCGCTTCAGGATCTTGGTTGTCAGCCAACATAAGCACTTTGTTTGCCCAGCCTAGTGGATCTACGGCTTCGTAGGCCTGAATCTTGGCGACATAGGCGGACAGCTCCTCCGCTGTGACCGCTGGCACACGCCCGACAGCGATCTCCGGCACGCCGTCGGCACCGACGACATCGCCATAGAACGTATCGGCCGGCGCCAGACCACCAACCGCATATACCATGATCGGCGGCACAAGGCTGTCACCATAGCCCAAGTAGTTCTTGTAGTCGAACGAACCGGACCCTGCCAGCAGCACGTACTGCGGTGCCGGGCTCCAGCCGACCCAAGCGTACGCAAGGAAGGCCTGGATCGCCTGCGGGCTGGCCAGCCCGGCGTTGAACTCGTCATAGACGTCCTGCACGTCCACGAGCAGGCTCTGCAGCCCCTGGCCTGAGCGGTAGGCCGCGAGCAACTGAGCCGGGGCCATTAGCGGGGCCGCGGTGATGAGCACATAGTCTGCCCCATTAGGCCCTCGTAAGGACGAAGCGGCATCGGCTACCAGAGTCGTGATGCGAGGCACCGCCACAGCGGTCAAGGCAACGTACTCTCGGCCAGCTGCAGCGGGAGCAAACGTCACCCTATACTCTCCGTCCCAGCGCTCCACCATGAGCTTGGTGAGGCGGGCGGGCGCCAGCGGATCGGTGATGTCAAACACCATCACGCTCTTGCTGGTAAAGCCGTAGATCGTCACGGCCTGATCGTTGATGCTCGTGCAGGTGAGTGCGTCACCCTGGGCGCGATAGAAGCGTTGGTAGTTGATCTCGAAAGAGTTCACAAAGAAGATGCTATAGGGGACTCCCGGGTCAAGCAGACCAGTAACCTGGAGGTCATTGGCCCCATCGCGGAGCAGCGACGCATCGATGGGCAAGCTCACTTCGTACGGCACTGCCCCAGCCCAGCTTGCTTCGCCGACTGGCGTGCCGTTCAACCAGATCTGCGCGTGGTGATCCACGATGGCGCCCGCGGTGGTCGCACCGAGGAAGCTCGCGGTCAACATCGCGGCGCCAGAGCGAGCGGCGCCGTCCGTCTGGAGGCTATAGGAGTGCAGCGTTCCATCACCAGCCACGACAAAGTCCCACACCCAGTAGTCAGTGTCGGGATTGTCGACCAAGCCTGGAACACCCATCAAGTTCTGCTCGGCATGGCTGCTGGCAGGGAAAACCCGCAGCCCAACGGCCGCCCGAGGCTTGTCTCCGGCAGAGCCCATGCGAAGCGCAGGCGCCTTGTGCAGCCAGTAGACATTGTCGCGAGCATAGAGGCTTTGCAGGGCCTGCGCATAGAAGTAAATGCCCGCATTCGCGTTGGCTGGCAGATAAGCCACGGCTCGACCCTGATTCGTGAGCTCCAACTGGTTGGCCTTGATGAGCTTGGCCACCTGATTGCTGGGTATTCGGAGTGCATTGGCCATGTCATCAATGGACACAAAGTACAAGCCGGACTCGCGCACCGTCATCTTGGCCTGACCGGCCTCGGTCTCCGTGTCACCCTGCCAGCCTGTCGTCAGGTCCACCTGATCACTCTCGGTTAGACCCTGCCCGGCGACGATCAAGTCCTCCTCGATCTCAACGATCCCCGTATCCTCATTTGGCACCCGGGAGGGCACATCGGTGTCTCTATTCGGTGCGGCCGCCACGGGCTGCCGGACGAGATCCGGCGCACGAGGGATCCGCTGGTACGGATCCTGCCCACCGGCTGAGCCGAAAGTGTCCGCCTTCGTCTGGTCTACCACCACAAGGTACGGCCCGTGGAAGGCACCCGCGCCGCGAGCGGTGATCTCTTGGAGCGCGTAGGTGTAGACGCCGCCAGGCTGCGCACCTGGGTCGACCTGGCCGTAAGTGCCTCCTGCGACCGATCCGAACAAGGCAGGAACTATGCCCTCATTGACCTGCACCCATCGCCCAGTCGCAGGGTCTTGGCGGTGCAGGAAGAAGCCAACGGTACCGCTCTCCAGCGCGGTTTCCCACTCTATCCAGACCTGACCGCTCTGAACGAAGGCTGCGAGGCGTGAGACCACGTCCAGGGTGGGTATCTCGTCAAGGTCAAACTGATAGTCCTCTACCTCACCGCCGACAACAAGCCCTCGCGGGGTTACGGTATCGCAGCCATTCTCCGCGTTGAGGGGGCTGAGGCGGAAGCGGAAGTAAAACTGGTTGGTTGCCAGCTCGGTGG
>DIVN01000080.1 GCA_002435875.1 Anaerolineales bacterium UBA6131
AGGTAGTCTTGAATCCGCGAGTCGCGCTCTTTGGCGCCGCCGCTGCAGGATTGGCGGTGTAAGTGTGGTCTCAACATCCTTCGATCGCACAGATCCCCGCGGACTTGCCTGCCAGCACATCGGGAGGACACGATGACGCAAGCAGCAACGCATATCAGCCGTGAGACAGCGCAGCGGTACGGCCACGAGACGATGACGATCTGCAAGGCAGGATTCTACGTAGCGCCTTCGGGCAGCCAGGTCAGTCTGCAGCCTGCGCTCGATGAAGCGATCCAGGCGACGAGATCCTATCCACCCGACGTCGACGTGCCTGTGCCAGGACCAGGTCAGCACACCAACAGGATCGAAGTAGTGAACGAGACCACTCTGTCGGGAGCACGTCGACTACTCGCGCTAGGGTTTGAGCCAGTTGTGCTGAACTTTGCCTCAGCCACGCACCCTGGCGGGGGCTTTCTCTCCGGCTCGCGCGCCCAAGAGGAGTATCTGGCCTGGTCCACCTGCCTGTACCCCTGCTTGCGCGATAACCCGATGTATGCCTTTCACAGGTCGCACCACAATCCATTGCACACCGATTATGTCTTGTACTCACCGGGTGTGCCGGTCATCCGCGGCGATGATGGACGGCTGCTGGAAGTACCCTATCACGTCGCCATCCTCACCTCTCCCGCTGTGGAAGCGAACCGACTGTCCCCAGAAAGCCATGACCAGGCCCTGAGCAACATGCATCGCCGCATCCGCAAGGTCTTGGCTGTCGGCCTGTTGCACGGGCACAGGGCTATCGTGCTGGGAGCCTGGGGCTGTGGGGCGTTTGGCAACAACCCTATGGACATCGCCGAGCTCTTCCGGCGTGAGCTGGATGGGGAGTTTCGTGGAACCTATCAGCACATTGTCTTTGCGATTCTGAGCTTTCCCCCCGAAGAACGAGCCATCGGGCCATTTCGACGCGCTTTCGAAGCGCAGTAGGCCCGCACCTCGTACACCGGACCGGCATGCGCAAGGGTGCGACTCACGCGGCCGGGCAGTACTTGCCACAGTCAGCGGCTGCGCGTAGAATAGCGCAGGATGCTTTACTGCGAGTTGCGCGGGCATCGCGCTGTGCGCAGTTCCACGACCACCGAGTACAACAACCGCAAGAGAAAGGGCATGTCTTCAGATGATGAACACCCACGACCTGGATCAGCTGTGCGTCAATACCATCCGTTTCCTGGCGGTCGATGGCGTACAGAAAGCCAACTCCGGACACCCTGGCCTGCCGATGGGTGCCGCCCCCATGGCCTACGCCGTATGGACCCGCCACCTCAAGCACAATCCCACCAACCCTCGCTGGCCCGACCGCGACCGCTTCGTCCTCTCTGGCGGCCATGGCTCCATGCTGCTCTATTCCTTGCTCCATCTGACAGGCTATGATCTCTCCATGGAGGACCTGCAGTCGTTTCGGCAGTGGGGCAGCCGTACGCCGGGCCATCCGGAAGCCCATCTGACTCCAGGCGTGGAGGCAACAACGGGCCCCTTGGGCCAGGGCATCAGCCATGCCGTGGGGATGGCATTGGCCGAGGCGCATCTGGCAGCCACGTACAACCGCCCTGACCATGCCGTCGTCGATCATTACACCTACGTGCTGGCCAGCGAGGGCGACCTGATGGAAGGTGTCGCCTCTGAGGCGTCGTCGCTTGCTGGGCATCTGCAGCTCGGCAAGTTGATTGTGCTGTACGACGATAACCGTGTCACTCTTGCCGGCTCGACCGCACTGGCCTTCACGGNNCCCGCCGCTACGAAGCCTATGGATGGCATGTCGAACGCGTCGACGATGGCACGGACGTGGAGGCCATCGATGCGGCGGTACGACGTGCCAAACAGCAGGGCGCACGGCCGTCTCTGATCATGGTGCATACGGTGCTGGGACACGGTGCGCCACACAAGCAAAACACCTTCGAGGCCCATGGCTCGCCGCTGGGCGTCGATGAGGTGAAAGCGGCCAAGGAGAACATGGGCTGGCCGACCGACAAGGCTTTCTATGTGCCGCCGGAGGCGCTCGCGCACTTCCGTAATGCCGTACGGCTCGGCAAGCAGAGTGAGGCCGCGTGGGAAGCGGCCATCGCCAGGTACGCAAAGGCATATCCAGAGCAAGCAGCCACTCTGCGCCGAAGGCTCGGTGGCGAGCTGCCCAAGGGCTGGGATGCCAAGCTCGCGGAGATCGGCAATCCGGATGGCATCCCGACACGCAAGGCGTCCGAGACGGTCATGCAGGCTCTGGCCGCGTCCCTACCCGAGCTGATGGGAGGGTCCGCTGACCTAAATCCATCGACCTTCACCTGGCTGAAAGGGCAGGGCGATTTCCAGCCCGAAGGCTTCCAGCCAGCCGACCGTCAGGGCGCGGTCGGCGGTACGTGGTGCTGTGCCGGGCGCAACGTGCACTTTGGTGTACGCGAACACGCGATGGGCTCCATCGCCGGCGGTATGGCCTTGCACGGCGGCGTCATCCCTTACACGGCGACGTTCCTGGCTTTTGCCGATTACATGCGTCCGCCGATGCGCCTGGCTGCCCTTGGTCACCAGCGCGTAGTCTATGTCTTCACCCACGACAGCGTGGCACTGGGCGAGGATGGGCCGACGCACCAGCCAATTGAGCAGGTAATGAACCTGCGCGCAGTGCCCAACATGAGCGTCATTCGACCAGCCGATGCCGCCGAGACCGCGGAGGCTTGGCGCGCGGCTATCGCGCGACGAGACGGCCCAACCACACTCGTTCTGAGCCGACAGAAGGTTGCAGCGCTGGATCGCACGCGCTACCCATCCGCGGAGATGCTCCAGCGCGGCGGCTATGTTCTGTGGCAGGCGAAGCCAGGGCAACCTCAGCTAATCCTGATTGCGACCGGCTCGGAAATGCAGATCGCGCTGCAAGCCGCCGAAGCATTGGCCGCCAAGGGTGTCAACGCCCGCGTGGTAGCAATGCCAAGCTGGGACCTGTTCGACGCCCAGTCGGCTGAGTACCGGGAGAGCGTGCTGCCTGCCGCCGTTCGGGCCCGGGTCTCTGTTGAGGCGGGCACGACTTTCGGTTGGGAGCACTATGTCGGTCTGGACGGTGCATCTGTGGGCATGACTACCTTCGGCGCGAGCGCGCCCGAGAAAGTGCTGGCGGAAAAGTTCGGACTCACCGCGCAGCACGTTGTGGAAGTGAGTGAGGAGACTCTGTCGCGCTGCAGCGGCTGACACCGCAAACGCCATGATCTCGAGCGCGATGCCAAAGGGGGGTACTTTGCAGCAGCCAGGGAGCTTGGCCCATTCGGTGCGACTGGACGGTATGGAAGGTACGGTACGTACGGCCATTGATCGGGTGCGCGCCCAGGGACTGATCGAGCGGATCTGGGCGCGCGACTACACGGTATGGAGTTCTGCACCTGCAGAGATCGTCGACCGGCTGGGGTGGCTCGACATCGCCACGCGCATGCGCGGTCAAGTGGCCCAGATCGCAGCGCTTGCGAATGCCTGCCGCAAGGAGGGCTATACCCAAGCGTTGCTCCTGGGCATGGGTGGGTCAAGTCTGGCCCCCGAGGTCTTCCGCAAGGCCTTTGATGTGAGCCAAGGTTATCTAGACCTAGCCATTCTGGATAGCACCGCACCTGAGGCGGTGCTGGCCTGGCATGAGCGGCTGGACCTGTCGCAGACTCTGTTCCTGGTCTCCACCAAGTCAGGCACAACGGTAGAGACCCTTTCTTTGTTCGAGTTCTTCTACCGCGAGGTGGCCAGGAGCCTTGGGTCCGACCACGCAGGCCCACATTTTGTGGCCATCACGGATCCGGGCAGCAAGTTGGTCGCCATCGCGGAGGAGCACAGGTTTCGGGCCACAATACTCGGTGACCCCAACATCGGGGGCCGCTACTCAGCACTATCGCCGTTTGGGCTAGTGCCCGCCGCCTTGGTAGGCGTCGACTTGGCCCAGTTGCTCGACCGGGCTGACGAAGCGGCAGAGATGTGCGGGCCTGGTCGGACTGGAGAAGAAAACCCTGGCCTTTGGCTGGGAGCAGCCCTTGGCGCGCTGGCGATGCACGGCCGTGACAAGCTCACTCTGGTTAGCTCTCCGCAAATCGCCTCGTTCGAGAGCTGGATCGAGCAACTCGTGGCAGAAAGCACCGGCAAGGACGGTCGGGGCATTTTGCCCGTGGTTGGCGAAGCGCTGGGATCTGCAGATCGCTACGGGGATGACAGGGTGTTTGTGCACCTGGAAATAGCCGACGACACCGAGGTGCGTCAGCGGCTCGACGAGCTGGCCGCACTGGGCCACCCGGTTATTCGCCTTCGGCTCAGGGACGTTTACGATCTCGGCCAACAGATCTCTTTGTGGGAAATGGCTACGGCTGTGGCCTCACATCTACTGGGCGTCCACCCCTTCGACCAACCGGATGTCGAAGCGGCCAAGGTGCGCGCAAGAGCAATGCTAAAGTCGTTTGCGGCGACAGGTCGGCTGCCGCAGTTGGACGATGCGCCGGTTTTACCAGCCCAATTGCCGGCCCTGCTCGCGGCGCGCCAGTCTGGAGACTATGTGTCTTTGCAGGCGTTCTTGTCACCGTCAGACGACCACGCATGGGCCATCGAGACGCTGCGGCTGGCCATCCGGGATCGATTTTGCCTGGCGACAACCTGGGGTTACGGGCCGCGCTTCCTGCACTCCACGGGACAGCTGCACAAGGGTGGCCCCAACCGAGGCCTGTTCATTCAGGTGACGGCGGAGGATCAAGCCGACACGGCTATCGGCGACGACCAGCAGCACGACGGTAAGGTGGTGACTTTCGGGGTGCTGAAAGACGCCCAGGCCAGAGGCGACCGACAGGCCTTGATGGATGCGGGGCGACGAGTGATCCATTTCGACCTGGGCCGAGACCCGGTAGCCCGCCTGACCGAGCTTGCCGAGACGGTAACCACAGGCTGACAGCCAAGTTTGGGATTGAGCTTGCATCATCCTACCCCTGGCGGGGGAGAGTGGGAGTATTGATATGGAATTGGGCATGATAGGGCTTGGCAAGATGGGCGGCAACATGGTGCGCCGGCTGGCGTCCGCGGGCCACAGCCTGGTGGTGTACGATGTGGCGAGCGAGCCCGCGGCAGCGCTGGCGGCGGAGCTGCCTGTTGTGAGAGCAGCCACCAGTGTCGCTGAGCTGTGTTCCCTACTTCAGTCCCCTCGAGCGGTGTGGATGATGGTACCCGCTGGCCAGGCTACAGAAACCACCTTCTCTGAGGTGCTCGGCATGCTGTCGACTGACGATGTCATCATTGACGGGGGCAACTCGAACTACAAGGACAGCATACGCAGGGCCGAAGCAGCGGGAGCCCGCAGAGTTTGCTTCCTTGATGTGGGCACCAGCGGTGGGGTTTGGGGACTCCGCGAGGGATACGCCTTGATGATCGGCGGTGACGCCGTGGCCACGCAGCGTCTACGCCCGATCTGGGAGGCGCTGGCTCCCGCCCCCAACGAAGGCTGGGGGCACGTGGGGCCAGCCGGCGCCGGGCATTTCGTGAAGATGGTGCACAACGGCATCGAGTACGGCCTGATGCAAGCCTACGCTGAGGGCTTTGAGCTCCTGCACGCCAAAGAGCAGTTTGGCCTCGATCTTCGGCAGGTTTCCGAGATCTGGAGCCACGGCAGCGTCGTGCGCTCGTGGTTGCTGGAGCTGATCGGCCGCGCCCTTGGCGAGAACCCCACGTTGGAGGGAGTGCGGGGCTGGGTTGCCGACAGCGGAGAGGGGCGCTGGACAGCCTTCGAGGCCATGGACAATGACATACCCGCGCCCGTCATGACCCTGGCACTTTTGATGCGCTTCGTGAGCAGGCAGGACGACAGCTTTGCAGCGAAGATGCTCGCGGCCTTGCGCGGACAGTTCGGCGGACATGAGGTCAAGAAGGCTCCATGAACCCGGCGGTAAGCATCGGCATGCCCGTGTACGACGGGGAGAACTATCTGCGGCAGGCAGTGGATTCCATCCTCGGCCAGACGTTTGGCGATTTCGAGCTGATCATCTCGGACAACGCATCGACCGATGCAACGCACGACATCTGCGAGGACTACTCCAGGCGTGACGCACGCATCCGCGTCTACCGCAACGAGACCAATTTGGGTGCAGCCGCTAACTACAACCGCACCGTTGCCCTGGCGACGGCTCCGCTCTTCAAGTGGGCTGCACATGACGACGTGCTTGCTCCGACCTTTCTCGAGCGCTGCATCGGCGTCCTCGAGCAAGACCGCGAAGTGGTGCTGTGCCACACCCAGAGTCGCTTCATCGATGAGTCCGGCATGCCCCAGGAGGACTATGGTGTGCACCTGCGCACCGATTCGGTCGTGCCCCACATCCGCTTCCACGACCTCATCTGGGTGCGCCACTGGTGCCTGCAGGTCTTTGGCGTCATGCGCCGCGACGCGCTTGATCATACCGATCTGCACGGTGACTATGCCTCGGCCGACCGGGTGCTGCTCGTGCAGATGGCCTTCCAGGGCCGTTTTCACGAAGTACCGCAGCGCCTGTTCTTCTCGCGTCGCCACAGCCAACAGGCCAGCCGCCTGGTCTACGACCTGCACAAGTACGACCGTTGGTTCGGTCCCCGGCGCGGCGCAAGCTGGCCTGCCACGCGCCTCGTTCTCGAGCACTTGAGCGCGGTGCGCCAGGCTGAGCTATCTTCGGCAGAGCGCGCCCGCTGCTACTGGAGCGGAATGCTGCGCCTGACCAGGTTCCTCAAAATCTGGAGCCGCGACTTGACCGTGCCCATCCGCACAGCACTTGGACACCAGAACTCCACGAGGTCCCTTCCGTGACCAACGGCGCCTCGTCCGGGCAGGGCCTCTCGAGCCAGGGCGACCCGGGGATAAGGGTCGTGATCCTGGCTGGCGGTTTGGGCACTAGGCTGGCTGAAGAAACACACGACAAGCCCAAGGCCCTTGTAGAGATCGGCGGGATGCCCATCTTGTGGCATCTGATGCAGCACTATCTACACTATGGTTTTCGCGACTTTGTGATCGCTCTTGGCTACAAGGGCGAGATGATCTCTTCGTTCTTCAGAGAACTGCGCAGAGAGGGCGATCCTCGCCAACGGCAATTGCCTGGCCTGGCCAGTGCGGCGAACCATGCTCATCTCGACTGGCAGGTCGAGCTGGTCGACACCGGCTATGGCACGGCCAAAGGCGGACGCCTCAGGCAACTCGCTCCGTACCTGAGCGGCGGCACGTTCATGCTCACCTGGTGCGACGGACTCTCCGATGTCAACCTGCGGGACTTGGTCGCCTTTCACCGCGCACATGGCAAGCTGGCCACGGTAACGGCCGTGCACCCTCCACCCCGCTTTGGCGTCCTGGAGCTGGACGGGCCACGTGTGCTGCGCTTCTGGGAGAAGCCTCCGGACAACCACACCTGGGTGAATGGCGCCTTCTTTGTGCTGGAGCCGGCTGCGCTCAACTATATACAGGATGATGACTCAGGCTGGGAAGAAGGCCCCTTGCCCCGGCTGGCGCTCGACGGGCAGCTGATGGCCTTTCGGCACACCTCGTTCTGGCAGTGTATGGATACCGTTCACGAGCGTGACTTGCTCGAGACGCTGTGGTCGTCGGGACAAGCACCATGGAGGACCTGGGAGTGAGTGCATGCGTATTCTGGTGACCGGCCATCAAGGCTATCTGGGGAGTCTGGTCGTGCCAGTGCTCCTGGCGGCGGGACACGAAGTGGTTGGTTTGGATACCGGCCTCTTTGAGCGCTGTCGATTCGATGGGCAGGTCTCGACCGTCCCAAGCGTGCGGGTCGACGTGCGCGACGTGCAGCCAACGCATGTGCGTGGGTTCGAAGCCATTGTACACCTGGCTGGCCTATCCAATGATCCTCTGGGAGATCTCGACCCTGCCGTGACACGAGCCATCAACTACGAGGGCACCGTGCGCCTGGCGGAGATGGCCAAACAGGAGGGTGTGACGCGCTTTGTCTTTTCCAGCACCTGCTCAGTGTACGGCGCGGCCGGAGACGGTTGGCTTGATGAAAACAGCCCCTGCCTGCCAGTCACGCCCTATGCCGAGTCAAAGATGAGGGCTGAGGTAGCTTTGCAGGGCCTGGCCGACTCTGGTTTTTCGCCCGTCATTTTGCGCAGCGCGACCGCCTACGGCGCGTCGCCATTCCTGCGATTTGATCTGGTATTGAACAACCTGGTCGCGTGGGCAGTGACGCGTGGCCAGGTCCTCTTGAAGAGCGATGGTACCGCGTGGAGACCCATAGTGCACGCGCGCGATATCGCCGCGGCCTTCGCCGCGGTGTTGGCTGCGCCAGTGGCGAGTGTACACGGCCAGGTGCTAAACGTTGGGCAGACCCAGGAGAACTACCGTGTCGTCGAGCTGGCCCAAATGGTGGCGGACACCGTCGCTCAGTCTCAGGTAGTCTTCTCCCCAGGGGTAACCAAGGACGCGCGCTGCTATCGCGTGGATTGCAGCAAGATTGCCCGTACCCTGACGGGATGGAAGCCGCAGTGGAGCGCCAGACGTGGGGCTGAGGAGCTGTACCAGGCCTACATCAGGGCCGGCCTGCAGGCTGAGGACTTTGAGGGGCCACGCTTCAAGCGCATCGATTCGCTGAGAGGTCTCCTGCAGAGTGGGGAGCTCGAGCCTGACTTGCGCTGGCGCCTCCAGCCAGGCCGATGACACGTCTGGTATAAGCTCAGAGGCGTGGCCAAGCCTTGCGGTTCACGACATGGGTCTCGTGAGGGAGCAAGAGTGGACGCTGAGCAGATCGGGCTCTGCGGTGTAACCGACAACCCATCGCACACTTGTCCTAACTGCGGCGTTGAGGGAATGCGCGTGGTGTACGACGCAGGGCCAGTGCCTGTGCGCAGCACCGCCATACTACACACGCAGCATGAGGCACTCGAGTATCCCTGCGCTGACCTCGTCTTGGCATTCTGCAGCACCTGCGGGTTTGTCTCTAACCCGATATTCGATCCAACGCTTGCCGCAGACGCGGAGGCAAGGGAGGACACACAAAGCTGCTCGCCCACCTTCGAGACCTTTGCGTTGGCGCTCGCGCAGGACTTGGTCATGCGCCACGATCTGAGGCACAAGCGTATTCTGGAGATAGGCTGCGGCAAGGGCGAATTCCTGACCTTGTTGTGTCGTCTGGGAGAGAACACGGGCGTTGGCTATGACCCGGCCTTTGCTCCTGGACGCACGGACACCTCGGGGGTGAACGTCACCTTCGTCACCGACTATTTCGATGAACGGTACACGCAGGACGCCGCCGATTTCGTGTGCTGCAAGATGACCCTTGAGCACATCCCAGCGCCGCGGCGCCTGGTCGGCAATGTCCACAAGTCGCTTGCGGGCCGTGCGCAAGCCGTGGTGTTCTTCCAGGTACCCGATGCCACCCGCATCTGGCGGGAGGCAGCCTTCTGGGACGCCTACTATGAACACTGCTCGTACTTTTGCTCCTCAGCGCTGAGCAGCCTGTTTCGCGAGTCTGGATTTCAGGTGCTGAGGCTTTGGCGTGACTATGCGGACCAGTACCTGATGATCGAGGCGAGGCCGACTGCGCGCAGCCCCGATCCACGGTCGGGGAGCCACGTTGAGACAGAGCACTTTGAGGAGCTGCAGAGAGACGTGGCCGAGTTCGCCGGCCGCGCCCACGAGCGCATCCGGTCATGGCGCGATCGTCTGACCGCCTACCTCCGGCAGGGAAGGCGCGTTGTGCTCTGGGGTGGCAGCTCAAAGGCCGTGTCCTGGCTCAACGCCATCGGTCCTGCGGCACACATCGACTATGTCGTCGACATCAATCCCTACCGTCAGGGATCGTACATCGCGGGCACAGGCCAGTTGATCATCGCACCGGTTGTCCTGCGAGAGCTAAGGCCGAGTGCTGTGCTCCTCATGAATCCTATCTACGAGGAAGAAGTTCGCTCGCAGCTTGCGCACCTGGGATTGTCCGCCGAGATCTGGCACCCTTGAGATGCGGTGCGGACACCGGGTATACCCACAAATGTCCTGCACGTAGGAAAGGAAGGCTGACATGGACCGGAAGAAAGCATGCGCACTGGTTTTTGTCCTCATCCTGCTGGCAATGGCCAGCGCGACGGGCAGCTCCTGGGCCGAGCAAGCAGAAGGTCGAGACGTCACGGTACTCACCCCCGTGACATCGAGGATCTACTACCAGGGCCGGCTCACTGATAGCGGCGGCGCCCCCATGACCGGCGCACACAACCTGCGATTCCAGGTCTATGACGTTGCTGCAGGTGGGAGCGCCCTCCAGGAGCAAAGCTACAGCAGCCTGAACTTCACGGATGGGCTGTTTTCGGTACAGCTGGACGCGGACGCTCGCTACTTTGACGGGCGCGCACTCTGGTTGGCGATCACCGTCGACGGACAGCTGCTCAGCCCAAGACAGGAGCTGCTTCCTGTTCCCTACGCACTATCGATGCGCTCGGGCGCGACAATCAGAGGGGATGCGCAGCAAGGGTTGAGCTCGATGACCAGCGGCTCGTACGGTCTGGTCGGCGAGAGCACCGCTGCCACAGCCGGGGCGGGCGTGCTCGGCAACAACACCGGCGGGGTAGGGCACGGGGTGCAGGGGACCAGTACCGGTGAGGCTGGGGTAGCAGGCTTCGGAAACGGCATCGACAGCTACGGTGTCTACGGGCGCGTCGGTGAGAGCGGCGAGGCTGGCGTATATGGCCACATGAATGCGGCCTCCGGGGGAGGCGATGGCGTGTTCGGTCAGACGGATAGCAGCAGCGACTATAGCGCTGGTGTCTGGGGTCTGGCCGCTTCCGACTCGGGCCGCACCTATGGCGTCGCAGGGGAATCAGCTTCACAGCAGGGATTCGGTGGCTACTTTGCCAACACCGCGCAGGGCGGCTCCGGCCTGTACGTTTCGAGTGGCAGTGACGATGCCGCAGATCTGATCCTGGGTGGCTGGGCGGGTAGCCAGGAAGGCCGCATTGCTTCGGACCCTGCCCTGCCGACCAGCAGCATTCAGATCTTGAGCAACGACGATGTATCGATTGAGCTAGACGAGGACAACAATGAGCAGGGGCGCTTCTCGGTGTTGAGCGGTTCGGACATTGAGCTTTTCAGCGTCGACGAGGTGCAAGGGGTCACGGTGGCAGGGGATCTCACGGTGGCCGGCAAGATGCACAGCAGCGGGCCGGTGTGCGCACAGACGGTCGTGCAGACTGCAGGATGGTCCACCATCGCGGTGCCCGATTTCTGCCTCGGCAAACTGTGTCAGGTTCTGATATACGTTGGTGGACCACTGGGCACGTTCGGCACGGGCATGCTCCTCCCGGTTCAGTACATGCAGGACACGACCCAGAATCACTGGATTGGTGGACCCAACATGACGATGGGGGGCATTGGGTTCAGCGCGGGCCTTGGGACCAACGGCAACGGCACTCCTGAGGCGGTGCTCGCGGGAGGGAGCAATCCCGCTGGAGCCCGCTTTAGCATGATGGATGACAGCCCGGCCGAGTCCTCGCCCTGGCAGTGGAGCATCGATTTTCAGCCAGCCGCAGGTCAGCTGACACAAGTGCAGGTGTTCATCTGCCCGCTGGGCACTCCAGTGCTTGCGGCAGCGGAGTAGGCCAATGCGACCGCGCTCTGTAGTCGCAGCAGCAACGTGCGTGCTGCTGGCTGTCGGAACCAGTCTCTTGGTGCGCGCTGAGGTCAGTTCCGGCATCGTCTGGCAGGCGCTGACTGGTGGCGGCGGCCGCTCCACGGCACAGAATGTGATCCTGGATGGAAGCGCTGGACTGGTGGTGGCAGCACAGTCGCACAGCGGCTCAGTCCAACTGGGAGCGGGATTCTGGCAGGTCGTGCCTGGCATGAGCACGCCCAGCGTCACCCCATCGCTCACGGCAAGTGCGACGGCCACTCCATCGCCCACCTCATCGGCCACGGCCACAGGCACCGCCAGTCCCAGCCCGACGCAAACTGAGACGGCCACGCCAACGATGACGCCAACGGTCTTGATCAGCGCGACGCCGACGGTTAGCCCCACTGCTTCCTTGTCCGCGACGCCGACCCTTACCCGGCACCTTGTACACCTGCCACTAGTTCGGCCTTAGCGCTCGCTGTACGGCAGGCGCGGGACATCCCGCGCCTGCCATCGGGACTCACCGAGGTCAGGACGCTGCAAGTTCGGCGCGATATCTAAAGTTGGCAGGACAAGCCCGAGCCTGCTGACCGCAAGGCCCGATTGTACCACTTCTTGGATGGAAAGGACCGCGTGATGACCCGACCGCTGGAAGTGGCGCTGATTGGCGCAGGAAACAGGGGTTATGAGGCGTACGGGCCCTACGCTCTGGCTCATCCGGATGAGCTGCGCTTCGTGGCCGTGGCTGAGCCCGCGGAGCAGCGGCGGCGGCGCTTTGCCGCGGCCCACGGTATTCCAGCGGAGCGACAGTACGCCCGCTGGGAAGACCTGCTCAACAGCAGCAGCCCAAGAGCCGATGCCCTACTCATCTGCACCCTGGACTGCGACCACTTTTCGCCTACCTACGCTGGCCTGACTGCCGGCTACGACATCCTACTGGAAAAGCCCATGGCCACCACGCGCGACGACTGCGTGGCCCTGGTCGGGGCTGCCGAGCGCACGGGCGCCTTGCTGCAGCTCTGCCATGTGCTGCGCTACACGGCGTTTTTCGCCAGGCTGCACGACATCGTGTCATCTGGACGCCTTGGGCGCATCATCATGGTGGAGCACCGGGAGAACGTCTCCTACTGGCACATGGCCCACTCGTACGTGCGCGGCAACTGGCGCAGCTCAGCGGCACAGTGCCCCATGATCCTTGCCAAGTGCTGCCACGATCTGGACATCATCACCTGGAATCTGGGAGGCTGCCATGCGCTCAGCTCTTTCGGCTCGCTACTGCATTTCCGACCCGAGAACGCGCCACCCGGCGCACCGGAGTACTGCCTCGACGGCTGCCCAGCTGCGAGCGATTGTCCATGGTATGCGCCCAGGTTGTACGTTGATCTGGTGCCGCTGCTGCGCGTGGCTCGAGAATCGTCTGACCTGTGGCCAAAGGTCGGGGCGTCGCTGTTGCTGAACCACCCCCGCCTGACGCAGACGCTGCGTCGGGCTCTGCCGCGTTTGGCCGCAGCCCTCGACTACCGGGGATGGCCGGTTTCAGTCATCGCGGAAGAGACGGATGTGGCCTCACGACGTGCTGCGCTTGAGCGCGGACCGTATGGTCGCTGTGTGTACCGCTGCGACAATGACGTGGTCGACCATCAGGTGGTGGCCATGCAGATGGAAAGTGGAACCTCGGCCGTGCTGGTCATGCAAGGGCACTCGGACCGCGAAGAGCGCACGATGCGCTATGATGGCACGCGGGCTACCCTGCACGGGTGGTACGGGCTCGGCGGGCAAGGGCTGAGCATCCGAGACCACCTGACGGGCAAAGCAGAACACATCCACTTCCGGTCCGGGCTGGATGCGGCAACCGGCCATGCCGGCGGTGATTGGGGAGTTCTGGCCGCATTCGTGCGTGCCGTCCGCGATCGCAGCGAGGTACTCACTACGGCGCGCGAGGCACTTGAGTCGCATCTCTTGGCCTTTGCGGCTGAGAATGCCCGCCTGAACCGTGAGGCCGTCGCGATGGAGGCATGGCGCCAGACAGCACCCCACGATGGGTCCGCATGCTGAGCTTTCTCAGGCCCTGGTAGCAGCTCAAGATGGGGCAGGGCAGCGAGGGCCGCACACACAATGCGACGTCAGCAACTGCCAGCACAATGTGCAGGCGACGCGGCATCACGATCTGTCGTCAGCGATTCTGGGTGCCGCCTGGCGCCAGGGCCTCTGTGCCTACCCCCCAATCCGCTCGGGCTCTAGGACCGCCTTAGCACACTAAACAAGATGAGGGCAAGTCCAGCCAGGATGAGAAGCCCGGCACCCAGCAGTTGAGCAACTCCCTGCACCGGGACCGAGCCGATAGCCACCAGGCCAAGCACTCCGGCGGGGATGAGCGCCCACTTGCTGCGACGATTGGCGACGAATACCCCAAGGAACGCCAGGGCAATGCCTACGAGCACAAGCACGTCCACCCACTCTTCGCCCAATACAGAGCCCAGCACACCAGCGGTTCCGACAAGCAACACAATGCCCCCGGGAATCAAGGCCCACCAGTTCGACTTGCGGTTCTGCAAGAAGATTAGCAGGAACGGCAGTGCGGTGCCCCAGATGCCGACCAGACCGGTGACTGGTTCGCCTACTCCCAGCAGATCCAGTATGCCTGCAGCCGACCAGGCAGCAAGAACCAAGCCGGGAATCAGTGGCCACCACTCTTTGCGATTGCCAGACCAGATCGACAAAAAGACCGCCGCTCCAACAAGCATTACCACCGGGCCTACCCATTCCCCACTGAGGTCGAGCAAGTTGAGTTGCGCCAGGGTAAGGACCACGCCCAGGGCGATGAGCAACAGCCCGGCGACTACGCGCCACATATTCCTCTTCATGCTTGGCCATCCTTTCTGTGAAAAGGCTCCACAACGCCGCCACCAGTATAGATTATACGCGGGCCTCCAGCCGGCGCCAACAGTCTCTATTCGAGGGCGCACAGGCAAATTCCAAGTTCATGCACCGTTCATTTTGATGCTGTACCATTTTCGCCTAGTCGAGCGGCAGGACAAGCGCCAATGGCCTGACGGTGGCCAAGTTTGCGATGTATGCCCACTTGTGTTACCATATCCTTTGGGTCACGAACGGGCGGCTTCTTGAATGCTTGCCGATTAGCGGATGATGCGGCATGCACAGACAGCCAGGCAGCACAGTCTGTGGGACGCACTCTTCAGATGTTGTTATTCACTTTCTGGGATGGCAGGAGGATACAGTAGAGCATGGCAGCTCAACGCATTCTGGTTACTGGGGCAGCCGGTTTTATGGGCAGCCATCTGGTTGACTTGCTTGTATCGCAGGGACACGATGTGTTCGGCGTAGACGACATGTCGGGCGGGTTCTGGCGAAACGTGAACCCTCATAGCTCCTTCACCAAGCTTGATCTAAGGCACAAGGAACAAGTCGCGACATACATAGACGAGGTGAAGCCCAGTCTGATCTATCACCTGGCCGCGGACGCCACGGAAGGACGCAGTCAGTTTACGCCAGTGACGTGTACAGAGCGCAACCTTATGGCCTACCTGCACACTCTGGTCCCTGCCACCCGCAACGGCTTGCGTAAGGTCGTCTTGACCAGCTCCATGAGCGTCTATGGGGCCCAGACCCCTCCTTTTGACGAGGAGATGCCCACCATGCCGGAGGATGTCTATGGCGTGTCCAAGACCGCCATGGAAAAGACGACACAGATTCTGAGCAAGGTGCATGGCTTTGATTATGTAATCGTTCGGCCGCACAACGTATACGGTCCCAGGCAAAACATCGCCGACCCTTATCGCAACGTCATTGGCATTTTCATCAACTCACTGCTCAACGGCAAAGGCTTCTACATCTATGGCGACGGCGAGCAGCGGCGCGCGTTCACCTACATTGACGATTTTACGCCATACATTGCGCGAGCCGGGTTTGACGAAGGCTGCAACGGTCAGATCATCAACGTTGGGCCCAATGACGAAGTGACGATCAATAAGCTGGCTGAGCTGGTACTGGATCGCTTCTACGACGGAGGCCCTATCCCCGATCATGTGCAACCAAAGTACCTACCGCCGAGACCAATGGAAGTGCGAGACGCCTACTGCACGGATGACAAGGCCGCCAGGCTGCTCGGTTATCACACGACCATCGATCTGCAAAGAGGGGTGCAGGAAATGATCGGCTGGGCCAAGCAGCTCGGGCCGCAGACGCCCAGGTACATGGAAGAAGGGCTCGAGCTCACCACCGCTGAAACGCCGGTGACATGGACCAAGAGACTGATCTAGGCTCCGGCGAAACCGACGGCGGGTGGTGCCCATGAGGCCCAGGGGACACGGCAAGATATGAGAGTTGTGGTTGCTATATTTGAACAATTGGTACCCATCTCTGGGGGCGGGACCCCGCGGACGACGCACATCATCCGTTCTCTGGTTCGTCGCGGACATGAAGTGTACGTGGCTGCAGGATTTGCCAACTCTGAAGAGGAAGCCAGGCGCGAACTGGGATGCGCTGGCGTTCTGAGACTTCCGTACGTCAGCCGGCTCGACCAGCGCAAGATGCTCAAGTACCTGTTTGTCTACCCCTGGAATGTCCTGCAGATGGCCCTGTACGTTGCCAGGACCAAGCCCGACGTGGTCGTATCGCACAATACCGTTGCTGGCTATGCGGCGCTGCTTGGCAAGCGCCTGGCCAGACGAACGGTAACAGTGCTCGACTTGACCGATTTGCTGTTCGAGTATCTCGACAGCTACAGCAAGCGCTGGATACGCGCGGTGCTAAGCGTAGGTCGCTGGCTCGAGCGTTACGCGATTCGTCACTCTGACCACATCGTGACCATCAGCCAAGCAATGCGCCAGATCTTGATCAGCGACCATAAGGTGGCGGCGGAGCAAGTGCACATTGTGCACGACGGCGTAGACACAGAAGTGTTTGATGTACAGGATGCGGATGCCTTACGTCGAGAGGTGTCACCGTCGGCCAAACATGTTTGCATCCTCCACGGGGTGATTGATCCACAGGATGGACCGGAGGTGCTGGCTGAAGCTGCGCCTTACGTCTTGGAGCGCTTCCCAAACACGTACTTCTGGTGCGTCGGAGACGGCGCCGCGGTGCCTGACCTGCGCGCCATGGTCAGACAGAGCGGGATTGAGGATAGATTCGTGTTCACAGGCTGGTTGAGCCAGGGACAGGTGCCCAGGTACATCAACGCCAGTGACGTCGGAATAGTGGTCTTACCGGATGTCCTGTCCGCCCGTGGTCGCGTGACCTTAAAAGAGTTCGAGTACTGGGCCTGCAGCAAGCCCGCCGTCTTGCCGCGACTGCCCGCACTGCAGGAGATCATCCCCGAAGGCGAGGCGTCCTTCTTCTTCCGGCCAGGCGACGCACGTGACTTGGCCGAGAAGATCTGCGCTTTGCTGGCCGACGATGAACTGCGCCGGACGATGGGCCAACGGGGACTGGCAATGGTACTCGATCGGTTCGAGTGGCGCGTGCTGGCCGATGAACTGGTCAGCCTTTGTGAAACATTCGCTCAGCTGCCTGAACATGGGCAGCTGAGCTCAGGAGGTCGCGAATGAAGGCAATGGTCGTCAACCCGCCCTGGCCGGGAGAAGGCTTTGGCGCACGCTCTGACGTGCGTTGGCCACACAAGCGCAAGGACAAGTACATTGAGTATCCCATATATCTTTCCTATACGGTAGCCGTTCTAGACGAAGCCGGGTTTGAGGCGTCGTTTGTCGACGCGGTGATGGAAGAGCTTGATATCGAGCACTTTGTTGAGCGCGTTCAGGCGATCAAGCCAGCGCTGCTGGTCATGGAATGCTCGACGCCGTCTATCCACCACGATCTGGCCACTGCCGCCGCCGTCAAAAAAGCCTTGCCAGACATCAAGATCGCGCTGCTCGGCTCGCACTCAACAGTCTATCATCAAGAGATCCTGCGTGAGAACGAGTGTATTGATGCTATCGTACGCGGCGAGTTTGAGATCACCACTCGCGAGCTGGCACGCGCCATGCAAAACGGCGCGGATTGGCAGACAGTAGAGGGCCTGTCCTACCGTCGCGATGGTGAGCCTGTCGCCAATGCGGATCGCCCGGCGATTGCCGATCTGGACAGCCTGCCCTTTCCTGCGCGGCACATTGTCAAGAGCGTAGGCTATCGGGCTGCGATCTACTCTGGCGACAAGTGTACATCGATGGTCAGCTCGCGCGGATGCCCCTTTCAGTGCACCTTTTGTGTATGGCCGAACACGCTGTATGGGCACCGCTTTCGGGCGCGCAGCGCCGGCAACGTTGTGGATGAAATGCAGCAGGTTGCAGAGAAGTACGGCATCGACGAGATTTATTTCGACGATGACACCTTCACCGTCGACCGGCAGAGAGTGCTGGACATCTGTCGGATGATCGGGGAGCGCAACCTGAACATGTCGTGGATTGCACAGGCGCGCGTCGACACGGTCGACCGCGAAGTGCTGACGGCCATGAAAGGTGCCGGGTGCCATTACGTCCTGTTCGGCATTGAGTCCGGCTCGCCAGAAATGCTGGCCAGGATGAAGAAGAACATCACCCTGGACAAGGCCCGCCAGGCCATCGCGCTGTGCAACGAGCTGGGGATTAAGACGCAGGCCTTTTTCCTCTTTGGCATCCCGGGCGAGACTCCAGAGAGCATCGAGCAGAGCATCCAGTTTGCCAAAGAGCTAAACGCTTCGACGGTGCAGTTCGCTGTGGCCATCCCACAGCCGGGCAGCCCACTGTTCCGCGAGTGCATGGACAATGGCTGGCTCATTTACAACGACTGGGAGGATTTTGCCTCGAGCCGGGCGATGGTTGAGACCCCCTTGCTGTCTC
>DIVN01000226.1 GCA_002435875.1 Anaerolineales bacterium UBA6131
GCATGCTCAGGTGCAGCAAATTACCAGGACACTTGAATGCGTCACCGTCGGCGGCTACATCCAGAGAGGTGCCAGCAACCAGACTGAACGGTATAGCTAGCGCAGAAAAGTACGTCGCCCAATAGGTCCGGCTGGTGAGGAAGAATGCCAGGAGGAGCCCGCCCCAGAGATACACAACCGCCAGACTGCGTACATGCCGTACCTTGCCGGCCGCCAGACCGGTCATCGCTATCCCCAACAACGCGAGGCGCACAGTCGCCCAGGACCAGGGGTATTGCCAAATCTCAACGAGGCGCCCAAGAGGATGTACTGTCCCGTCCCATGGTCGAAGCATATGAAAGACGTAGTTTTGCTTGATGAACTCGATGGGGCAGGCCAGGAGAAACGGCGCTGCCAGCAAGGCGCAGGTCGCCGCAACGGACGCTACAAACCACCAGAGGTCCCGCCACCGCCGGCGAACCAACAGGTGCACCAGTACCACAATCACGGGCACGATCGCTGTACCTTTGGTCAGCAGGGCAGCGGCGGCGAAGGCGCCACTGGCGATAAGCAGATATCTCAGCTTCCGACCATTGCCCACTCTGCTCGATCCATCCTGTTGATCCAAGTCGACCGCAAGAAGATAGGACGCGACGGCCAGCAACGAAAAAAGATTCGTGGGGGCCTCCAGCATGGCCCTTCGGTCTTGAGCCACTACTATGCCATCCACAGCGACTAGCATCGCCGCCAAAAATCCCGATGGGCTACCGCCAAGCTTCTCTCCGACAAGATACACCAGGCCCACGGTAACGAGGCCGAAGAACACACAGCTGTAGCGCAAGGCCATCATACCCGCAGCGCTGCCCCAGGGGTGGTAGACAACCCGGAGGACAGCCATGAACAAGTAGATGGCCACCGGTGGCATCGGGGTGAAGAAATCACGGTATGGCACATAGCCTTGCAGCGCAAGCTGTGCCGTCGTGGCGTATACTCCCTCATCGGCGTCCTGAGCATAGAGTAACCCTACGTCAAGAGGGGTCAGCCGATACAGGCGAACAGACAAAGCGACCAGTAGAACCAGCGCCAGAGCAAGAGCGGATGGCCACCTAACGCGCCGAAGAGTGGGGGGCCAAGCCGATGTACGGCGACCCGCTTCACCGCTACCCAGAACTCCCCTTTGTGCACACTCCTGCTCTGACATATGCCGACGCCTGTCAGGCAGACCGCACTTTGACCAGCGACAGGATCATCTCCCCACCGCAAATGTAGCGAGTATCTCGGACCTCGAAACCATAGCCCGAGAGAATCTCAAGCAGCTCGCCACGGGTATAGTGAGTGATGTGCTCATCGCCATATGCATCGGGGGCAAAGCGACGGTAGAGGCTCTCAATAACCAACCAGTTCAGCCGTCCGTAGTCTGGCGTCCCCAGCACCAGGTGTCCGTTCGGCCGTAGCACACGCGCCATCTCCTGAAAGGGCTGGGTGCCCTGTACCAAGTGTTCGATGACCTGCGAGCATAGCAATTGATCAAAGCTTTCGTCCGGTACAGGCAGCGCAAACGCCGAACCCGCCACCAACGGACAGCCATAGCGCCTTGAATACAGCAGTTTCGCATTATTGATGTCCAGCCCGATGCTGTGAGAGGGCAAAGCCCCCAGTATGCGACTGGAGCCGCAGCCGATATCAAGACATGGCAGGTTGGGTCGGATCATTTTCATCACAATGTCGTAGCGACGACGCTGCCAGTACCTTTGCAGGAAGATGGGGCTATCGTACGCCCGGGCATCATAGTCAGCTGAAGCAATCGAATTGCGTAGCCGCCACATGCGCAGCAGCGTGCGCAGATAGGATAGGCCAAACTGCAGAAGCTTGACTTTGGACTTGCCCTCGTCGCGAGGTACGTAGCGAAAAGGGATTTCGAGGATCCGGCAGCCCTTTGCGTAGCACTTGATGAGAATCTCTTCGAGGGCATCGAAATCTGCGCTACGTAGCTCAAGCCCGCGAAGGATCGAGACATGGTAGAGGCGAAATCCGCTAGAGATGTCGCGTACTGGCAGAGAAAGCAGCCGCGTGTACACCTGGTTTAGGATAATGCTCAGTACGTAGCGATACCAGGGCATGTCGGCCTTGCCGCCCTTCACATAGCGAGAGGCGATCACCAGCTCTGCATTCTTCCGCTGCTTCCACATTTCCGGGATAAAGTCCGGCAAATGCGACAGATCGGCGTCCATGGTCAAGATGTAGTCGCCTTTGGCATGCGCAAAGCCCGCCCACAGGGCCCCCCCGTAACCTAGCGCATCCTGCTGCAGCACAATTGCCCCTTTTTCTTCGCACACGGAACAGGTTTCGTCAGGAGAATGATTATCGACGACCAATATCTCGTAAGTTAGCGCCCGACCTGTGTCTGAAGGGTGCGCCTCAGCATTTGATCGGCCAAGTTCGGCTTTCTCGCCGGCCGATAGACCTTGGTCGTTGAGGCCAGACAGCACCTCGTGGAGTCTGGGCAAGAGTTTGGCTAGATTGTCCGCCTCGTGAAGGGCAGGAATCACAACGCTTAGATCCATGGGTCCTCTCAGTAGTTCAGTGCAAAAATCGCGATTCTCTCGCCAGCGCCTGGATCCATATGAACCAACTGCAGGCTAGGAGAAATCGTGCTCGTGTCAAAAAGCGCGGCAAATTGCGGACGCAAGTCGCGGGTCTCTCGCTCATCAAGGACAAAGTAGTCCACGTGCTGTGCGCGCGCATAGATGAGGAGGGCATCCAGCTCTGCATTGGCTGTCGGCTCCCACGGCATATCGGCGTAAAACGCAATCGCCGGGTATCGCGACATCACGACCGAGTCGGCGGGGATATGCTCACGCATCCAAAGCCCAATGGTCTTGTGTTCTGGCCGAAACGAGCCAATGTTGCCATACAACTCTATCATGCGCGGCTGCAGCAGCAAAAAGTACAGAAGAGTTGCCACCAGAGGAAGCAAGGACGCCCATCCGCTGAACTGGTCGGCCCACCTGGGATGGTCGGCCAAGACGTTGCGCGTCGAGAGGCGCAACCACTGACCCAGTTGGTGAACACCCAAAGCCAGCCAGATGACCAGGGTGGGCAGCAGTGTTGCGATGTAGCGATCCTGAATAAAGAACAAGAGAAAGACCAGCACCGGTGCCAGAGAGGCGATCAGGAGCAATTCACCTTTTAGTCGCTTCTTGTCCCAGGCACTCTGGAAGAACGCAAGCCCGATGAGTGGCAGGAAATAGTACGGAAACAGACGGGAGGAGAAGAGCGAGGCGATAAAGCGACGTGCGTTTCGCACCACCAACTGCACGAAGTCGGCGGGGTAGGCCATGATCACATCCAGCATGCTGACGTCATAGCTCTCACGCGAGAAGAAGAACACCTCGCGGCCCGTCGAATCCAGGCCCCAAGTAGCCTCGTCAAACGCCCTGGTGTTGCCCTCCGATAGGCCCAGGCACGTGACGAAGGTCACCCCTGCCTTCTCGCTAACCATCCACTCACCAGTCTCCAGGTACACATAGAACGCGTATGGCATAAAGAGCAACAGGAAACCCACAGCTAGAGCCAGCAGCGAGAGCAGTATCCTGCGCGACAGTAGCCTTCGCTCCGACAAGCGCACCAGACCCAACACGGCAGCAACCGCGGCCACGTAGGCGACGGCTTCGGGGCGCACAAGGTAAGCCAAGCCAAAACAGACCCCTGACAAGAGATGCAGCCGGATCGTCTCTCGGCGCATAGCCAGAAGCGCTGTCAAGAGTCCGGCGTAGACAAAGAAGTAATAGGGCGGCTCAGTCAGTGTGCCCCACAAGGCAGGGGCAGTTGCCACCGCCGGGAAGATTGCCAACAGCGCGACGCTGGTCAAGCCGACCGCCCGGCCATACATCTCTTTGGCCAAGCCGTAGATCGGGATAGCGAGCAAGGTACCAAAGAGCACATAGCATATGTCGCTAGCCAGCTCAAGGTTGCCAGTAATCAGATAGAAAATGCCGCTCAGGAAGGGATACCCCGGCGTATGATGTATGTCGGAATAGCCTGTGAAGCTATAGCCTCGCCCCGTAAGCCAGTTTCGCCCCAGCCACAGGTAGAACGGCTCATCTCCCCAGACAATGCGTTGCGGCAACGAGACCGCCAGCACACGAACAAAGGCTACCAACACGCCAATGCCAAGCAGCAACATCGGGCCAGAAATCGTGAAACGCGTCCTATCACTTCTCGTAGATGCCGAATCAATTGAGGTCATGATCATTCCCAGTGACTATCGTTCTGCCATGTGTAGATGGGTCTTGAACGTCGCCAGAAGCTTGTTCCAAGTCATTGATCCGCGCCCGCAGTAAGGCTAGCTCCTGGATCAGCACCTTCATATGTTCGCTATGACGCGAGATTCGTAAGGAGAACTGAAACAGGATCAGTAGCAAGGAGATGATCGCAAGCACGAAAATCAGTGCGGGGGGATACTCCACACCGAGTGCGTATGCCACCATGTCAAGATAGTCAATCAGCAAGGGAACCGCAACGAGGATTACCCCAGTGAATAGCCACAAGAGAGCGAATTCCTCCTTGAGCTTGCGCGTGCGCACCAGGTTGACGACCAACAGCAGGACGACAAAACCCAAGATCATGGCAAAAACGCGCGCCCGAAGCTCCATTACATCATCCAGTGCATCGATGGCAGCAATCCATCTCTGGAGGCCGCCTGTCAACAAGGTTTCAGAGAATGTCATAGCCTCAAGTCTCCTCTGGCCTCAAGCACATCTCGCATTGGAGCCATCCGAAAGGCACTAATCAGGTCTGCCAGTCTCTGGCGCATCGCGTCAATGTGATGGTACGTTGCAAAACGCGCAAACAAGGGCAGTGGCCACCGCGGAGTGCCGGGGTACACTTCCCAGGGATGTGCATACAGTGTGAAAGAACGCTGTTGGTTGATACGCCGGAGGCCATGATGTACAAGGGCCATCGGCAAGGTCCGCAGATAGAAACCGCCGCATATCGGAAGCCGTATACCAAGGAACGACCACACAGACATTGGAAACTCCAGCATTGGTCCTCTTGGATCTTCCACAGCGACATCCTGTAAGGAAGGACGATATGGCACGAGGGGCCCACCGGCGACACCGTACATCGGTGTCCTGGCAGGGAAGATGCTCGAGTCGTAACGATAGCCGAACTCAGCCAGGATCGGCAGCGCCCAACTCGTGCGATTGTCTAGCGAAAAGGTTGGTGCCCGAAAGCCGATGACACTGGCCCCGGGTGCAATAGCATGGCACGTCGCGATGAATTCGTGAAGGTCTGCACGCAGCCTGTCAGGTGTCAGGTCCCACAGCGGCACGTGGCTCATTCCGTGGCAACCCAATTCGTGTCCTGCCTGCAGTACCGCTGTCACCAAGTCGGGCTGATCTTGAAGCACCTCACCAACGACAAAGAACGTAGCCCGACACCCACATTCTTCCAGCAGATCGAGCACATAGTGCGTGGAGGTGCTGATCTGGCTGAAACGTTGACTTGCTGGGACGTGAGCTCGCACCAATTCCGGGTGGTACCAGTCTTCCACATCGATCGTCAGGGCATTCAGCATACGGCTTGGCTCAGCGACCCACTTGCCGCGCCGCATCACAGGGGGAGACGATGGAGGTCGCCGCAGGGCGAACTGCATTCCTATGCGTGGTTTGGCGAAGCAGAACAATGAATATGGAGAAGAACATCTTGGCCACATAGTACAGGGGCTTCCAGCTCGAGTGCATGGACTCCCCACTGAGACGATCTCGCATGGTCACCGGCACCTCGCGCAGACGGAACCTGGCGAAATGAAGAAGCAAGATCATATCGGCATCTGGAAAGTCTACTGGGTAGTTGTCTGAGGCGAAGAAGGTGAGAACATCTCGGTTTACCGCCTGAAAGCCGGAGGTCGCATCCGTGATTCTCTGTCTGGTGATGCGAGACACCACCTGACTGAAAATCGCCATTCCAAGACGCTTCACGAAACTGATGTTGTACTCGGCGTGACCCAAAAAACGCGAGCCAATGGCCACATCAGCCTCGCCAGCCCAAACTAACTGCAGCAGATCCAACATCCCAGAAGCCTTGTGCTGACCATCCGCATCCATCAACGCAGCGAAGTCGAAGCCATAGTGCAGAGCATAGCGAAATCCGGCTTGCAGAGCCCCACCGTAACCAAGGTTACATGGCAGTTGCAGCACGCGGGCTCCCAGCGCAGAGGCGACAGCTGCCGTATCGTCCGTGGAGTAGTCATCAACTACCAGAATCGGCAGAGCGGCCTTCAGGGCAGCAACTTCGGCGAGCACGGCCGGCAGGTTCTTCGCCTCGTTATGTGCAGGTATGATTACGAGGGTTTTGGCCGAACAATCCATTGTATCAGGCACCCCGGTTCCAGGCGATGACCTCATCGATTCGATCTTCCAACCTCACGCGTGGGCGATAGCCCAATTGCTGATTGGCGCGAGTGATGTCAGCCACAGAGTTGCGCAATTCACCAGGATGCTCAGGCAAGTGCTCGGGCTTGATATCGGGTCTCAAACGCGCACAGAGCAAGGCAGCAATCTGATTGACGGTCATGCCCTGCCCCGATCCCACATTGAAGACCGTAGCGCGTTCGTTCGTGGTCATGGCGCGCACGGTTGCGTCGACAACATCATCCACGTGGACAAAGTCGCGACACTGGTTTCCGTCCCCGTAGATCAACGGAGGCTCCCCTCTAAGCAATCGCTGCACGAAGATAGTGATAACCCCAACATAGGGTGTAAACGTCTGCCTGGGCCCATAAGTATTGAAGTACCGAAGCACCGCAGTATCAAAGCCTAGTTGCGCACCGACAAGTTGTGCATACTGCTCACAAGCAAGCTTCGCCACCCCATACGGCGAAATCGGTCTTGGCTCATATTCTTCCGAAAGCGGCGTGGGTTGCGGTGAATCCGCATACACTGCCATCGACGATGCATAGATGAACCGACGAACGTGATGTTCGCCGCACGCGCTCAGGACATTGAGCGTTCCCATCAGGTTGGTCTCTGCATCCGAATAGAAGCCAGCGACCGAGGCACGAATGCTCACACGGGCGGCCAGATGAAACACCACATCGACGCCCGCGAGGGCATCATCGATCGCTTCCCGGTCGCGGACGTCGCCAATGACCAGCCTGGCAGCCGAAGGGACATTCTCCCGCTTACCCATCGAGAGGTCATCAAGCACAGTCACCTGACAGCCTTCGCCGAGCAGACGTGCCACCAAGTGTGAGCCAATAAAGCCCGCACCTCCGGTAACAAGAGCAGCCCTGGGGATCATAGTGTCACTCATCCGCCCCAGCCCGGCAATCGATTGTCACATCTGGCGTAAGCACGGCACGCACCAGATCCTCCCGCCTATCAATCCGTACGTCGGAGAAGACAAGCGAGTCCTTTACCAGGATCGGGTGTTCAATTACCACGCCATCGCCGAGAACTGAGCCCTCGATCCTCGCTCCCGGGTGAATGTGCGCATTCTTGCCAACGAGTGATGGTTGTCTCAGCCGAAGCAACTGGCTGCGGTTGCAGTCCAGGAGGTCACAGGCGAAGGTGATGTTCATGTCCCAGTCGATGGCCTCAGCCGGATAGACGGGATAGCCATCATCTATCAAGATTTGGATAGAGTTTGTGATCTCGTACTCATCTCGCTGAGCCGTACGCGGCGTGCGGCGGATTGCATCGAAGATGGCGAGATCAAAGATGTAGACTCCACAGCCCTTAAGATTGGTGGTCACATATCTCGGCTTCTCGATTACGCGGGTAACCACTCCGCTGCCGTGCAAGACGACGGCAAAGTTGCGTCGCACGTATTCGGGGTTGTCTTCGCGCTTCACGGCAAGTACAGCGCCGGCACGCCGCTCCCAGAACATGCGCTCCATCGCCTGCAAATCCTTGGCAACCAGGAAGATATCCCCCAGGAACAGGATAAATGGAGAATCCACCTCATTCTCCAGCTGTGCGACCGCATGCGCAATGCCCAGGGTCTCATGCTGTTCCACATAGCGGATGTGAAGGCCAAGAGAGGAACCGTCACCAAAGTACGAGATGATCTCCTCCTTCAGGTGGCCGACTACGATAATCACATCGTCAACCCCGATGTTGCGCATGTCCTCGAGCTGGTATTGGATGATCGGCTTGTTGCACACGGGAAGCAGTGGCTTGGGCATGTATAGATTGAGTGGCTGTATGCGACTGCCCTTTCCTGCTGCCAGCACAACACCGACTAGCTTTTGCGACAAGATCCCTCCTGCTCAGAAAGCGTTGATGACCCCGTGACGATATAGCATCTGTCTGTACTTGAGATAGATGAGGAACAGCATCATATGCCAGCTAGTCTGCAGTGCTTTCAGCTTCGACTTGCCACCGGCGCGCTCGCGATGGGTGATGCCAACTTCTCCAATACGGTATTGCAGGGTATGCGCCCTCACCAGCAACTCCGTAGGCGTCGGATATCCTCGTGCTTCGACAGTCAGTTGGCGAGCCACATTCCCCTTGAAGAGCTTGAGGGCACAATTGGTATCCCGCAGGGGAAGATGAAAAAGGGTGCGGATGATCAGGTTGAGCACCCGATCAGCCACCACGCGCAGGAGGCTATCTCGCTTGCTGACACGATAACCTGTCACCACATCAAATCCTTTGGATATCTCTGCCAAAAGCAGGCGATACTCTGCTGCGTCGAACTGTCCATCAGAGTCTGTGGTAAGCACGTACTGTCCTCTTGACCGACGAAGGGCACTCGATAGTGCACTCCCATACCCGCGGTTGACTGGGTGGTCTATGACTACCAGGTTGGCGTATCTCGCCATGAGACCACGCAGAATCTCCTTCGTGCCGTCGGTGCTGCCATCCTCGCCGATCACCACCTCGCCCTGAATGCCGTCGCGGACGAAGAGATCTTCCCAAGCCACGACCACGTTCTCAATGTTCTCTCTCTCGTTGTATGTCGGAGCAGCAATGGAAAGAAATATCTCGGTGTCCATCAGACCCTGCCGTCTAGCATGATTAGCGAGAGTTGAGCCTCGTTTTTGCCACTCACCCGTGTGAGAAGGTACTCGCCACTCTGGTACACGATGTCACCCCATGCACTGAACGGCTCCCAGTGATCCCGTTGCACCAGGAGGTAGAACTCACCCTGTGTGCTGAACAGACGACGCAGCGCTCGCTCATCGTACACAAAAAGCATCGGCCGATCGGCATAGAACAGCGCCGAAGGACGAATCCAGAAAGAACCGGGCCAATAGTTCACCAGCACCGCATCATCGGGCACAACATAGTGGCCGAATTGCGCCACCCGCTTCACGTCCGGGTTAAAGTCATTCACCCGGGGCATCCTGGGATTCAGGGCAAAAGTTAGGCATGCGATGACCGCCACCAGCAACCAGCTGCTCGTTTCGCAGTTGATCGTCCCGCCCCAGCCGAAGATTGAGGCCATGCGCTGCAATAGCGTGCACGGTATTAGCTTGTGCACGACCTCCACCAACAGGCTAACGGTCAACAAAGCCAACGCCGGATAGATGGGAATCATGTACCACCCAATCCGGCTGCGCGAGATATTGTACAGTATCATAGGCACCGCAACCCAACAGAGCAAGAGAAGCCTGCCCTTGTCCAGAAGCGCACCATTCGTCTGGTCTGCCGAGTCGGGGGCCAGGCGGGCCGCAGGCAACTGGCGAGCGACTCTCCCGACGGCATAGATCACTGCCAGAGCCACCACAGGGTAGAACTGCGGAAAGCCTCTCTGCATACTGCGGAAGTAGAACAGCCAATCCTTGGTGTGCCCTTGATCGCCAGTAACGTAGCCGACGGTCAGGGACACCATGTAGGAGTTCCAGAAGTGCTCTCCCCAGATGAACAGCTGCCCAAGATGCCATGGTGCAGCCAGCGCCACCGAGAGCAGCAAACCCCAAAGCAACTCACGCCGCCACCATACCTTCCGAGGCACGGCGAGCAGCAGGTACAGGGCAACGATCCCATAGGCCAAGAAACCCGCGATACTCTTGGTCATCAACCCCAGCCCCAAAGGCACGCCCACGGCAGTGAGATAGCCGCCACGTCGGTGGTGCGGGCCAGTCGTTCCTCGCCAGACCAGCCATACACTGAGCATCATCAGGAGTATCAGTGGCATGTCGAGCATCCCAACACGGGCCAGGCTGAGGAAATTGTAACCATGGGAGAACAGGTTGTGGCTAATGGTCATCAGTATCAGTGCAGCACCAAAACCTGTCGCCCGGCCCCCAAACAAATCGTGGCCCAACAGATAGGTCAAAACGATGGCCAGCACTCCCGAAAACGCCGCCACCGCACGAGCACCGAACTCGTTGACGCCGAACACTTTGTAGGAGAGCACGGTTAGCCATTGACATAGAGGGGGCTTGTCCAGGAACTCCATCCCATTCCAGCGAGGCGTATTGAGGTCGGACCACCATAACATCTCTCGGGCGCTCTGCGCATAGTCTGCTTCGTCATAGTCGCCAAGGCTGCCCTCTCCCAGTTGCCAGAAGACCCGTGACATGGCAAGGCAGAAGAGCAAGACCAGCAACACTGCGTCGCGTCTGCGTGTTCCTGTCAGGCTAGCTCTCAGAGACTGCACCAACCAACTACCCAAGTCGCAATCGTCCTTTCTCAGCAAACCTAGCAAGATTAGGACAAGCTATAGACTCGAAGCAGAGCGACACCCTGTCGTTCCAGCACATATGCGGGCACGCGTGCCCGTGCTATCGCTTGCACCTCAGGGATATAGTACATCAACCCGGTCTCGCGAATCTGCACCAGGACATAGTCAGCCGTGCCTGGATCCGTTACGTCGCCGCCGATGGGCACAAGGTCTGCACGCAACATGCCGTTTCTCTGGTAGGTCCGCAGCACATATGGGTTTTCGGACCACACCGTGGCACCAGCTGGCGCCTGCTCGTTCAGGTAGGGCAATGCGGCCCGATATGTCTCGCACCAGAACGTTGTCTCCAGGCCCCATCGTTGGGCTCCACGCAGTCCACCAATCAACTCGCTGTAGTAAGAAAGCTCATAGGGATGAAGTTGAGCCATCGAAACCAGGGGCGGCACGAACTGTAAAAGGAGCAGCATGGCAATCGCCAGCCGCAAGCGCGATGCCCTCCCCGGGTCAAAGGCGCGTTCTGCCCACTGCACCAGCGTATCAAAGACGCAACCAAAGCCAATCCCAGCGAGGCAAGCCAGGTAAGGATAGGCCGGGATGAAATGACGCTCTCCACTGTACGCTGCCTGCAACCCTGTGGCAGCAAACACAAGCGGCATGGCCATATTCAGTAGC
>DIVN01000212.1 GCA_002435875.1 Anaerolineales bacterium UBA6131
GTGCGATCTGCTCTGCCGTGCGGCGGTAGTCACCCGTGATCATCTTGACGTCTATGCCAGCCTTACGAGCCACCTGGATCGAGTGCGGGACTTCGGGACGGACAGGGTCCTGCATGGCCAGCAGACCCACCCATGTATAGCCGCTTCGGTCGTCGAGCTGTCCCATCGGACGCGAGGCCAATCCCAACAACCGGAGGCCTTCGCCTGCCCACTTCTCAACGGTGTCCAAGACGTTCTGTCGTTGGGCCTCGTGGATTTCACACATGCCCAGCACGATCTCCGGCGCTCCCTTCAGGTAGTTGCGCTCCTCGCCTTGCAGACGGTTGGCGGTGATCATGCACTTGCTTTCGCTGTTGAACGGCAGCTCGTCCAGTCGTTCTGCCTCGTCAGACAGGGACTGTGCGGCGTCTTCTGTCTGACCCGCCGGCTCGCCGTGGCCCAGAATTGTCCTGGCATGCTCCCAGAGGGCCACATCGACAGGACCCTCCAGGTCGTTGCACAGTACCATCACTTCCATGGCTCGCTGCTCATTCTGCAGCGCGCTGTGCGTCACGCGCATGCGGCCCTCGGTCAGCGTGCCAGTCTTGTCGNNGGGTGCCCGTCTTGTCGGAGCAGATGGTGGTCACCGAGCCCAGCGTCTCCACGGCCAGTAACCGCTTGACCAGGCCATTGCGCTTCAGGATCTTGCGCATGCCTACGACCAGCACAACGGTGACGGCCATCAACAGGCCTTCGGGCACGGCCGCGACAGCCAGAATGACCGACACCCGTGCCACCGGCAGCAGGTTGTTTCGCACGTCCCCGCTGCGCAGCAGACCAACGGTGAGGATCAGCAAGGTCGCGAGCACCACCAGCCGGGTCAGCGAGCGGCTGAACGCCTCCAGCCTGGCCTGCAGCGGGGTTTCCGTCTCGGTGCTCTCGCTGAGGCTCTGGGCGATCTTTCCCAGCTCCGTGCGCGTGCCGGTCTGCTCCACCCTCATCATACCGCGGCCGGTAAGGACTGTGGTGCCCATGAAAACGTGGCTGCGCTCTGCGCCCTGGTCATCCTTGTTCACGGGCTCGCTCTCGCCGGTGAGAATGGCCTCATCGACGGCCATGGTCGTGCTCTCCAGCAGCACGCCATCGGCAGGGACTTTCTCGCCCGCGCTGAGCAGAACGGCATCATCCGGAACGAGGTCCTTCACCTCGATCTCCACGCGCTCACCGTTGCGGATCGCAGTCGTCGTTGGCTTAACAAGGCTCTTGAGCGCCGCATAGGTCCGTTGGGCCTGGTATTCTTGCGCATAGCCAAGCCCGGCATCGAGCAGTACCACAGCCATGATGATGGCAAAGTCGCTCCACTCTGCCATCACTGCCGAGATCAGCGCCGCCACCAGGATTATGTATACCAATGGGCTCTTGAACTGAGAGACAAAGACCGCCCAGCGCGAGGGCCCTTGGGCCTCCGGCAGGGCATTCTCGCCGTACTTCTGCCTGCGCTCGGCGACCTCTGCGGCGGTGAGGCCGCGATGCTCGTTGTGCCTGTGGTCGGTGTCGACTGTTGTCTTGGTTTCCTTCGTCATGTGTTTCCGTTTGTACTCCTTCGCGAGTTCGAGCGCATCCCGTCCCGTCACTTCCTGGCGTGCAGCCGACCTGGCGCACATAACAAAAAAGCATCGGGTACAGGAAAAGCCGGGTCTTCCCGGCTTACAGCCTGATCCCGACGCTCGTTGCCTCCGTTCCGGCGCCCGCGGGCGCTGTACGGAAACGTCGTCTATGAACAACAACAGTTTAGCACATTATCAGCTAGGTGTCAAATCAGAAGGCGGGAGCCCCAGTAGGCACGCCCTCACCTGCCGCCTGGCAGGCCACCTGGCCAGAATCGACTCCAGCAGGGGGCTATGGTCTTGGGCCCCGAGGGTCTCGCGATGACATGGTACGGGCCTACGGCTTGCTTCCCACGTACAGGCCATAGCCTAGATAGTAGAACAGCGCACGGGCGTTGGACATCGATGGCATGAGCTCGCGCGCGTAGCGGCGGAACGCGGGGTCGCGTGCGTACATGCGCAGGACCGTGCCCGTGGCGCCCAGCCGTTCGCGCCAGTCCTCCCACTCCAAGCCCGACAGCTCGTCGAGCTTCTGGCGAAAGGCATTGACCGTTTGTGGACGCACGACCAGATCCTGCAAGCCGGCCTTGACCAGCAGCGCGCGCCAGCCGTCGGGCGTCAGGAAGTGTGCCCCGTCCATCGTGCGCTCGCAATAGGAGACCAGCTCCGCAGGAGGGTCGGGCCGGATCCACGTGCCCTCATTCATGCCCACCATACCGCCCGCCCGCGCTACTCGGGTGTATTCGTTTACTGCCTTCTGCTTGTCAGGAGGAAAGGCCGTCACCGACTCGCACAGCACCACGTCAAAGCTGCCCTCGGCGAACGGCAGGCCGACGGCGTCGCCAATGCGGAACTGCGCCTGCTCGCTGAGGCCCTTGCGCTGGGCGCGGCGCGTCGCCCATTCGATCATCCTGGCTGACAAGTCTACACCCACTACCTGACAGCCGAATTTGGCGGCAAGATGGCAGGAGGTGAGGCCAACACCGCTGCCCACCTCCAGCACACGCGTACCCCTGCCGATGCCACACAGCGCGGCCAGCTCGTCGGTGGCCTTGAGCCCGCCCATGTGCTTGGTCACGCCCCACATCGACTGCATGCCAAAGTAGCTGAACTCATCCTGCCGATCGCTGTTCTCTGCTTGCCCCATGGTTTCCCTCTACTCCTTCCTGCCGACGTACAGGCCGTAGCCAAAGTACTCTTGTAACCCGGCAGGGAGCACGCCGCCCTCGCGCACCGAGCGCACAAAAGCGCGGTACTCCGGACTGCGCACGTAGAGCCTGGCCGCCCGCAAGATGCTGCGCACCAGGGCCGCGCGACCGTACCGTTTGGTCAGGCCCCTGGCTTCCTGCGCCGGCTGCACTTCGCGCACGTGCCTGGCCACGAGAGGCAAGCCGGCTTCCCTCAACAGGCCGACCCAGGCCTCGGCAGTGAGAGGCTCCACCGTCGCACCTACGTCCTGGCGTACCCAGGCCAGCAGCTCGGGCGGTGGCGGCGTCTTGAGCCAGGTCGCCTCGCCCATCCCGACATAGCCGCCCTTCTTGACCACGCGGGCGTACTCGCGCACGGCCAGCGCCTTGTCGGCAGGGAAGGAGGTCACCGACTCGCTGAGCACGGCATCAAACATGCCCTCCACAAACGGCAAGGACTGCACATCCGCCACCCGGAACTCCACCAGGCCTTGCACACCCAAGCGCTGCGCCGTCTCTTGGGCGCGATCCACCATGCGCTCGCGGATGTCCACGCCGGCGACACGGCAACCATACTGCCTGGCCAGGAAGGCGGCGGTGGTCCCTGCCCCGCAGCCGACATCGAGCACGTAGCTGTCCTGGTGGATATGGCACATCTCGGCCAGCTGGCGCGTAGCCGCGACCCCGCCAAAGTGCTTGGTCAGGCCGACCTCGGCCGCGAAATCAAAGAAGGTTGGCTTATCCATCGCTCTGCCTCCTGTCTGGCTCCGCAACCGTCGATGAAAGCGTGCAATTGGCTGGAGAGCATTCGCTTCTACCAGTCAGAGTAGCACATTGTTGGCTGATGCGCATCGGCCAGGCGGCCAAAGCTGTACCTGGACGGCAGGCTAACCTGCAACCCTGGACGGGCACAGATGCAGCCTTGGGCGAAGAAGAAGGGGACTGATGCCCGAAGTGGAAGATGTACTCGAACCCATGGGACAGTCATGGCGCTGCTCACCGGTCAAAAGAGGCAACAGACCAAAGCGGCGCGGACGAGAAGTGTGCACCACCACGAGGGGCCGCGCTTCAGCACGTACCCGCATGTTGCGAGGGGCGAAAGTCAACCACCCAAGCTGTTGTGTACGGATGGGGAACGCTAGAACCCGCTGCCTGGAGCGGCGCAATAGCCTGCAGCGGAGTTTCCAGCAACGAAGCAGTCGGAGGCCGAGCTTCCGGACTCGATGCATACGCCGAACGCAGACAGTCCGGGATCACAGGATTCGTTGCCGCTGCCCGGAACCGTGCAGGCCTCGCCGCCCCCCAGGAAGCAGGTAACGCTGGCCGCGCCAGCACCCGGTCTCAGCTCGCCAAGCCGCATCGCGCGGGGTGGCTCATAGTCTGTCTTCTTGATGTGCGACATTTTCCCCCTCAGCACGGCATGCCAGACGCTCAGTAGAACTGATGCGCGACGCTATCCTGTGGAGGAGATGGCCAGAAAGTGCATGGGAGTCTCTCGCCCCAAACAGCAGCCCCCAGCGTTCTGAGGTCAGCTGGCCCTGTTGACCGGCGGCCTGATCGAGGCCCCGCTGCCGGTGCCGGCGCAGGTTTCTGCCGCAGACAGACCACTGTAATAGCAGACGCTCACCGCCGATGTGCCGGTATACTCGCAGGCCATGGTCGCGGAGGCCCCGGGCCCGCAGAATTCGTTCCCGCTCCCCGGTTGCGAACAGGCTTGTGCTTCACCAAGGAAACACGACACCCCCGTGCCTTCGCTTAAGCCTCCAACGCGCATCGCCCGAGGTCGCTCGTATGCCGTAGCCTTCGCCTCTGCCATCGAGTTGTACTCCTTCCAAGAGACTGACGACCCAGCCCTTGCCGCCTACCTGCCACCCACTATAGCCGGTCGAGGCACTTCTGTCAAGCTGCGGGCGCACCACCAACCTGCGATGGGCGCCCGACGTGCAGCTCCAGCTCCCGCGCACAGAAAGCCGTGATCGCCGCGTGTTGCTCATGCTCATACGCCGCCGCGCGGGCCAGCGCCCGCTGTCGCTCGCGTGCGTACGAGTCGGGCGTGCCAAGCATGCCAGCAATCGCCCCAACATATGCCTCGGCCATGGCTGCGATGTCATCCCGCACCTCGACCAGCGCGCCGCTGTCGCCCAGCGCCTCGGGCAGACCGCCGATGCAGTTGGCGACGCTGGGGATGCCTGCGGCGGCGGCCTCGATGACCACCCGGCCGAAGGCCTCCTCCACCATGGAAGGCACCAACAGGAGATCGATCTGAGCGTAGAACGGCTGCATGTCGGCAATATGCCCAAGGAGCATTACGTTCTCCGGCAGGCCACGGCCGTCCGTGCGCACACCATGCCCAGCGACGACGAACTGCCTCTCCGGCAGGCGTCGGGCCACCTGTTCCACTACCTGCCAGCCCTTGGCACCCCCGGTGGCGCTAAAGCCGATGCGCCCGAGTCCGCGCTCGTGTGCTGCCTGACGATAGGCGCGCAGATCGATACAGGGATACCAGAGGAGAGAGTCGAGGCCCAGATGGGTGCCAATGAGCCCCTGCATAAAGCGACTGGTGGCCACCACGGTGCGATGCTTGAGCAGCCAGATGTAGCCGGGATTGCGTGCAAAGCGGCGCACATCGCCGGCGGTCTGGAAGAAATGCGCACCGGGGACCCTGGCACGCCAGGCAGCCTGCAGCGGCCACAAGCCCTCGTCAAAGGTGAAGGTATATTCTACGCCCTCGCGCCGCAGGGCCGCCACGATGGCCCCCACCGCTGGCTGTTGCTGGCGGATCAGCTCAAACCACGGCCGCGGCAGCACTTGGTGAACATAGGACAAGCCCGCAAACAAACAGCGGCAGGTGGAGCCGTCTTGCTCCAACCCGCCGCCATACTCACTCAGAAGCCGATCAAATCCCTCGTGATCCTGGTCATTGGCCAGAAAGTCAAGGATCGATACAGGATACCCTTGCTCCCGCAAGGCACGCAGCCGCGAAAGCGTGCTGCGCATGCCGCCCACGCCCACGCGCGGATTGAACTGCCCCAGGCTAAGCCAGGCGACATGCGTCATGGACGGCTGGCGGCTGTTCAACTAGGCCCAGCAACGCTTACGGGATCGCGTTCCCCGGTTGAGTGCACATCAACGTCGCGCTGTTGCCCGGGTAGTTGCACGTCGCGCCGACGGCACTGTTGCCCGGTTCGTTACACTCCAGGGCCGCGGAGTTGCCAGGCTCGTAGCAGGCTTCGGTATCCCCGCTGCCCGGATCGCAGACGCCCCGGCCCTGCCTAGTTTCGTCAAGGCGCATGACCCGCGGTACCTCATATTCTTGAGCTTGCTCAGGTTTCATTGCTGGCCTCTCAGCCTGAAGTACCATTCTGCACGCCGCTGCCGGGCTGGACGCACGTCCCCGTAGAAGGACTGATGCCCGGGCCACCGCACTCCTGCAGTGCGAGGCTTCCCGCAGCGTAACACGCATCCACGTCGCTGCTGCCTGATTCGCAGAAGCCCCGGCCTGTCTTGACGTCGCCAAGCCGCATGACCTTGGGTGCTTCATAGTTCTTCTGTTGGTTCATTTCGCACCTTCCCCTTGCCAGAGTCACCGTGCCGCGTGGTCTACGATTATTTCATGATAGTCCTCGGCCGTGTCGTGTCAAATCGGAGCACAGGCCTGCGTCCGCACGCCCAAGGCGCTGTACCTTGCCACTGACGCCCCCAAGGGAACTATACGACGCGCGCGTTCCCCTCTTCCTCGCACCATGGGGTCGTGTGCCCATTGCCCGTCCCCC
>DIVN01000052.1 GCA_002435875.1 Anaerolineales bacterium UBA6131
GTGGATTCCGCCAAGTCCGGCTTGCTTCTGGCAGCCGTGCTTCTTGGTGCGGTGTTGGCTGGCATCATCAGCCTGGCTTTTGGCTACGTCGTCCTCCTGCGGTTGGGCTCTGACTATTTTGGCATTGCCACGCTCGGCTTCACCATCATCGTGCAGGTGCTCATCATCAACTCTGACCTGGTCATCCCGGAAACCAAGGGTGCACGTGGCATGGTGGGCATTCCGACGCTGACGTCGTTCTTGTGGGCCTACGTTTTTCTGGTACTGGCCACTGTGATCACCCGCAACTTGCTCTATTCGAGCGCCGGTCGCGCGATTGTGTCCGTGCGCGAAGACGAAGTTGCGGCACAGGCCATGGGCATCGACACCCTCAAGTACAAGACCCTTTCCTTTGTCATCGGCAGCGTCTTCGCTGGCCTTGCTGGCGGCTTGTACGCTCATCTTTACGCTTTTCTGGCGCCGGGGTACTTTTCCTACATGAAGTCCTTCGACCCCTTGATCATTATCGTCTTTGGCGGCCTGGGCAACATGACCGGCACCATCCTCGCCACTTTCCTCTGGGCCATCAGCCTCGAGGGCATGCGCATCTGGCTGCCGCAAGGGTTTGAGGCCTGGCGCTTTGTCATCTATCCGATTGCTCTGCTGCTGCTCATGCTTTTCCGTCAGCAAGGGCTGATGGGCAGACGTGAGCTCGGCTTTTTGCGCGCACCCGTGTGGCCTACCCGCGCCAACACGTCAGCACCGGACTCCAGTGCGCCGGAGGCAGCAGCGAGCAGCCAGGAGATGGCCCGATGACCGCCGAAACGACAGCTCAATGCCCCGTGTTGCAGATTAGTGGACTGTCCAAGAACTTTGGTGGCGTGATGACTGCCGCGGGCTACGAAGGCGGCCTGTGGGCCGTGCGTGACTTTGATCTGAGCGTAGCCCAGGGCGAGCTCGTCGGATTGATCGGCCCCAACGGTGCGGGCAAGACTACCGTCTTCAACATGATCACCGGTTTGCTCAGCTCCACCTCGGGGGATGTCAAGCTTAATGGCCAAAGCCTGGTGCGCTTGCCTCCGCATGCCATCACCCAGCTGGGCGTCGGACGCACATTCCAGAACATCCGCCTCTTTCCTCGCATGACAGTCTTGGACAATGTGCGCGTCGCGTACCACTTTAGGGCGGGGTACGGCGTTGCTGGTGCCATCCTCCACGGCGAGAGCTTTGAGAGCAAGGAGAGAGAGCTTACCGACAAGGCTCAGGACCTTCTGGCTCTATTCCACCTGCAGGATCGGCAGGAGGAGATTGCCAGCAACCTGCCCTACGGTGAGCAGCGTCGTGTTGAGATTGCTCGTGCGCTGGCCAGTCAACCCAAGCTGCTGCTGTTGGATGAACCGGCGGCGGGCATGAACCCCGCCGAGTCGCACACACTGATGGATATGATCCGCTTTATTCGCGATCGCTTCAAGCTGACCATTGTGCTCATCGAGCACCAGATGAGGGTCGTCATGGGCATTTGCGAATGGATCACTGTGATGGACTTTGGGCAGGTCATCGCACGTGGAACGGCCGAGGAAATCTCCAACAATCCCCAGGTCATTGAGGCCTACCTGGGCAAGCTTGGCAGGAGGTTCAGCGAGTAATGGCCACACTGCTGGAAGTCAAGGACCTGCACGTCTTCTACGGCGCCATTCACGCTCTCCAGGGCGTCGATTTCGAGGTCAACGAGGGCGAGATCGTCACGCTCATTGGCGCCAACGGCGCCGGCAAGAGTACTACGCTCAAGACCATCTCTGGCCTCTTGCGACCACGGCAAGGCTCCATCTCGTTCCGCGGGCGTGACCTGACGCGCGTGTCGGCGCCCAAAATCGTGTCGCTCGGCATCGTGCAAGTGCCCGAGGGTCGCAAGATCTTTGCACCGCTCACCGTGCGGGAGAATCTGGAAATGGGTGCATTCTCGCGGCGGGATGGCAAGGAGATCCAGGCCTCCATGGAGCGTGTGTTTGCCAGCTTTCCACGCCTGAAAGAGCGTCTTACCCAACCTGGCGGGACGCTGTCTGGCGGTGAGCAGCAGATGTTGGCCATGGGCCGTGGGCTGATGGCCCGCCCCGAGTTGCTGCTGCTTGATGAGCCCTCGATGGGCTTGGCGCCACTGCTCGTTGAGGAGATCTTCCGCATCATCGAGGACATCAACAAGCAGGGCACCAGCATTCTGCTCGTCGAGCAGAATGCTGCGATGGCTCTCTCTATCGCCCACCGCGCCTACGTGCTCGAGACCGGGCGTGTCAGGCTGCAGGGACCAGCTGGAGAGCTGCTGGAGAATCCGCAGGTCAAAGAAGCATACCTGGGGCGCTAGCTGTTACGCTCGGTTTCTGTTTGGCCGAGGCCCGATCCCCGCAGGGGGCGGGCCTCTTGTTTTCCCCGCAGGTCTGGCGGCAGGGCAGGGGCGCCCGCAGCTTCATGCCGAACGATGGCGCGAGGTCTGCGCGGCAACCGCGACGATCCTCCTGGCGATGGCCTCCACGATGCTGTCCGGAACACCGTCCACGGCTCTGGATTGCAGGCGCAGGTCAGGCGGTTCATTGACATAATCAACAGCCACAAGCTCGTACGAAGAGGTGAGCGCGACTTCGGTTGAGAACAGGCCAAGGCCGCACACCTCGGCGATGCGGGCCATCAGGCTGACCAGGGCGCTCCGTGCATGGCCGCTTTCCGGCCCGGAGCCGAACGGCGTATAGCGGTGGCTGTCTACATCCCACCAGCTGGGCAGCGTCTCCCCGCAACAGTAGAGCACACGGAACCAGGGCGCGTGAGCGCCGTGGGCCACCGGTGTGACGTGTGCCTGCAGCAGGTACTTGTGCTCCGGGTACTCCTGGCGAGCGGCCTGCACCTGCTCAAACGAGTGGGCATGGTTGACGACACCATCGCCGCCACCCAGCCCGGCTGGCTTGATGCTGAAACAACCATTGAGCGGGGCCAGGTCGAGGCTCGGCAATTCAGCCTGCTGACTAAACGGGGGCAGGATGATGGTGTAGGGCACGACCAGGCCAGCGGAAAGGAACTCCAGGTGCATCGTGGCCTTGTCCCAGGCCCGCTGCGCCTTGTGGTGTGGGTTGATGTTCGCTGCGTTGTGCTCTGCGGCCCAGGTGGAGAGGTGAAGAAAGTGTGGATCGCTGTCAGAGGCTCGGTCGAACAGAGTGCCAAAGCTCGTCTGGCCCGTGCGCAGCTCCTCGCCCGTCGCATCGAGGTTCGAGGGGGTCACTTGCAGCAACGAGACCCCTTGCTCTTCTGCCGTGGTCGTCAACACACCGGCGAAATCTGCATCGTATTCCCAGTTCCACGCGAAGCAGAGATCGTGATGCATCTCAAACAGCAATCGTCTTCACGGGGCGATTTGCGACCATCTCACTCCCATTGTACCGCGTACTGCCTGGGTCGGCAAGCACAGCTACACCTGGTACCCGGGGCGGATGCTGCGCACCGCAACAATCTAGCAGGGTCGCGGTTGAGATCAGGCTACATCCGAGCTATAATCAGAGGTAAGGTGCACAACGCGCGGGCTGGAGCGCTGCTGTGGAGGCTAGATGAAGAGCATACTGATTCTGATGACCGACGAAGGCGGTGGCGGTCACCGGGCGAGCGCCTCAGCGCTGCGCGATGCCTTCCTGGAGCGCTTCTCCGACCAGGTGCAGCTCAGCATGATCGACCTCTGGGCCGATTTCGCTCCAGCGCTGCTCAGCCGTGTTCCCAAGAGCTATCGCTTCCTGGTCGATGATGTGCCTTGGCTGTATCGCTTGATCTACGAAGTCGGCGAGAACGCCCAGCTCGTCGAGCCGGTCATGAGCGCCGCGGCCAATGTCCTCCGGCCACTGTTTGACCGCGCCATACGCGCCAGCAGTCCTGATCTGATCGTCTCGGTCCACCCGCTGGTCCAGGGCGTCATCCTGCACGTGCTGGAAAAGACCAAGCGGCCGATCCCGCTGGTCACCGTGGTCACCGATCTGGTGACGATTCCACCCGTTTGGTTCGACCGCCGGGCCGCGCTTTGTTTTGTCCCCAGCGATGAGGGCTATCGCCTGGCTCTGCGTGCCGGCCTGCGCCAAGAGCAGCTGCGCCTATCAGGTCTGCCCATCCGGGGTGCGTTCTCGCGAGTGACCCGCAGCAAGCTGCAGCTACAGCAGGATCTGGGCATGGTAACTGGCGTGCCGACGGCGCTCATTGTCAGCGGCGGCGAAGGCATGGGCCGGGTTGCTGACATCTCGCGTTTTGCGGCGGCCAGGCTGGCTGCGGACACGGTTGTAGGCGCGCCTCCAGCCGGGCAGCTGGTGATCATCTGCGGCCGCAACCAGGACCTCAAGCAAGAGCTCGATGCCCGAAACTGGCCTGTTCCAGTCATGGTTAAGGGCTTTGTCGAAGACATCTGGGACTATATGGCGGCCAGCGACTGCGTTGTGACGAAGGCGGGCCCTGGTACGATCGCCGAGGGCCTGGCTCTCGGGCTGCCACTCTTGCTCACTGGCTACATCCCCGGTCAGGAGAAGGGCAATGTACCCTATGTGCTCAAGCATGGCGTGGGCGCATACGTGGAGGACCCCTGGCAGATTGCTGAGGTGCTGGCCGGTTGGCTGGGCCCGCAGCGCGCAACCCTTGAGCAGTTCGCCCACAACGCGCGTGCTCTGGGTCGGCCACGAGCCGCCTCCGAGATCGTCAACGCCATCGTGGAGCTCCTCTAGCCAGCGATGGGGCCATGCCGACAGGCACTCTGGCCAGGGCACAAGGATTTGACCCGTGGGCTGTGGGCCGATATCATAGCGAGTAGAGACTGGCCTGCCGAAACGGTGGAGGCAGGTCTTGCTGCCGACATCTCGTGTGTGCTTCATGGAGGTACGTTATGCATAGAAATCGGTTCTCTGCGATGCTATTCCTGGCCGTGCTTACTCTGGGGCTGGCTGCCTGCTGTGGCTCACTGGATCTGCCGGTGCGCCCAACGGATACGCCCGAGCCAACGCGCACACCTAGACCCACCTCGGTGCCCTTTCCCACGCAGCCGCCATCGCTGCCACCGGCGAATGCCCTTGAGGGACAGATAGAGGCGATCTATCGCGAGTATGGCCCCTCGGTGGTCAACATCACCAGCCGCGTGATCTCCTATGACTTTTTCATGCAGCCATTCCCCCAGGAAGGCACCGGGTCGGGCTTTGTCTATGACCGCGAAGGACACATCGTCACCAACTATCATGTGGTGGAAAACGCCGATGAGGTCATCGTCGCTTTCGAGAGTGGGGCCACTTATCCGGCGCAAGTCATCGGCGAGGATCCGTCCACCGATCTGGCCGTTCTCCAGGTAGACGCGGACGATTTGCCTCAGGCGCTGACCATTGGCGATTCAGATAGGCTAAGGGTTGGGCAGTTCGCCGTGGCCATCGGCAACCCCTTCGGACTCGAGCGCACCCTCACCCTGGGCGTCATCAGCGCCTTGGAGCGCGTCATAGAGAGCCCCAATGGCCGTTTCATCGGCGAGGCGATTCAAACCGATGCGGCCATCAACCCGGGCAACTCGGGCGGCCCCATGTTGAACCTGAACGGCGAGGTCATTGGTGTGAACTCGCAGATCATCAGCCCCAGCGGCGCCAGCGCTGGCATTGGCTTTGCCATCCCTTCGAATACCGTGCAGCGCATTGTGACCCAGCTCATCGCCCGTGGTAGCTATCCCCATCCCTGGCTGGGCGTCAACCTGGTTGGGCTTAGCCAGGACGTGATTGCCCTGTTCGAGGAAGCTGGCATGGATATCACCGTAGACGAAGGCCTCATGGTTCTGGAAGTGGTGCAGGGTAGCCCAGCCGATCGAGCCGGATTGCGTGGTGCGCAGCAAGTTGTGCGCATCAATCGTACCCAGGTCCCGATCGGCGGGGACATCTTGATTGCTGTCGACGGCCAGCCCATGAAAGCTGCGCAAGATCTCACCCTCTATCTGGAGGCTGAGAGACTGGTGGGAGAGACCGTGCGCTTGAGCATTGTGCGCGACGGCCGCGAAATGCAGATCAACGCGACCCTGGCCGAACGACCGGCACAATAAAGGAGCCAACCTGCTTACGCGTGCGTTTGAACGCGTCTGGCGGGCCAACGATACGACGCTGGAGGGCAACATCCATGCAGGACTATGAAAAGTTGGGCGTGTTCTACCTG
>DIVN01000211.1 GCA_002435875.1 Anaerolineales bacterium UBA6131
CAGGGAGCGAGGCGCATTCTTAACCATGGGAGAGCCTGGGGAATTGGAGATGACCACGCTGTGGGCGCCTTGCGCTTGAGACATGAACATGGCCTCAGTGGTGCGCGGCACGGTTCCGCTGGAGCTCAGTGAAATCACGAGAGTATGTTTGTCGGCCAGCTTGTAATAGTAGTAGGCAAAGTCCAGCGCCTGCATTGGCTCGCATGGTATCCCGAGCAACTCCTCAAACAACATGCGCACACCCAAAGCGGAGTACCATGAATCGCCGCAGCCGACAATGAACATGCGGTTCAAATCCTGCTTGGCCAGCAACGCAGCCAGCTCACCCACCGCCTTGCGCTCTTCGCGCAGCGTCTCCTCAATCTTCTCGGGTTGCTGGTACATTTCCTCACCAGTAATCGCTACGCGACGCCTCATCTCGGCGCCCAGTGGCTCATGCGCGTGTCGGCGTTTTCGCCCGTTCTCATCGTCAGGGCGAGCCACCGACTCCACGACCCTGCGAGCGGCTTCGTCCAGTGGAGAATCCGCTGTCAACAACCCCGTAAGTCCATACTCTGCCATTTCAGAACCCCTTTCCCCCATTGTCTGTTATTGCAGGCCGCACAACCAGTACGACCGTAGCTCACACGTCTCAATTTGCCAGTAGTTCAGTTCGCACTGCTCGGGCGAAACTTGCCACAAAGTCGTGCCTTCGTGCGATCCCCTGTACACCATCAACGTATGCGGTTCCGATCGGATCGTACGATGGCCAGTGCTACCGTACCTGCTCACGCAATACGGCGAGTCGTGCCTCTGCCTCGCGTCGGCTAAAACGCAACGCATAGCGCGCGTCGAATTCTTGAACGACGAAAGATGAGCTGACCGTCGCATACAGCGCTGCCTGAAGGGCATCGCCCGTCTCAACCCAACCAACAAGGAACCCACCACAGAAAGAGTCGCCAGCGCCAGTCGGATCTCGCGCCTCCGTCTTGAAGGCGGGCACATGCCAACGGCGCCCGCTGCGAGTATCGCAAACCAATGACCCACGGCGGCCAAGCTTGATGCCCACGACCTGCGGCCCCAACGCACACAGCCGGTCCATGGCGGCGTCCTCACTAAGATCGCCCAAAATCCTTGCGGCGTCCTCACGGCTCGGCAAGAAGACTGGCACCCAACTGAGGAACTCGCGGAACTCGTCGTTCAGCGGAGAGTGGCTGGGATCGACAGTGAAGGGAATACCCAGCCCACGGAGTCGCGCACCTATGGCCCGTTGCGACTGCAATTTCATGGGCGCAACGTGGAAACCACGCACCTGCCAGTATTGCTCCGGCAGCTGCTCCACCTGTGGGTCGCAATCGTAGGACTCGCGAACGTCGCGCATCTGCCTGGTCGTGCGCGCATACTCTTTCATGACGGACTGATCGCAGTGCCCCCAACAGGGTAGTACGCCTTCGGGTACATACTCGGTACGATCGCCTTGCTCGTTATAGCTGAAGAACGAGCTTCTGGTCGCCACCTCTGGCATGCGGCGGACGCCCGAGACATCAATGCCAGCCTTGACCAGATCATCCAGGTACTCCTGCGGGTAGTCGCGCGCTGCGCACCCTGAAGCTGCCACCGCGGTATCCCAGATGTGGGCTCCCACGGCTGAGTAGATCCCGTTTCCGCCGCAGCCTCTGTGATGGGCCTCTCCCTGCGCATTGAGGACCCAGTCGAGGATTACCCCACCAGCGGTGGCGTACCTTGGAGCATTCCGTTGTGCATCGAGTGATGGCATGATTCTCCCTCTGTGCATTGCTTTCCCCATTCGAGCGTGGTGACGTTGGCCCATCAGCACATATCAGAGGATCACTGAACCCCAAACTGGCGGACTCACCTCAACAGGGCAAGCCCCAGCGCGTTCTGGATCTGCGCAGCCCTGTGCTCCTACCCCAATACCGGTTCTGCCATCCACAGCCTCCCCGCTGTGGATGGCAGAACGGATCATGCTATTTCTTGCGGCCCAAGATCTTGAGCAACATTTGGTTGAACTTGACCTCGTCGGCGTCCAGCGCCACATGCACATTGGGCTCTTTCTTGCTGCGGAAGTGCGTGTCGCACACGGTGCGGCCAACCGTGAGCTCGCCGTGCAACTCAAGATCGACATTGACAAAAACCGTTTTCAGCAGCGATGGCTCGATGATTGCAGCCACTGCCAGAGCGTCGTGCACAGGGGTCGTGCCCAGACGTTTCATGGGCTGCGTCGCATCATAGCCCTGGATGCGTCGCCCGATGAAGGTGGCCGCTGCTGTGGCTGCCGGCGTCCCGGTAGCGCGGAGCTTCTCACAGTCCTCCAGCGAGGTCAGACAGTTGTGGGTTGCATCCAGCGGCACCAGGCGAATTGGGCGACCGCAGTTCATGACTACGCGGGCCGCTTCGGGATCTGCCCAAATGTTGAACTCGGCCGATGGGGTGCAATTGCCGACCTCGTGACCACCGCCCATGATCACCAGCTCCTTGATCTTGGGCAGAATACGCGGCTCAAGCTTCATGGCCATGGCCACGTTCGACAGAGGGCCCACTGGCGCCAGGATTATGTCTCCGTCTGACTCCATGAAGGTCTTGATCAGGTAGTTGACCGCGTGCATCTCTTGCTTCTTCGACTTGGCCGGCGGGATATCGAGATAGTCTCCATGAACCTTGCTTGGTCCCCGGGATGCCCGTGGTAAGGGGAAATCGGGCCGTACCATGGGCGTAGGCATGCCCTCATACACCGGGATGCTGACCCCAATGTGGTCAAAGACGCGCAGCGTGTTCTCGGTGCAGAAGGTCACGGGTACATTGCCATTGACCGTAGTGGCGGCGATCAACTCCAACTCCGGAGACAAGGCCGCAACCATCAAGGCTACGGCATCATCCGTGCCCGTGTCGACATCCAAGATCACTTTCTGTACCATAACAACTCTCCTCTCCGCTATGCGGATATTGTGCTCGGCAGGACCAAGCCCCGCCGGCCATAGACAGATATTCGGCCGCGCTGACTCCTACGCAGCCCTACGCCCAAGGATATCCAGCAGCATGCGGTTCAGCTTGGCCTCGTCGGCGTCGACCGCCACATGCACGTGGGGTTCCTTCCCACTGCGGTGCTGCATGTCGCACACCGTGCGACCCAACGTAAGCTCGCCGTGGATTTCCACATCCACGTTCACAAAGACCGTCTTGATCACACTGGGGTCAATGATGGCGCACACCGCCAGTGCATCATGTACCGGTGTCGTCCCCAGGCGCTTCATCGGCTGCGTGGCGTCGTAACCTGTGATGCGCCGCTCGATAAACGTGGCGGCCGCCGTCGCCGCCGGCGCGCCTGTTGCTCGCAGCCTTTGGCAATCCTCTTGCGAGGTCAGCGCACTGTGGGTCGCATCCAGAGTGACCAGCCGCATGGGACGGCCACAATTGAGCACAACCTTCGCTGCCTCTGGGTCTACCCAGATGTTGAACTCGGATGATGCGCTCGAGTTGCCCACCTCATGGCCTCCGCCCATGATTACCATCTCGGGAATCTTGGGCAGAATGCGGGGCTCTAGCTTGATGGCCATGGCGATGTTGGTCAGCGGTCCTACGGGTACCAGGGTGATGTCCCCGTCTGATTCCATGTAGGTCCGGATCAACCAGTTGACGGCGTGCATATCCTGCTTCTTGGACCTGGCAGGCGGGATGTCCAGATAATCGCCGTGCATGACGGGCTCAGGGAACTGCGCGCGGGGGATCGGAAAGTCCGGCCGAATCATGGGCGTGGGCATACCCTCAAAGACTGGGATCTGCACGCCAATGTGATCAAACACTCGTAGCGTGTTTTCCGTGCAGTACGTGACAGGCACATTGCCATTGACCGTGGTTGCCCCGATGAGATCGAGATCAGGAGACAAGGCAGCAACCATCAACGCGACGGCGTCATCGGTGCCGGTGTCCACGTCGAGGATGACTTTCTTTGTCATGGTTATACTCCTCTAAGGCTAGACACTGCCTGCTGCCGGCGCAGGGACTCGGCACGCAGGCAGTCCTCGGATTCTTACTTGGCCGTGCGCCCCAGAATCTCAAACAGCATACGGTTCAGCTTGGCCTCGTCCGCGTCAATGGCCACATGCACGTTTGGTTCTTTCTTGCTGCGATGCTGCATGTCGCACACAGTCCGGCCCAGCGTGAGCTCACCATGGACTTCGACGTCCACGTTGACAAACACCGTCTTGATGACCGTCGGGTCGATGATGGCGCATACCGCCAACGCATCATGGACCGGGGTGGTACCGGGGCGTTTCATTGGCTGTGCCGCGTCGTAGCCTTTGATGCGTCGCTCAACGAAGGTGGCGGCAGCTGTGGCCGCTGGTGTGCCCAATTGGCGAAGCCTGGCGCAGTCCTCCAGGGACGTAAGCGCGCTGTGGGTGGCATCGAGCGTGACCAGACGAATCGGGCGACCGCAGTTCATCACCACGCGCGAGGCTTCGGGGTCTCGCCAGATGTTGGCCTCAGAAGACGGTGTCGTATTGCCGACTTCGTGCCCGCCGCCCATGATCACGATCTCCTGAATCTTGGGCAGAATGCGTGGCTCCAGCTTGACGGCCATAGCCACATTGGTCATGCTCCCCACAGGAACGAGGATGATGTCGCCGGCCGAGGCCATGTAGGTCTCGATCAACCACTCGACAGCATGCTTGGTTTGCTTCTTGGACCGCGAGGGCGGGATGTCCAGATAATCACCATGCACGACGCTTGGCCCTGGTTTGCGGGGCACAGGGAACTCGGAGCGAACCATTGGCGTAGCCATGCCTTCAAACACTGGAATGTCCACGCCGATGTGATCGAACACCCGCAAGGTGTTCTCCGTGCACAACTCCACCGGCACATTGCCGACAACCGTAGTTGCCCCGATCAAATCGATCTCTGGCGAGAGTGCGGCGACCATCAGCGCAACCGCGTCATCCGTACCTGTATCTACATCCAAGATAATCCGCTGTGTCACGATACCTCCTTGAGCGCTAAATCGATCTCAGATAGGCGTTGTACATACAGGCAGGGACCGCACCAGGATGTCGCGATCCCTGCCACTCACTCCGTCTCAAGTGGCGACCCGCCGACAGGCGGGCAGAGTGCCAAGGTGAGGGAATACTACCCTTTCAAACCAGACATGAGCGCGCTGCGCACATAGTAGCGCTGCAGCAAGACAAAGAGGATCAGCACGGGCAAGGTGCCCAGCGTCGCGCCGGCGAAAATAGCTCCCCATTCCGGAAGTTGATACGGCAAGGTGAAGGTGGCGATGGCCACCTGGATTACCTGCTTGGTCACATCCTGCATGGCGATGAGCGGCCACATGAAGGCGTTCCACGACCACAGGAAGCTCATCAGAGACAGCGTGACGAGCGACGACTTGGTATTGGGCAGAATCACATTCCAGAAGATCTGGAACGGCGAGGCACCTTCAATCAGAGCTGCTTCGTCAAAGTCCCTAGGAATTTCCGCAAAGGCCTGGCGTAGCTGGAAGATGCCAAACGGGCTGGCAATCCAGGGTACGAACAGAACCAGGAAGTTGCGGGTCAGGCGCAGGCTGCGCACGACCACGTAGAGGGGCACCATGATCACCTCAAAGGGGACCAGGGCCACCAGCATGATGATGCCAAAGACCAGGTTCGAACCCTTCCACTTCATGCGGGTCAGGGCGAAAGCGGCCAGCGAAGAAATCACGACGGTTCCGCTCATCTGGGCCAGCGCGGCGATCACGCTGTTCATCAGGTTGCGCCCAAACTTCCAATCGCGGAACACTTTTACAAAGTTCTCAAGGGTCGGGTTTGGTGGCCAGAACGTCTTCCAGCTGATCGGGTAGGCATAACGGAAGATCTCGCCATCGGTCTTGAAAGCGGAGGTGAACATCCACTCATAGGGCAAGAGCATGCCCACAGTCACTACGATCATGATCAAGACCAGGAAAACGGAGGCCACGATCCGGCGCAAGGAACGTGGTTGCTTGCGCGGCACCGCACGTGCCATCTGGTCCAGGTCACGGCCTTCTACTTCAAGTGCTGCCATGATTCCTTTCCTCCTAGTACTCAAACTCGGTGCGCAGCAAGCGGTTCTGCAGCATGGCCACCACGATCATGACGATCATCAGGATAACGGATACCGCTGAGGCATAGCCCATCTGCAGATATTTGAAGCCCAACTCGTACACATAGTAGACAGTGGTCCGCGTCACGCCCAGCGGGCCGCCCTTGGTCATCACGTAGATCGGCGTAAAGACTTTGAAGCTCGTCACTGTCAGTAGAACCATGGCGTAGAGCAGGGTGCGCCGTAGCAGAGGCAAGGTAATGTAGCGAGTCTGTTCCCAGGGGCCCGCACCATCGATTGACGAGGCCTCGTAGAATTCCTCGGGGATCGCTTGCAGTCCGCCCAGCAGGATTAGCATGCTGCTGCCGACGTCTTTCCACAAGCTCAGCACCAAAATGGAGGCCATGGCCTGACTGGCACTGGTTAGAAAGGGCTGCGGTGGAATGCCAACACCAGTGAGTATGCTGTTAAAGAGGCCATTCTGGGGATGGTACATCATGTTCCAGATCACGGCCATGGTCGACATGGCCGTTACCGTCGGCGCAAACACGGCAGTCCGGACAATGCCGATGCCCTTGATCGCCTGTTGTGACAGGACTGCAAGAATCAGGGCAAAGGGCAACTCCAAGAGCACCTTGCCGCCGGAATAGATAGCGGTATTGCGCAGCGATTGCCAAAACCGCGCGTCTTGAGCCATCTTGATATAGTTGGCCCAGCCAATGAACTTGGCTCGCTCCGGGTTGAGCAGGGTCATGTCAAAGAAGCCGTTGCGTACGGCAACAACCAGTGGACCATATTGGAACATAGCAAGGCCGAGAATGGCAGGCAGCATCATCCAGAAAATCGTTAGCCTGTAGTTGCGCCGCCTATTGCGGACCAGAGCCTGATCCGTTGTTGTCATTTCTCTCCACCTCATGTGGGAGGATGCCAGGGGACCATGGTCCCCTGGCATCCTCATGGAACTTGGTTCGCTACTTCTTGAACTGGGCTAGATAGCCGTTGAGCTCATCGGCTGCGGCATGCAGCGTGGAAGCGACATCGGCGCCCAGGCCGATGTCCTTGATCGCCAAGTCAGAAACAGACTGGTACTGGGAATAGCCGGGTCCGGGCGGGCGAGGCATGGCAAACTCAACCAGCGTCGCCTGGAACAGCGAATCCGGCAGCTTCTGGTAGTAAGGCAGCTCGGCAAAGACAGAGATCAGTGCCGGCAGAGAACCGGTCACCTGATGGAACTCGATACGGTTCTTCAGGTTGTGCCAGTACATCAACAGAGCGAATGCTTCGTTCGGGTACTTGGCGCCCTTGGTAACTGCAAAGGTCGTGCTGCCGCCATGGGTGAAGGGCACGCCATCGCTGTAATGCGGGATAGGACTGACACCGAAGTTTAGGCTCGCATTGGCGGCCTGAATGCGCTTGACCCAGGCATCAGTGCCCAGCACGGTCGCCGCACGCTGATCCGGGAAGGAATTGGGCATGCCCGCCGTGGGCGAGACCTTCTCCACCTGGAAGATGCTCTGATAGAACTTCATGCCCTCGATGGCCAGGTCGCTATCGAGGTAGCCCTTGACGTCCGTGCCATCCTCGCTGATCGAGGCGTAGGTCTTCCATTCTTCAGAGTCCTTCGGAGCCTTCGGATCGCCCTTGCCGCGGATGTACATGCCTTCGAGGTAGTAGTTGGAGCCTACGCCACCGGCGCCAAACTCGGAAGGAGCCAGACCCCACACGTCAGGAGCTGCGGCGCCAGCCGGAGTCACGGTCAGCTTCTTCCAGGCCTCCATGAACTGTTCCCAGGTCCAGCCGGCATTTATGTCGGTGGTCTCGGGTGGGCGCTCGAGCCCTGCTGCTACGAACTTGTCGCGGTTGAAGAAGATGGCGCAAGACGCCTGCTGATGCGGAAACGCATAGATCATGTCACCGCAGGTGTGCTCTTCAAACGTCGCCGGGACATAGTCCGCAAGGTACTCAGCTGCGACGTGAGTATTCAGCGGCGCCAGGATGTCAAAATAGCAGTACGACTTGACAAAGGGGCCGTCGATGATCATCGCATCAGGAGGCGATCCACCGGCGATGATGACCTGGATCTTCTGGAACAGGTCACCAAAGGGGATGACCTCCTCTTCGATCTTGATATTCGGGAAGGCCGCCATGAACTCTTCGTTCCAGCGCTTGTAGAGGGCTTCCTCATACGCCTGGCGGCTGGTGCGCAGCATGCGCAAGGTGATGTTCTCCGTAGTCAGTGCAGGACCGATGTAGCCGTCCTTGCGCAACTGAGCCATGAACGCTCCACCCGGCTCGGCCGGCACCGCAGTTGGCTGTGCCACGGGAGCCTTGGTGGGGGCTACAGTCGGCCTGGGGGTTGCGGTCGGCGCTGGCTGCGCGCAACCGGCAACCATCGCTGCCACCAGCAGCATGGTGATTGCCACAACAAGGTGTTTCCTAGACATTACGTTCTCCTCCTAAGACTGTGTCACTCGTGCAGCGAACTGACCCCGAATGGGGTCTCAATCTACTGTTAGGCTCGCTTGACTGCTGATCACCCCCTTTCATACAAGTGCTCCCGATGACATCCCTTTCCTATCGGATGGCCTGCGACGTATCCAGGATCGCCAGAAGAAATCACCGGCGTCAGGGTACGCGCCGGGGGCCTCGATAGAGCTGCAGGTAACTCCTGGATCGCACCACCCGCGACCGCTCGCTAGCTTCGACAGCTAGGCCTTGGCCTGTGCGCTCTCGCTATCGGGAGAGATCCCCTTAACCTCATCGCTCACACGGATGATGTGGGCACGAACGGCACCCTCGGCCATCCGAGGATCGTGTGAGGCCAAAGCGTCAACGATACGCTGGTGCTCTTCCAGAGTCTTGCTCATGTTGCCAGTGACGTAGAGCACCGCACGATTGCTGTTGAAGAAGGAGGGGATAATTGAGCATATGATGTCCTGAGCAATGGCATTCCCGCTGGCTCGGGCAATGATCTCATGAAAGCGGACATCCAATTCGACCAGCCGATCGAGGTTCGAGAGAGACTCTGCCAATTCACGCTGCTGGCTCAGCGTATCACGAAGCTGATCGATGGTTTCGTCGCTAATCCCTTCGGCTGCGAGGGAGGCCGCCAATCCTTCAATCGCCCGGCGCACCTGCAGCAGCTGGATCGTTGAATCCTGCCTCTTGAGCAACCACTCCACGGCCTCGTGGCGGGTAGAAAACAAGAACTGGGGCGACGCCACAAAGGCACCCGCCCCAGAACGCACTTCAACCAGACCCTCAGACTCGAGCATGCGCAACGCTTCACGCACAGAAGCTCTACTGATCTCAAAGGCTTCGCTGAGCTCCATTTCGCTGGGCAGCTTATCGCCAGGGTGCAACACGTTCTCTGCAATCAGGGCCCGGATTTGCTGAGCGACCTGGTCAGAGACGCGCACCGCCCCCACTCTGCGAAGCTCCAGAGACGAACTCTTGCTCGTAGTGGTCATGCTGACACCTATTTTCAACCTTGGCTCCCAGAGCATTGATGGGAGTCGGCAGGATCCCCTTTGGAGAACAACCCGGTTCTTTGGGGATGATGACTGGTTGACCTGTCTGCTAGTCGGGGCGGAATATATCACACAGGGGGTGATTTGTCAAGAAGGCGTATTCTTTCACCTAAAATGTCACTAGACTGGCGTGGTTCGCTCAAATGATAATATCACCGAGGGATCATGGCCAAAGACGACGAAATGACGATTGCTGAG
>DIVN01000048.1 GCA_002435875.1 Anaerolineales bacterium UBA6131
GGCCCATTGCACAAGTCAAGGCATGGCGGGGAGCACCACGTCGTCCACGCAAGGCCTAAACGAAAGGCAGTAGTGTGCTCGAAGGTCCCGCTGTGGCCAGGCGGCCAAAATGGGAGTACACGATCACAGCAGATGCATGTCTGGCAGGTGTGCCTGACATGCGATCCCACCTTTCCCATCTCTTACCTAAAACCATGTTGCGCGGGGAGTACGGAGGTTCGGCACAGCCGCAATCCTGAGGCCGGATGCCTGCAAAGGCGAGGCAGATGGATTGCAGGTTATGACCCTGACGCGTCGAGGATCCAACGTCATGCTGCGGCGCTGTTACCTAGCATCCTGAGCGGTACCTTGCGGGGCTGTCCAGTGTGTCATGCAGCTGCGGTATAATGTTACCACTCGGTGACAAGCAAATCAGAGGAGGATGACCGTGCCCTTCTCCAGCGAAGAGATTCTCCGCTTATGCATCGCCGTGCTGATCGGAGGCCTGATCGGCACGGAGCGTGAGCTGCGTGACAAGGCGGCCGGCTTTCGTACGATTATCTTTATCACAGTCGGCGCGGCCCTCTTCACCATGCTCTCAACGCGCCTCGGTGGCCCTGAGAGCCCAGACCGCATTGCCGCCAGCATCGTCAGCGGCGTGGGCTTCCTGGGTGCTGGCACAATCCTGCGCGACAGAGGACGCGTCGTGGGTTTGACGACGGCCTCGACCATCTGGTTGGTCGCTGCGCTGGGCATGTGTGTGGGCGGAGGGTACCTGGCGCTGGCAGCAGCAGCGACAGCGCTGGTATTGACGATTCTCATCTTCTTCCCCCGCCTGGAAGAGCGCCTTGATCGAGCCAGCGAGGTGCGGACCTACGAGGTCATCAGCCCACTAAAGCCCGACCTCTTTGGGGAGTTCGACAACCTGATCCGCTGCTGCGGCCTGCGTGTGGGACATAGCAAGAAAGGGAGGACGGGTGACAGAATGATCTGCACCTGGGATGTCTTTGGCCCTCCTCAGGGACATGAAGAACTGGCACGCAAGCTCCTTGTGCACCCTGATGTGCAAGAGTTCCGTGCCTAGGCAGCCCCCTCGCGCCCACGAACAGGGAGTTGCTTCATGAGCAAGGTAGCGAGCTACCGCGAGCTTCTCTCCACACTGGATGTGTGGGATACGTACCTGCTGCAGGAATGTGGCCTCCCGGGACCGCGCGGCAACCTCGAGCTGGCTGAGGCGGTCGCCGAAGAGGGGACCGAGCAGCTATTCGTTGGCTATCTGGCCCACACTCCCGACAAGGCACCCACCAACTCGCCCGAGGAGTTCTTTCACTTCTGTGGTGTGCTAGGATTGGGACGGCTGGTGGCAGCCGGGAAACGCGAGTATCTGACTGTGCTGCGAGAGCGAGCTTCTGATCCACGCTGGCGCAGCCGAGAGGCTGTTGCCATGGCACTACAGCACTGGGGCAAGAAGGACATGGATGCCCTGCTGGAGGAGATGGAAAGCTGGAGTCATGGTAGCGCTTTCGAGCAACGAGCGGCGGCTGCTGCGCTGTGTGAGCCGGCTTTGCTGCGCGACCCGCGTGTTGTGGATCAGGTGCTGCGCATCTTGGATTCCATTACCTCTTCAATGCAGGGTGCGACGAATCGTCAGGCAGAGGACTTCCAGGCCTTACGCAAAAGTATGGGCTATTGCTGGAGCGTAGCGGTGGTTGCGCATCCTGGGGTGGGCAAGCCGATGATGGAGTGCTGGTTCGGCTCAGAAGACGCAGATATCCGATGGGTCATGAGAGAGAACTTGGGCAAGAAACGCATTCAGCGCATGGATGCGCCATGGGTTGCGCAGTGGAGCGTAAAGCTTAGATCGAACGCGAGGTGAGCAGATGAGATTCGGTACTACGACGGTGCCCATAGCGGGTTGGCTGGCGGACTCGAGTCACCCGGAGGAATCTCGCACGCGGCAATTGGCGGCAGTGCGCACGCTGGTGGAGGGGTATGGGCTGGCCGCTGTCGAGGTCAATCCGGAATTGAGCACGCTCTTTCCACAGATATTCGACAGCGATTTCTATGCTGCGTTGGGTCAGCTGCAACGCGAGCTTGGCTTTGTCTGCACCGTGCACCTGCCCTTCCTGTGGCTGGATTGTAGCAGTCTGAATGAAGCCGTCCGTCAGGTTAGTGTGGATCATATTGGTCGATCCATCCAGCTAGTCCGCTCACTCGAGGTTGTGACGTATGTTCTCCACCTGTGGGGTTTCACCACCATGCGCATCTCGGGTGAGTTTCACGATCCTCAACGTGTTTTGCCAGCTATCCAGACCCAGGCACGTCGCAGTCTGGTTCAGTTCAGCAAGATGGTGGAGCCTCGCAGCTTGTGCGTGGAGAACCTGGAGTCACCAGCCTTTGCGCACTTTGCGCCGCTGGTCGAGGAACTTGGGCTCAGCATTTGCCTGGACGTAGGGCACTTGGCATGGCAGGGAGGCGACGAACTGGGTTTCCTCACCCAGTACGGGGATCGCATTCGCGAGGTGCACCTGCATGATGCCCTGCGTACGGCGGTGGAGGGCGTGAGCCAGGTTCGTGACCACCTGGCCCTCGGCCACGGGCAGATAGACTACGTGTCCTTTCTGGAGGCGCTACACGATCGTGGCTATGATGGCACGGTGATCATTGAGGTCAACGCGCGAGAAGACCTTGAGGAGAGCCTAACCAGGCTGCAGCCCTTCCTGGCCAGGTCGGCTGTTCCGAAACACTGATCCTCCGGTCGTCCACGGCACGGCTGACTGGTATTTTCAAGATGCGAGGGACCGCGCGACGCTGGACCGCAAGGTCTGCAGCAGCGACGAAAGATTCTCCCAGCCGTAGGCTGCCTCGATGATGTCCCAACCATCGACATCGTACTGCTTCTCGTCGATCAGCTGGCCATTGAGACCCTCATACCATTCTCGGACCCGGTTGTCTCTTAACGTCCAGAGCATGACTGATCTGCAACCACGCTCTTCGAGCCTTTCGAGAGCAGCACAGAGCAGTGCCCTGCCAGTGCCCTGACGCTGATAGATGCTTCGCACGTGCAAGGCGACCACCTCGGAGTCATAGCCGAGATGAATGCCGACCCCTGATCTTGTGAGCGCATAGCCGATGACTCCGTTTCCCTCTGATGCGGCGACAAGAACAATGTCACGGGCATCTGACCCTATCGTGGCTTGCCAATCCTGCTCCTGCTCCGCACAGGTGAAGTGGTTCAGGTAGGTCTGAGGGAACATGCCTGCGTAAGCGGTACGATAGCTATCGACCTGTATCTGCGCAATAGCCGGAGAGTCGCCAATGACCGCGTCACGGATCTGCCACCGTATTGCCCTTGTCTGATGAGGCCGGCGCCCCGCTGGCATCTGGCTGGTTCCTCCCGACATGGCATTGTCGAAGGTTACCTGACACATCCGCTTGACCTGCTACTTGAAGCGCCCACCGAAGAAGGTGGAGCAAATGAACTCTCTTGCAGGCACGTCCTGTGTCTCAAATGCCTGGAAGAGCTCTCGGTCATCGTACGGGACAGCTTGCTGCAGAAGCTCATAGTGCCCGTGCGCGCAGTTGACTACGAAGTATCGTGCGATGGCTTCGCTGGCGCAGCCGAGCGAACCGGGGTTCACATAGCGGGCTCGTCCTGTCTTGTTTGAGGGCTCGTGGTTGTGGCCGTAGAACACGATCTCACTCACAGCTTGGTCGAAGATGGCGTCCAGGTCCTGTGCAGTGGCATGCCGCACCACAGGGGCGTACTCTTGACCAGGCCCCGTAAGGCCATAGTGCACGAATAGCATGCGTAATCCTTCATGCTCCTCAGCGATCTGGTATGGCCATTGCTGGACTAGTCCCCTCGCCTCGGCCCCAAGCTGTCTGTGAACCCACCGGTGATGAGCCGCTTCTTCCTCGCTCATCGAGGGCGGCCGGGGCTCAGGCAGTCCATGCGCGTAGTACGCGTCGTGATTGCCCATGACCAGGCGGATTCTGGGCGTGCTGAGCAGCAAGTCCAGACACTCACGGGGCTGCGGCCCGATGCCGATGGCGTCGCCGGTGTGGAAGAGCAGATCATATCCTTCCGCCCTGACCGCTTGGAGAACGGCTTGTAGCGCGGGAAGGTTGGCGTGCAGATCGGTGGTCACGACGATTCTCATGCGCTAACCCGCGGCCTCCCACGCCTGCTGCAACCAGCCCCGCACTTCGTCGTCGATTTCCCATGCTGACCACAGCTCCAGGTGGTGCATGAAGCGCCCTGGCGCCGGCTCGACGATCTCTTTCCAGCGCGGGGAGGTGCTCCTGGTGCGGAATGAGACGCTGAGCACCAATGGGGCATGTTGTCCATGCAGGTATCGGTCTGGCACCCATGCCCAGGCGAAAGCTCTCCTGCGCCGGAACGCAATCTGGCTCTTGGTAACACGGCTCTCCACGTCAGCAAGCGTGCCGATGGCGGCCTGCAGAGCGTCAAAGATGCGGCGCGCTTGGTCTCGGCTCACAAAGACGTCATCCAGTGTCATGCAGCTTCCCCGAGGTACCCTCTAACTTACTTGGCGTATGCTAGAGACAAAATGCCACGAAGGTGAGTGGGCAGTACCTGTTGCCGCTTCTCACTATACGCTTCGCCCACGCGCATCGCAAGCCGGCCGTGTGGCCACGCCGTGCACAGGGTTCAAGAAAAGACCCGCGAGCTTGAATGGCCCGCGGGTCAGTTGCTATTGGCGACACGTCAGACGTTGAAGCGAATCTCCATCACATCGCCGTCCTTCACCACGTAATCGCGACCCTCCAAACGCAGCAGGCGCGCAGCCGCGCTTCGGCGAGCGATCCAGCCTCTATGTCTCATGGCAGCCCGCTGTTCCTAGCTTTCCCCTGCTCCCTCCAGCAAGTCGATAGGGCGCGGGAGAAGAGCATGACTACCTTACCACCAGCGGCAGGTATACCGGGCGGGCCTCGCCGGTCACGTCGTTCTCGACGAACACCTCCTCACCGATGATCGTCAGTGCCGCGGCACGCGGCGGGCCGCTGCCGATCGCCAGCAAACCAATCGATACCTCGTCGGCCAGCCCTTCCCAACGGCCTTCGTGGGCCGTCAGACTCAGCATGGAAAAGTCCTCATGCAGCTCCTCGGCATCGTAGGTGAGCACGAACTCGCCCGATGAGGTAGGGACGACCGTCCCCTGGGCCATCACCACGCCCTTATCGTAGATGGTATAGTGTACGGCCGAGGTGCCCGCGGGCGCGAGGCCCCGAATCGCGATCGGCTCCACCTCCCAGTCCGGCCATACGATCCAGCCGGGCTGCGGGCTAGAGAGGAAGAGTCGCGGTGCGACTGGCTCGACGACGTAGAACTCGTAACGGCCGCTGGTGCCGAGGACGGTCCCTGCGTTGTGGGTGGTCGGCGTGAGACCAGTCGGCAGGTATGGCCGATCGTGCTCGACCAAGACGTCTACGGTCCAGCGACCAGGCTCAGTGGCGACGAAGTCGAATGTCGGGTCGTACAGCCAGCCGATGCGGTTGGCGTGCCATGAGCCAGTGTGCGAGATGCCACTGGGTGACGTAATCGTGACATCCACACGGCTGTCGAGCGGTGGACCGACGTGACCAGAGAAACTGACCGTATCTCCCACCTCCAGCAGGTCGCCGGGGGAGACGCCGCGCGGCAGAAAGAGCATGTCAACCTCCTGATCGCCGAGCTCCAGGATCGGCCCGCCGTTGATCGAGCTGACGACATCCTGGAAGGGGGGCGTGATGCGCGGCCCAATGGGGTCGCCGTTGGGCAGCAGCACCCAGAAGGAGGCGTATGCACCGTATTCGGCGATGGGGTTCTGCGCATCAAGGGTCCGGAGCACCGCACCGCCGAAATTCCACTTCATATCGCCGGGCTGATCGCCATCTGCCGGGACGCCGATCTGATAGTTGTAGGTGTCTTCGAAGCCCCAGTACGCCACGCTGATCATGTCCTGGCAGATCACCTCGCGCACGCGCGCGTTGGGGCGCTCCGAAGCATTGTAGCTGTAGGCCAGGAGCTGCAGTGCCTCAGGATAGACGGCGGGGTCCCGCTTGCCTTCGGCCGCCAGAAAGAGTGGCGCCTCATCAACGGCGATTCGTGCCTCCAGGTGCGCCGACGAGGCGTCATCTGTCGGGGGACGGCGAAACTCGCCGAGTGCATTGCCTACGTGGGCGCGCAGCAGGCTGTAGATGGTTTCATTCGGTCCGCTCGTGTCTCTGATCGTGACGGTTGGCTGGATCGAGTCTCCATAGGCAGTGTCCTGGCGGCCCCAGTAGATGTCGCCGCTGTAGTAAGGGACGTATGTGTCGACCGCCAGCTTGTGCGCTGGCGTTTGGTCGATGAAGAACCAGGCTGGCTGGTCGTCGATGGGTGATCCTGTATAGTCCAGGCCTCTCCGCCCATGTGCCTCGATGCGCGCCTCGGGTCCTTCGACGATGTTTCCCCAGGCAGTTGAGCCAAGCCAGAGCGTACCACCAGGAGCTGCATAGCGGGCTATGACATCGACGCGGAACTCACCCGGCGACTCAAAACGAACCGCGGCCCCGGCGTCCGGCTGGAAGTAGCCAAAGCGATTCGCCTGCCCGGAAATGGTGTGGGTGATGGCCTGCGCCGGGTCGGAGTAGGGCAAGTGGACCACCCGTATTGTCACCTCAGCTGGGACTGGTGGATTGACGTGCAGCCCGGGCGCAAAAGCATCGCCCTGGTAGTAGGGCATCCCGGGCAATTGAGCAGGCGTAAGGTCGAGAATGCGTGCTACAACCAGGTCGTAGGTGCCCCGTATGAAATAGACGTTGCCGTAAATGTCTTCTACCTCCCCAAGGAGGTGGATCGTGTACAGGCCGTCGAGGGGAAAGGTATAGGCGAAACTGGGATCCATCGTGTACAGGTGGTAAACGTCGCCGACGGTACCGGTACGTTGGGCAATCTGCGTCCCGCCCGGTACAGTTGGTGTTCGTAGGGAGGACTGCTGCAGAGGCGATGGGCCGAGCGTGTCCACCTGCCCATCTGGTCGGACCACCTCAGCGCTCAGTGAACCCGACGGGAACGAGAAAGGCACGTGCAGCGGGTGTGGAAGCCGCCGGTCGGTGAACGATAGCCAGTTCGATCCGGGCTCTAGCTGGTACGCCAGGGGTTCGCTGGTACGCTCATCCAGGCGGGGCAGCACCACCTGCTGTGGCGGAAAGACAACCCACGTCTGGAGGCGGAAACGTCCCAGGTCCTCGCGCGCCGGCACACCACGATGGCCGTTGCTAAGATAGTCTGCAAACATGACCATGGGCAGGAGCGGTGCTGCTGGCTCGCCCACGCGGAGCGGCGGCAGGAACGAGGTTTCTAGGATATGGTACCACGGGGCGACTAGCGGCAGATCGCTGCTCAGCGGTACGCCGCTATGCTGGAACTGGATCAGGGGTAGCCATATACCTTCTGTCAACGTGGGGGGCAGCGAGGCAGAGATGGTCAGAGCGCTCTGAAAAACGTGTTGCCCGGAGCAGACCCAGGTTTGGAGAACAGCTGTGCCGATGTTCACATCCTCGCCATGAAGGTTGTGTTCGATCGGCAATCCGGTAGGCGTAAACAGATAGGCCGAGAAATCATCCACTCCGGGGTAGGCGTGACCGTCTGCGCCGAACTGGCGGTGCAGCACTAGGTCGGCCCGGACATCAAAGGTGATTGGCAGGGTACAGGTGGCGTCGGGCGAGGTCAAACGTAGGTCGGCGGTGACAGTGATGGTCTCACCGGGCAATACGTCCATGCCCGGCAGACCTCCGGGCTGGGTGGCGAGGATTCCCGACACCTGCAAGCCGGCCCAGCCGCGCGGCGCCGTCTGCATGAAGCCGGCGGTGCTGTCGAACGCCTGCCAGCCATCACCTGTTGAGGGTGGCGCACCGGCATAGATCATCGTGCCTGGCAGCGATGGCAGGTCGCCGGTCGCGGGGTCCCACGGGCCGGTTGTGTTATCGCCAGCCAGGGCATAGAAACTGGCTAACACCTCACCGGCCGGTTCGTACTTGATGAGGAGCGAAGAGCCGGGCGGGGCATACAGCATAGCCGTGAAGGCGCCACCCGCATCGGATGCCGTTACGTCGAGTGTGCTTGCGCTCCTGTTGGCGACGAGAACGGCGACAAGCGGTGGGACACTGCCGTCTCTGCCGGATACGGTCGCCCACCCTTGCTCGTCAGGCGGTCCGACCGAGATCAAGCCAGCAACGGGCGGCGCGGCAGGCATGGGAGCGGGCCGATAACTGAGGGTGATGGTCTTGCCCGACACATCGCCCTGGCGGAGATCGATGATCGTGGGCGGTACAAAGTAGGGCGCCATCTCCGCATTGTAGACGATGGCATAGAACCCGGGAGGCAGGACCACATCGAGTGTCCTGGCGCTGTTCATGGCCGGGCCAAGGTACTCGCCGGAAGGCAATAGGGCACCGACCGGCAGCAGTCGTGGTCTGAATCCCGTGTAGGGTGAGCCGTCGGGGGTGCGATAGTCGCCCTGTAGCCGGTATCCACTGACGAGGTCAAAATTCTTGACCAGGTCACTCGTCAGGGTGCCGCGCCAGTTCCGAAAGGCCAGGCGCAGGGCGATCGGGGGATGGACCTCGAGGGTGATCTCTTCACCGGTAGGCACATCTGGAATGTTGTAGGTGCCGTTGGCGCTGGTTGTCATGGTGTCAGCGCCAGTGTGCCAGGTGACGGTCACCATCACCCCAGCAACGGGGCTGCCCTGGTGAAGGATGGTGCCGGAGACGGTGGCATGGTCTAGGCTGGCACCGCCAGCTTGGACCATGCCTATGGCGACCAATAGGAACGCAAGACCGATCATCGCCCCTAAAGTGACCCAAGGCCGCAGCGAACCACGAGAGATCATGCTTCCCTCCTGTTTCCGCTTGCACACTGCAAATGCGTCACGGCAGTGCCAATAGACAAGCGCAAGTCCTGCAGTTCAGCATCGGTCAGATTAGATGTCACTCCGTGCTCGTCGGCAGCATTATGGGTTGTCAGCAGCTCGTATAGCGTTGGCGCACGGCCGTGATGTAAATAGGGGGCGCTATCGTCCAGGGAACGCAGCGTTGGCGTGCCGATCATGGGCCCAAACTATTCGCCAGGGCCGTCAGCCGTACTCACATCATG
>DIVN01000101.1 GCA_002435875.1 Anaerolineales bacterium UBA6131
CACGGGTACGAGCCGACGGCACCGTGTTTCGGCGCTAGGTACACAAACATAGAGCACAAGCCTCTTGCTTGTGCTGCAGTAACCTGGCTCGCCCTGCCTGCGCGGTGCGCACAGACCGGGCCGATGAACCGTACCGCTAGGTGCGGCCCTTCATGAATCGATAGACGATGCGACCCTTCTCCAGATCGTACGGAGAAAGCTCAACCTTCACACGATCGCCGGTAAGAACCTTGATATAATAGCGACGCATTCGGCCGCAGAGATAAGCCAGGATCTCCTGACCGGTCTCCAATTCAACGCGGAACATCGTATTGGGCAGAGCCTCAACCACTGTTCCTGTCACTTCTAGGCGCTGTCTTTGGTCTGTCAGAACGGATCACCTCCCCTCTCTCCCATCCGGGGTTAATTTACTACCAAACGAAACCATTATAGGACATTGCGGGTATCGCGTCAAGTTGGCCATAGCCTTGCGCACAACCGTCGCTTGTGCAACACGCAGAGCAAGGCTACAATCTTTGTTGGCCTTGCGCCGATTGTCGGCAGGCCAGCGACCAACACGAAAGGATATGCCCTTGGCACACCCACACTATACTCGCAAGCAAGCGTTTCGGCGAGGCTTGCTCGCTGGGGCTTGCGCAGCAGCCTTGCTGCTGGGCTCCCTCACTTCCGCTGGTCAGACTGGCTCTAAGGCCGGACAGCCTGCCTCGCTTGTCTTTGAGATCGTGTCGCAGTTTGGCGGCAGCCTGTCCTCCGTGGCGGTGGCAGGCACTCGTGCTATCGTCGGCGAGGGTCCGCGCCTGGTCGAGCTCGACCTGGCAAGCCCCGCAAAGCCGCGTCGTGCGGGCCACACGCAGTGGTTCGTAGATACTGTGCAGGACGTTCTCGCGCCTGCTGGCAGCACTGTCGTATATGCGGCCTGCGGTGCAGCGGGCGTCCAGGTGATTGATACCGCCACGCCCGGCCAGCCCACGCCGCTGCACTCCTTCGCCGTGCCGGGCAGGGCACTGGCGCTGGCCGAGCGTGGCCCGTACTTGTTCGTCGCTGCTGGCAGCGATGGAGTCGTCCTGCTCGATGCCAGCGACCCCACCACCCTGCGCCAGCTCGCCAGGGTGATCTTGCCTGGGCAGGCGGAGGTTAGGCGCATCGACGTGCAGGGTGACATCGCCTATGTCGCTGCTGACGACGCCGGACTCGTCTTGATGGATGTGCAGGAACCAACCAGACCCTCCATCCTCAGTGTTCTTCGCCTCGATGGCTACGCTCGCGACGTCGATGTTGTCGGCACCCATGCTTACGTGGCGGCCGAGCCGAGGTGGAACGACGAGCTTGGCGTGTATGTTGGGGCGGGCCTACGCATCATCGACGTCAGCGAGCCGACTGCACCCCACGAGGTCCGCTTTCTCAGCCATTTTCCTGGGCGGGGTGCTGCGTCTGTGGTTGTCGCCAACCAGTTGGCCTACGTTGCTGCCAACGACGGTGGCCTGCGACTGGTGGACGTCACCGATCCTCTTGACCCACAAGAAGTGGGTGCCTTTGGTGACGCTCTACGGGCCGTTGACGTCTCTGTCGCTGATGGCCGGGTTTTGCTGGTGGATGCTGGGCTTGGGCTGCGGATGCTGAACGTGGATGATCCCGCAGACCCGATTCAGGTAGGAATCTACGCTTCCATGCAGGACGTGCAGCGGGGGGCTGTCGGCAACGGGCTCGTAGCCGTAGCCGGCGGCTACAATGGGCTGCACTTGGTCGACACCAGCGACCCGCTATCTCTCCAGCTCCTGTCCACCGTATCATTGCCTGGCTACCTCGGCGATGTGGCAATTCAGGGACAGTATGCTTATGCGTGCTCGCAGGATTCGGCCATGGATGATGGCGGCCTGTTCGCCGTCGACCTGGCCGATCCTGATGTGCCGGTCTTGAAAGGCGCCGTACTTGACCCCCATCTGGCCCACGCCGTTGCGGTGCGAGGCACCCTAGCGGCGGTCGCGGATCCCCTGTTTGGCCTGCATGTCGTGGATGTGTCGGCTCCGGCGGCCATGCGCCACCTTGCACTCGAGTCCAGCTCCGATCGGCCGATAGCTGTTGCCCTGGACTCGGGGCTGGCCTTTGTGGCCAAGGGCGCGACAGGCCTGCAGGTGCTCAACCTGGCTGAGCCATCTCGGCCACTNNCGGGTGTCGCTGTGGCGGGCACGCTGGCTTACGTGGCCAATGCGCGCTGGGGCCTGGCCATCGTCGATGTCAGCCTGCCCGAATCCCCCCGTTTGCTGGCGACGGCAGAGACCCCGGCAACGCGAGGAGCATCTCCCTATCCGGCTCAATCGCTTTTGTGGCGGACCTGTACTCGGTGCGCGCCATCGACGTCCGCGATCCGGAGAACCTGGCCGAGATCGGAGCACTGTCGCTGCCCGGCCGGGTGATTGGCTTGGCCCAAGGCGAGGGGTATCTTTACGCCTTTGCCCAGGAAGCGGGCATGTATGTATTGCGCACCTCGGGCGCTGTGGAGCCAACCGCCACTCCATCTCGCACACCAACGGCCAGTCCTTTCCCAGGACGTGTCTGGCTGGCCTATCTGCCACTCATCGTGCGCTAATCGCCTGGCTGAGCCTGGGTTCACTGGCGGAGAGCCGGCCGTGTAGGACATTGCGCGCGCTCACTTGACTCTCGACCGGCGCAGGGCTAGAATCGGTTATCACGGTTAGGACTACGGAGTTACAAGCGATGCCTCTCTACGAGTACGTGTGTGACAGTTGCGGCTGTAAGTTCGAGCGCCTGCGCAGCGTCGCTGCCGCCGATCAGGCCTGCGAATGCCCCACGTGCCATTCCGCACTTGCCCACCGCGTGCTTTCCAGGTTTGCTACCCTGCGCGGTGGCGGCAACGGTAACGGCGACTCTTCCTCATCGTCCGGCTCTTGCGCTTCTTGCAGCGCGTCTTCCTGCGCCCACTGTCATCACTGACCAGCCCCTGAACGCGAGTGCCGTCGCGTTGTCCGCCGTCCCCCTGTTGTTCGTGGGGGCTGCCGGCGAGGCCGCCGCGGACTGAGACAGGTCTGCCCCGGGCGATCAACGCTTGCTCAGCAGGCGATCGAGCTGTTCCGCAGCCCGAACTGCTGTGTTTTCTATGGCTGCTTGATGCCGGGCAAAGAACCATGCCACGGCCGCAGACACACCCCCAACAGCGATCCACTGCTCTGGGTTCATCCCGTTCCTGGCCGTGGCGCCGATCCAGGCCGAAACCAGGATGCCTGGCACTCGCCCGACCACCGCGACCACCAGCAGCAGCGGAAGGGGAATGCTGGTGAGACCGGCGGCAAAGCAGGCCAAATCATCGGGCAGAAAGGGCAGCAAAAAGACCAGCAGGAAAAAGGTCGCCCCGCGGTGCTCGAAGAAACGGTCGAGCTGCTCCAGCCGCGACGCGGTGACCAGCGCCTGCACNNCAAAACGACGTGCTAGCCACAAGGCGAGCCAGGAGCCGATGGCCAGGCCCAGCGTGCTGTAGAAGGTTCCGGCGAGCATGCCGAGCAGATGACCGCTGGCCATGCCTACAATCTGCCCGGGCACGGGCGCGAGCAACACCTGGGCCATTTGCAGCACCACGATGATTAGCGGGGTCCAGCCACTGCGCTTGCCCAGCAGCTCGTACAGGCGCTTCTGGCTGTGAAAGACACCGCGCCATGTGCCTGTGTGACTCACCACTAGCACCGTCAGGACGAGCACCAAAACACCAATAGCCTGGACTCGCTGCCGCCTTGTCACCTGCCTACCTCATCACAGCCGGGTGCCGATCGTCCGTGTCCTTCGGTACCGCGAGTTTTCTCTGTCGGACATTCGACTGCCAGAATGATAGAAGCGATACCTGGTTGGGTCAAGCTCCTTGCTGCCCCGCGCCCGGCCAGCGTGGATGTGTGCAGTGACCCGACATTTTGCGCCGCGGCCGAAACCAGCTACTATCAGTGGTACCTGTGCTGCCCGCGAGATGGCATGCGCGCAATACCGCGCCATGTGCGGGTGACTGGCGAGGTGATCACTGCCACGGCAGGAGGCCCTGTTTGACCATACGGTGTGATGTGGCAATCGTGGGAGCAGGCCCGGGCGGCTATGTGGCCGCGCTGCGCGCCGCGCAGCTTGGCTCCAAGGTTGTGCTCGTAGAGAAAGGCCCCATCGGCGGGGTCTGCCTGAACTGGGGTTGTATACCCACCAAGACGCTCCTCAGGAGCGTTGAGGTCCTGCAGACCGTGCGTGACGCGGCTGACTTTGGCGTCGACGTGCCACCCGCAACCCTTGATTGGGCCAGGGTGCAGAAACGGAAGGACCGCATTGTGCAGCGCCTCACTGGTGGCGTGCGCTTGCTCCTGCAAAATGCCGGTGTCCAGGTCGTCCCCGGGGTGGGCCGCTTCGAGTCGCCGCGTGAGCTTGCGATCAGCACGGCCGACAGCCTGGAACACGTCGCCGCGGATAGCTTTGTCATCGCCTCCGGTTCGCGGGCGGCGCTGTGGCCTGGCCTCGATCCTGCGGCGCCCGAGCTGTTGACGAGCGACAACGCGGTTTCGCTCAGCAACCTGCCCGAGCGCATGATCATCATCGGCGGTGGCCCCGTTGGCGTCGAGTTCGCCACCCTCTACCGCGCGGCCGGCACGACCGTAACGCTCATTGAGGCCCTGCCGCACCTCTTGCCAGCGTTTGATGCCGATGTCAGCGCCGAGGTCGAGCGCGCCCTCAGCAAGATGAAGGTTCGCGTCCTGACGGGCGCCAAGGTCAGCGCGGTGAACATCGAAGGCGGCCAGTGCCAGGTCGCCCTCGATCGCGAGAACAGCCCCATGTCGTTGGAGAGTGACATGCTGTTGGTGGCCGTAGGCCGCGCGCCCAATGTTGCAGATCTCAACCTACAGGCCGTCGGCCTGACCTCGGAAAAGCGCGGCATTCTTGTGGACGAGCACCTGCGCACTGCCGTCCCGCACATCTATGCCGTGGGCGACGTGACGGGCAAGGCGCTTCTGGCCCACGTCGCTATGCATCAGGGCATGGTGGCGGCCGAGAACATCGCCGGTCATGAGCGCTCTATCGACTATCGCGTCATTCCCAGCTGCGTCTTTGGCTGGCCCGAAGTGGCCTCTGTGGGCCTCAGCNNAACAGGCTGCTGCCGATGGTCACGATGTCGCCGTCGGCACCTTCCCCTGGCGCGCCAATGGCAAGGCTCTGGCCTACGGGGAGCACAACGGCTTTGTCAAGTTGGTGGCCGATGCGCACAACGGCCAAGTGCTCGGCCTGCACATTGTAGGAGGCCACGCCAGCGACCTCATTCAGGAAGGCGCCCTGGCCATCGACCGTGGCGTGACCTTGGCTCAGCTTGCCGCTCTCGTTCATCCTCACCCGACCCTGTCCGAGGCGATTGCCGAGGCAGCTTTGGCCGCTCTGGGTCGTCCCCTGCATGCCTGACCGGGAGGTCCGCTTGGATAGAGTTGTCGTCATTGGTGGAGGTCTGGCCGGAAGCGAGGCGGCGTGGCAGCTTGCCCGGCGCGGCATTGGTGTCGATCTCTACGAAATGCGCCCGGCCAAAATGACGCCGGCCCACTGCACAGGCGACCTGGCCGAATTGGTGTGCAGCAACTCTCTTGGCTCCAACCTGCCTGATCGTGCTCTAGGCGTGCTCAAAGCGGAGCTGCGGCTGCTGGGCTCCCTTATTCTCCAGTGCGCAGACCGCAATGCGGTGCCAGCCGGCGGCGCTCTGGCCGTGGGCCGTGAGGCTTTTGCCCAGGACGTCACCCGACTGGNNGTGGAGGAACATCCACTCATTGACCTGCGTCGCGAAGAAGTCAAAGAGATTCCCGATCAGGGCACCGTGATCGTGGCCACAGGGCCGCTTACGTCGGCCGATCTGGCTGCCGCCGTTGCCCGGCTTGCTGGAGGAGGTCATCTCTACTTCTACGACGCCATGGCTCCGATTGTGTCTCTGGACTCCATTGACATGCAAAAGGCCTTTCGTGCCTCTCGTTACGACCGCGGTGGCGATGACTATATCAACTGCCCCATGACCCGC
>DIVN01000125.1 GCA_002435875.1 Anaerolineales bacterium UBA6131
CCGAACGGCTGGGCACCCGCCTCGGCTGGCACACGGCCTTTGAGTCGGTAGCTGACAATCCCTACCTGGCCGACTTTTACGCGGATATGCGCCAGTGGTCGTTCCACCTGCAGGTCTTTTTTCTGGGCCACCGGGCTCAGCAGTACCTGGAGTTGGCCACCAGCCCGGAATCGGCGATCGCCGACCGCAGCATCTACGAGGATGCCCACATCTTTGCCCGGGCCTTGTACCACCTGGGCAACCTCAGCGAACGCGACTACCATTCCTACCGCCAGGTGTTCGAGCAGGTGGTGGCGAACCTGCCACGCCCCGACCTGTTGTTGTACCTGCAGGCCCCTGTGCGCGTATTGATGGACCGGATTGGGGACCGGGGGCGGGCGATGGAAAAAGGCATCAGCGAGGACTATTTGTCGCTGTTGGATAGCTTTTACGAAGAATGGATGGCCGGCTTTGACCTGTGCCCGGTGCTGACCATCCGGACCGATGACCTGGATTTTGTGCACAAACGCCAACACCTGGACACCGTGGTGGAACGCATCCAGGACCGGCTGGCAGGCCGGGAAGAGCTGGTGTTTCCAGCAGCCTAGATAGGGCTCCTTGGAGTATGCGAACGACGGTGGCCAGCAAGGTGCAGCGGACCACACCCAACCGGGTAGTCTATGAGTTCCTGCGGCTGTGCCTGCGCAGCCGGCTCGACCCGGGGTGCCTGGAGTTGGTGCGGGCGCAGAGTGCGCAGCCCGGGTTTGACTGGGGGGGCGTGTGCGAGCTGGCCGAAGCGGAGAGCACGGCGGGGATGCTCTACCACACCCTGCGCGGACAGGAGATACTGCCCGCAGCCGTCGCGGAACGCCTACGCCGACCCTACGCCGGCAACACACTGCGCAACACCATTTCGCACCAGAAACTAGCCTAACAATTGTGCAATCAGAGCCGGAATCGTTCTGAACCGGCGAAAAACTGCACTTTACCAACAGAGAGCCTTCAGGTAGACTATCGTGACTGTCCGCAGCCGGAGGTCACGATGAATCTACAGCCATTCACCACCCACGAACCGCAAGCCCAGCGGACGACCCACGCCATGCTGGTGCCCTGGGGCCTGTTTGCTCAGCACATCGGCCTGATCGAGGAGCTGGCGAAGGTGCCCATTCCGCAACGCAGCCAGGAGCATACGCCCCAGAGCAAGCTGGTCGAGTTCTTCGTCGCGATCCTGGGCGGCTGTGCCTATCTGCAGGACATCAGCCGGGGTGTGCATCCTCTGGACCAGGACCAAGCGGTGGCCGACGCCTGGGGACAGCCGGGCTGGGCAGACTACAGCGGCGTCAGCCGCACCGTGCATCACTGCACCGCAGAGACGGTGCAGGCTGTCCGGCAAGCAGCAGAGCAAGTCAGCCGTCCGTTCATCGACCGAGAGGTGGTGCTGGCTGTCCAACAAAGTGGTGGGGTGGTGTACGATGGCGACCTGACGGGCCGACCGGTGTCGAGCACGAGCACGACCTATCCGGGCGCCGCGTTTGGCTGGATGGACGACTCGGTTCGTCTGGGGTACCAGGCTGCGCTGGTCAGTATGCACAGNNCCCACCTATGGACGGATGTGGCTGTCGGTCATGCCTCATCCCGGCGACACCGTATCCTGCCACCAAGCAGAAGCGTTGGTGCGGGCGGCTGAGGCCCGGACTGGGGTTCGGCCTGTGCGGCGGACCGATCTGCTCGAGCAGCGCATCTGGGAGCAACGGATCGAACTGCAGCATGCCCAGCGCCGCTTGGGTGAGAGGCAAGCCCAGGTGCAGGTCACTCGACGCAAGATGCAAGCAGCGTCTGAGGAGTGGCGTCGCTCTTTGCGGGACGTGGCGCGCTGGATGGAACTGGACGGACCGCCGCGTGGTGTCAGCCGTCCCTACAGCCGCCTGGCCAAGGCCCGACAGAGAGTCGCCGTGCGGTGGCGGCGGCTGCAGAGGCGGGGGCGTGAGGTACAACGCGCCCGGCAGGTCGTAGCACGTCAGAGTCAGAAGGTGCACCGCCTCCAGAACGAGTTGGCAACGCTGGAGGCCCGCCTGGCTCACCTCCTCGAAGAGAACCGCACCAACCGAGGGCCGGTGCAGGCCACCTTTCGTCTCGATGGCGGCTTTGGCAGTGGCGAAAACCTGGCCTTCCTGATCGAGATGGGCTACGAGGTCTATGGCAAGGCCATCAGCGACAAGGTCAGCGCTGCCCTGCGGCGGCGGGTGACTGACCCTGCCCGGTGGACACGAGTGGGTGACAACGCCGAGATGGTAGCCTGGTCCGCCCTGAAGTTGGACTTCTGCCCCTATCCCTTGGACGTCGGCCTGGAACGCTTCCGCACCGGCCAGAAAGAGCGGCATGCCACTCTCGTTCACTACGGCTCCCACGCGGTCAGCGACGACCTGGTGCGTTGGTTCGACTTTTACAACGCAAGGCAGACGATCGAGGCGGGGGTGAAAGAAGGCAAACGCGTCTTTGAGATGCACCATCTGAAGGTCCGCTCGACCGCCGGCCTGGCCATCCAGGAGGAGTTCACCGTGTTAGCCGCCAACTTGGTGCGCTGGGGTGCTGCCTGGCTGTATGAGCAGCCTTTCCAGGCCAAGGCGCCCTTTGACCGGCCTCATGCCTCGGTCAAGCAGTTGGTCCGTATCGCCTCGAACACGACGGCGGTGGTGATGTGGCAGTCTGAAGGCAATCTGTTGTTAACGTTCGATGAGCTTAGCCCCTTTCCAGGGGTGGAGCTCCGGATCGGGCAGGGCTGGGCGTTTCAACCGCCCTTGCCGCTGTACAGGAATGACGTTTTTGAGTCGATCTGAATGATTCGGTCATTGATTGTGCAATCGTTACGCTAGGCCGAAAGCGGATCAAAGAATCTGGCCCACTCGGAGGGGATCAATCATTACGGCCGGAAAGAGACCCATACGGATCAAATAATCAGGCCGGGGACA
>DIVN01000017.1 GCA_002435875.1 Anaerolineales bacterium UBA6131
GGTGCTATTGCAGCAGCCTCTTTTGCTTTGATGTCTCTGGCCATCGGCATGAGCTGGTCGCGTGGGGGAGGGCTGGGCTTGTTGGCCGGGATTGCCGTGGTCAGCCTCTTGCGATTCAGGAAAGCTGCTGCGATGCTTGGGGCTGTGGGGCTTGTCTTTCTGGCGCTGGTTGCTTTCGATGTGGCGGCTGTGTTGCCGTCTCAGGTGACGCAGAGGGCCGCGGATTGGCTCCCTTATGTTGGTAACGTCGACGTCGCGACCGCAGAAGTAACGGACGCAAACTGGGCGGTCCTGGAGAGGCTCGCCCATTGGCAGGCGGCTGTGGCGATGTTGGCGGATTATCCCTGGTTGGGAGTTGGTGCCGGTAACTACCCCGTAGCATATGCCCGGTACGCGGTTGGTCGCTGGCGCGACTCACTCGGTCATGCCCACAACTATTACCTGAATGTTGCGGCCGAGGCAGGCCTGATCGGCCTGGCGGCGTACCTTGCCTTTACGGTGGCTGCATTTGCGCATGCCCTTCGCGTGCTCAGGCTTTCGGATCAGTCAAGCAGGCCATCCAGCGCCCACTTGGAGGTAAACTCCACTGCGAGTACGATACAGGTGGCCAACGCCAGTGAGCCACCTGCAGCCGTCTGGCGGGCGGTAGTACTTGGAGCTGTTGGTATACTCACACACCTGGCTGTACATAATCTCTTTGACAACCTATTTGTCCACAGTATGAACGTGCAGCTGGCACTTGTGTTGGCCTTGCTGGTTGTCGCTGAACGAGCATTGGGACGACAAGATGCGCATTGGAATTGACTACACTGCAGCCGTTCGTCAGAGTGCAGGCATCGGCCGCTACGTCCGGGAGTTGGTCCAGTCGCTGCTTAGCCTCGATGCGGACAACGAGTATGCCATCATCGCTGCTGATGGAGGTGCGACGGAGCCTTCTCTGCCTGGCCCAGGGTCGGATCGACGGGTTGCGCAGTGGGCGCAGCGCATCTCTGCTGATAGGCGAGTGCGGCCGATCTCCTTGCCCGTATCGGATAGGATGCTGGCTATCCTCTGGCACCGGCTTCGGCTTCCCCTCTGGGTGGAGCTTGCCTGTGGTCCTCTCAATGTGTTCCATTCGCCTGACTTTACCCTGCCTCCCGTCCGTCACGCCAAGACTGTCCTGACCGTACATGATCTATCCTTCCTTCGGCTTCCGGACACAGCTCATCCCAAGTTGCGCAGCTATCTGGAGAGGGTTGTACCGCGCTCGGTAGCGCGTGCGGATCTAGTTCTGGCCGACTCAGAGAACACGCGCCAGGATGTCATCGAGTTGTTGCATGTCGATCCTTCTCGGGTGCTGGTCATCTATCCGGGCGTTGACCAGCGCATGCACCGGGTTGATGACAACGAGACGCTACAGGCTGTGCGGAAGCGATACGCCTTGCCCGAGTACTTTGTCCTGGGTGTCGGGACCCTGCAGCCGCGCAAGAACCTGGAGAGGCTGTTGGAGGCCTATGCCAGCCTGTGCTGCAGCGCGTGTGCCGAGCATAAGCTAGTCCTCGTTGGCCGTGAAGGCTGGATGTCCAAGCCCATCTTTGATCGCGTACGCGAACTGCAGCTGCAAGAGCGAGTGCAGTTCACTGGCTATGTCCTGGACGCGGATCTTGCGGCGGTATACTCGCTCGCTGATCTTTTTGTCTTTCCTTCGCTATACGAGGGATTTGGCTTGCCTCCTCTCGAGGCCATGGCCTGCGGGACGCCGGTGGTGATTTCCAATACCTCGTCGCTGCCGGAGGTGGCAGGGGACGCCGCATTGTTGGTCAATCCCCTGGATGTTGTCGCGTTGGCCGAGGGAATGAGGCGGGCCCTCACTGACGATGGCCTCCGTGCGAGCATGATGGAGAGGGGCTTGCAGAGAGCGTGTCTTTTTGACTGGGCTGTCTCAGCCCGCAAGCTGTTGGCTGCCTATGGAGATGTTGCCGGCTGAGTGCCATACACATCCATGCTTTGTGCGGTACGAGCCAGACTCTTCTGTCTGGCTCGATCGCTGCACCGATAACGCGGACGCGGGCTTTCGGCGGCCTGAGCAAGACAGGCAGGCCAGAAGGTAGGACCCGGGATCTCTGAACGTGTGCCTGGAAGCGCGCCAGTCATATTCGTGTTGCGCCTTCGCCCGCTTCCGTCTACAATATATTCACGTGAGCGGCCTTTGCGCAAGGCTCGCTGACGAGGCACAAGGAGGGAACTAGATGAAACTGGCCGACAGGATGCATCGCCTGGGTACCGAGACCGCGTTCGAAGTGTTGGTGAGGGCGCGAGCTCTCGAGGCACAGGGGCGCGAAGTTGTACACCTTGAGATTGGTGAGCCTGACTTTGACACGCCGTCGAATATCATCGAGGCAGCATGTTCAGCACTGCATAACGGGTTTACCCATTACGGCCCCGCTGCTGGATTGCCCCAATTGCGGGAGGCCATTGCGGAAGACATTTCGCGATCGCGCGGAGTGTCGGTGAATGCCAATCAGGTCGTAGTCACACCCGGTGGCAAGCCCATCATGTTCTTTGTGATCATGGCCCTGGCTGGACCGGGCGATGAAGTGATCTATCCCAATCCCGGATTTCCCATTTACGAGTCTGTGATCAACTTTGCTGGTGCCACTGCAGTGCCGGTGCCTCTACGTGAAGAGCGCGATTTCCGTATCGATGTGGCTGAACTCGAGAGACTGGTGTCACCGCGTACCCGACTCATCATCATCAACTCCCCACATAACCCCTGCGGCAGTACGCTCTCCGTGGAGGACCTTAAGGCCATTGCCGATATCGCCAAGAAACACGATATCATGGTGATGTCCGATGAGATCTACTGTCGCATCGTATACGAGGAGCCATTCGAGAGCATCACCCAGTTTCCAGGGATGCTTGATAGGACGATCATTCTTGATGGATTCTCCAAGACCTATGCCATGACAGGTTGGCGGTTGGGTTACGGCGTTATGCCAGAGGAGCTCGCGGGTCACGTAGCCAAGCTAATGACCAACACCAACTCATGCACCGCAGCCTTTACTCAGATGGCAGGAGTTGAGGCCCTGCGAGGGCCGCAGCAAGCATCAGAAGCGATGGTGAAGGCGTTTCGCGAGCGCCGTGATGCGATCGTCAGCGGCCTTAACGAGATTCCAGGCATTCGCTGCCAGGTGCCGAAGGGCGCGTTCTACGTCTTTCCCAATGTTGCCGACATCGTGAAGGAAGGCAAATTTGCCAACACGAAAGCCGTGGCAGATTGGCTGCTAAAAGACGCTGGCGTTGCCACGCTTTCCGGTACCGCATTCGGCGAGTACGGCGAGGGGTACTTACGCCTCTCATATGCCAACTCGCTGGAGAACATCGAGAAGGCCGTCAACTGGATTGGCAAGGCCGTGCGCGGCCTGGATTAGTCTCAGCGGGCATTTGATCACCAGGGGGTCGACCCTTGCCAGCGTCAGCCCCCTGGTCTTGTTTTCTGGCCGGAATTGGCTAGCTGTTGCTAAGCGGGTAGTACGACAATGCCCATGTTGGGCTGCGTCGTCGCAGGGTTCGCATTGTGTGAATGTGCTTGCGGCCGCAGGGGGCCTCGCTGCCGTTGAGAGCGCGGATGCTTGGCCGGCTGCCAGCGTACCGGGACTTGATGCCGCTGCCGCAAGTGCGAAGATGACCAAGGCTGTAGAAATGGCTGTCGCGCGGTCCTTGTCAGCAGCGAGAAGGGCTTGACGGGTGTTCTTGCTGGCTGCCGGCTGCCTAGCCAGCTTCACCATACTCCTCTCTCTTCAAGACGCCGATATAGGGGAGATTGCGGTACACCTCAGCAAAGTCGAGTCCATAGCCGACTACAAACTCATTGGGTATCTCAAAGCCGACGTACGCAATCGGCACGTCTAGCTCGCGACGGGAGGGTTTGCTGAGCAGAGCACAGACCGCAAGGCTCGCCGGGCTGCGAGTGGCGAGGTTACGCAGGATATAGTCGAGAGTGCGGCCTGTATCGATGATATCTTCCACGATGAGCACATTGCGCCCCTCGATGCTGGCATCCAGGTCCTTGAGAATGCGCACCACGCCGCTTGACTCGGTACCCGTGCCATAGCTTGAAATAGCCATAAAGTCTATGGCGTGAGCTGCATGGATGCTTCGCACAAGGTCGGCGAGGAAGATGACCGCTCCTTTGAGCACGCACACGAGCAACAGGTCCTTTCCGGCATAGTCGGCCGAAATTTGAGATCCCAGTGCGCGGATGCGGTCCTCGAGTTGTTTCTGTGTGATGAGGACATGGTCTACGTGGTCGTCAAGCCGATTCATGCACATCTCCTTCCGCCATTTTCTTGTGTCATCGCATTCTGCACACTAGGCCCTTGAGATACTCACCCTCGGGGAATGTTAGCATCACTGGATGGTCGGCAGATTGTGATAGCTTCTCCAAGATCTGCCCATCGCGCCCAGCATCGATACTGGAGCCAAAGACCACCTTTTGGAACAGATCGGGGCTGACCAGGCCAGAGCACGACATGGTGAACAGTATCCCGCCCGGACTGAGCAACTGCATGGCCAACAGATTGATATCCTTGTAGCCACGGCACGCGTCCAACACCTGTTGCCTCGAGTAGGCGAACTTGGGCGGATCCAGGATGACCAGATCGAATTGCCGACCTGCTGTACGATATGCTCGCAACTGGGTAAACACGTCGCCAACCACATACTCATCTGCTGCATCGGCGTAGCCATTGAGGTCCATGTTCGCGCGCGCGAGAGCCAGAGCATCGGCGGAGCTGTCGATATTGACGATGGACTCGGCACCACTTCGACGAGCACCGACGGCGAAACTCCCTGTATAGGCGAAGGCGTTCAGCACGCGCCGTCCCACTGCGTATCTGTTCAATCTCTGCCTGTTGTCCCGCTGGTCAAGGTAGAACCCGGTCTTGTGTCCTCTGCGCACGTCCACCAGATAACGCAGGCCATGTTCGGTGATCTCCACAAGGGCGGGGGGCTCTTTTCCCCACAGCGAGCCGACACATGAAGGGAGGTGTTCCTTTGCGCGCACGTCGACGTCACTGCGCTCATAGATACCCTCGGGGCTCAGAGCATCTCTCAACGCAGAGACGATGTCGGCCTTGCGGCGCTCAATGCCGAGTGTCAGAGCCTGCAGCACGAGATAGCCGGCATAGCGATCCACGATCAGCCCCGGCAGCGAGTCCGACTCGGCGTTGATGAGCCGGTAGGCTGCATTCTCGCCGGCGAGCTCCTTTCGGCCTGCCACGGCCAGATCGATACCGTCACGCCAAAAACTATCGTCGGGAAAGACGTCCCGATCCCAACTGAGAAGCCGCACTGTGATCTGTGAGTGCCGGTTCAGGTAGCCATAGGCCATGAACTGTCGTCTGGCGTCTTGGACCTCCACGATGTCGCCGTCCGCGGGATGTCCGTCGATGCGGGCCACCGCTCCCGAGAATACCCAGGGATGGTGGTTGGATACCGGCTTCTCTTTTCCCTCTCTGAGGATCACTGCCGCCACGCTATGGCTCATTGGCCACTCCAATGAAGGCAAGATCGAGAACTTCGGGCGTGTGTTCTGTGACCACAACCTGCTGGGCGACACGCCAGCCGGGAATCCAGAGTACCCGTCCCGCCGATACTAGCAGCGGCAAGTGGTCCCGAAGGTGACGTGGCACCTTCGCATTGATCATGAAGCGTTGCAGCGTGGTGGTTTGTGGCATGCCCTGCGGCCAAAATCGGTCGCCACTTCGCCGTCTGCGCAGAACCAGTGTGTCTGCTGCCTTCTGGAGATCGAGAGAGGCCCGCCACCGATTCGCGGTGGCTAGATTTGGGCCACCCAGCTCTGCACGCGTAAGTATCCTGGCTTGCAGCTTCCAGACACCTCCTGGCAGAGGAGTTGTTCCCGGCACGCAGACGTCCAGCTCCACATCTCCGAGCTGAGGGGCAATCAACCCAGACTCATCGAGCCCGTTGCTGCCGATGTAAATGCGATCATACGAGATGACCGCCCGCAGACCACGTGGCAGCGTCGCCTTGGCGCCTGTAGCTCCTCGCTCAAGCACCCGCATTGCCTGGTCAATGTGAGTCCAGCTGATATCTCGCAGCGATCGCCTCAAGCGCTGGACGGCTTCACGCAGAACCGACCTTCGCAGCGCAACCGGCAGTGCCCGCCAACGTGCCAGGTCGATCACGATGGACCGGGCATCTTCGTTGGTGACGACCTGATTCCAAGACCGCAGAGTCTGCTCGCAGAGAACCTCGTGGTCCCAACGAAGCACCTCGGCGCTACGCAATATGGCCGCCTTCGCCTGTGGATTGTAGGTTTCCAGGACAGGCACGAGCTCATAACGCAACCGGTTGCGGTAGAACGTCGCATCCAGGTTGGAGCGGTCGAGCCGTGGCTGCAGACCTTGCGCGGTGCAGTAGGCTTCTATCTCACGGCGCCAGATTGACAGTAGCGGCCTTACAAGCCACAATGCTGCCACGTTGGTCTTGTCTTGGCCGTCTTCATCCGCCAGACAGAACTCCATGCGCGAACGCGGAAGCATCCCTCGCAGACCGGCTAGGCCCGAGCCCCGCAGCCAGTGCATCAACACGGTCTCGACCTGGTCGTCTGCGCTGTGCCCTACAGCAACGGTGTCAGCGCCTAGCGCTTTGGCTGTCCGTGCAAGAAAGGAATAGCGGGCTTGCCGAGCCGCTTCCTCTATCGAAAGCTTGTATTCCTTGGCATACCCTCGTACATCGGCAGTGCCTATCGTGTACGATAGCCCCCATGACTCTGCCAGTGCAGCAACATATCGAGCATCGGCCTCGGAATCGCGTCCGCGCAGGCTGTGGTCGAGATGAGCCACGTGCAGATGCAGACCCATTTCCTCGCCCAGACGTCTCAGAAGATGCAGAAGACACAGTGAATCGGGGCCGCCTGATACAGCGACAACGACCGCGCTACCACACGGGAGGAGACCGTGCATGTGGACGGCCTGCCGGAAGCGAGCGATCATGTCTACTTCACTTGCGGTCATGTTGAGCCACGGCACACCAATCAACTTCACAGCTTGCACCGCAGGGCGACCTGCCACCTGGGTGACTGGTCAAGAACATCGCAGGGATTTCCAAGCCATGCAAGGCCTAGTCACACCTACACAGCCCCGGTGCAAGGCGAGCAGCGGCAACCCAGGCTTGTATCGGGCGCGATGGACAGTTAGATATTCTATGATTTGGCCCGATAAAGGCAAGTGCTCGCGCACCGAAATCTGGGTGTGAAACCGTGCGCCACCAGTGCATCTGTGTCCAGGTCGTGACCGTACGTGCATTTGTGGTTTGTGACAACCAGGCTCCTTCTGTGGCAAAATCGGTGATGATTTGACTTTGTGACTTGAGTATGCTATCGTGAACAAGCGTGCCAGACCGGGCATAGCGCTTGCCTGACGAAGACTGGTATGCGATGCGCGACGCCGCTGCCCGTGTCGCACTGAAACCCAAAGTGAACGACTTTGGGGTGCGGCTGCGATCTGTCGCGCGTCTTGGTTTCGCAAGCCCCGAGCTCGGGACGGCCCGCCTCTCTGTGTGAGTGGGCTCGGGGACGACAATCGGCACGGCGGCTCTCTACCTGAACGGAGAAGGAGATTGACCTTGACAGGCAGATCCCGCGTTGGCGTGAGTCGCGAGAGAGTGTCCTGGTACCTGTATCTTGTCCTTTCAGCGGCATTCGCTGCGATTATGCTGGCCACCTGGCTGCTTTCGCGGTCGATCAACGGCCGTGATTGCGCCACATACATCGAGATTATATCGGGCACTGCCTGTAAGCCTTTTGCCTATCGTGTCCTCGTTCCACTCCTCGTCCGGATCTCGCAATACCTGGTGCCAGGTTCGCTCCACGAGAGCATACGGGCTTCTTTGGTGCAGCAGCCTGTTGTCCAGAGAGCCTTCTCCCTCCTGATCTGGGACACGACTCTGGCGTTTGAGTACCTGCTGGGTGTGGGTTGGCTATACGTTGCTGTGTACGGCTTTATCCTGAGCCTGAAGTATCTCTTCGATGGGTTATTTCGTACGCCGAACGAATGGTTCTCGAGGATAGTACCCTGGGTTGCGCTCCTCGGAATTCGGTATCTCATGCGCTATGTGAGTTACGTCTACGACTTGCCTGCCCTGTTTCTCTTCACCTTGGGCCTGGCCCTAATGGCCAGGAAGCAGTGGCGCGCTTTCCTGCTTGTCTTCTTGTTGGCGTCGCTCAACAAGGAGACGACGATTCTGCTCACCCTGGTGTTTGTAATTCATCAATGGCACGTTCGCCGACTTGAGGACCGGCAGTTCCAATTCTTGCTCGTGGCACAGCTGTCCATTTTTGCGTTAGTTAAGGGCGTCCTGTTCGTCATCTTTAGAGAGAATCCGGGCACTTTTGTCGAAATGCATCTGCTTGACCACAACATTGATCTGCTTCGCAAGTTTCTGTTGAGGCCATCGCTGGCGGCAGAGTTTCCTTGGATGGGGCTTGCCCTGCTTGTCTTTCACAACTGGCCGAACAAATCGAGGTTTCTGAAAGATGCTATCTGGATCCTGGTTCCCATTTTCGCTATGATGCCCTTCCTGGGTATGTTGGACGAGCTGCGCGTGTACTACGAAGTGGTGCCAATTGTCGTCTTGTTGGCAACGCAGAGCGTGGCGGAGATCGTGGGGATCGACATCCATGTGATTGGCAGCGAGAAGCGAGGTACCATCTAGTCATGCTGCAACAGCCGAGTCACCCAGGCTACTGTCTGGGTGGTCTGCATTCCTTTCTGTGCGGGACCCAGGCGGTGTGGCAAGAGCAGGCGAGGCACCTGCATGCACACTGAAGCCAAATCGGTTTGGGAGCCGCGTGTCTACGCGCTTATCTTGCTGCTCATGGCCGCCATGTACCTCTATGCGGGCATCATGTCCGTCATCCCCGAGTACGGCTTCGACTGGACCCAATTCAGGTATGTTGAGCCAGCGGCCGTCGTGGCAAGCTATCTAGTTTCTGGTCTGGCCATTGTATTCTTGCTTCACCGACGTCCCGCACTGCACAAACGATTCGAGCGCAAATTCCCAAGTGGGTTTCATTTCTCTGTGCCCATGCGCTTGCTGGTTTATGCATTTTTCTCCGTTGCAGCCGCATGGTTATTCTGGACTCTCAGATCCAACTTTATCAACCCAGATGGGTGGATGTTCACCGAGAAGCTGCCCAGGGACGTGTCTTTAGTGGGCGCACACGTCACCCATGACGAAATGTGGGAACTGTACATTCACTCTCGATTCTGGTTCTACACGAATGCGCGGCTTGAATGGTCGGTCATCAAGTCCTATCAAATGCTTTCCTGTCTTGCGGGAGGGGTATTTGTCTTCTTCGCGCTCGTCTTGTGTTGGTTGCTTGCTCCGAAGCGCTGGTTTCCGCTATTTGCTCTACTGGTCTCGGGTGGATACATGCAGCTGTTCTTCGGCGATGCAGAGAACTACACCATGACGGCTACGCTCGTCCTAATCTATCTGTTCACTGGTTACCTGTTCTTGCAGCGCAGGCTGAGTATCGTTGTACCCAGTGTCGTGCTGGCATTGGCAGCTACCTTTCACTTGCTGGCGGGATGGCTGGGCCCCTCGCTTCTCTATCTGTATTGGGTGGCCAGATCTCGTGGGCAGCTGCGGCAGGTTGTGTTGGGAGTGGCGCTTGCCGTGCTCATTGTGGTGGGCACGCTGACCTTTTTCCATTTCAACGGCCTACCCATTAGGTTGCTGTTCGAACGCAGCCATGCACTTGGCCACGGCTTCGACTGGAGCCGCAATGTTCACGTGCCGACTCTGGATCACTTGCGGCAAGTTGCTAGACTGTTGCTGTTGCTCTACCCGCCAGCCATTCTTGTGATACCCATGTACTTCTTTGGCAAGATTCGCCGCCAGCCTTTCAACGTCTTTCTCACGTGGGCACTGGGGTTCTTGCTGCTGTTCGCGATTGTGTGGGAGTCGTGGATTGGCTACTACTACGACTGGAACTTGTTTGCAGTTCTAGCCATTCCACTGGGGCTGTTGGTGGGCTACAACGTGGTGTTGATGGATGATTTCAGGCACCAGGTTGCGTTGTCCGTCGGCCTTTTCGCCACGGCGACATTGCCCTCCTACGCCTGGATCGTCGCCAACCACTACTACTTTGTTCGTTAGTCAGGGGCGAGAAAAATGCACATCAGACTAAAGACAGGTGCAGCGTGCCGCAAGAAAGCTCACTGCACCAGCCTGAGCGGCCAACCGCCTGGGCATGCTGCCTGGCCACGCCTCCTCCGCGCTTTGACTATCTCTTTGATGGTAGCTGCTGGCCTGCTGATCGTGTGGCCGATGTTGGCACAGCAGGTGAGTGCCGATGCAACCGAGCCTCGTGGTGCGGCGGCTATGTGGGCCTTCGATCGACTGCCTTATTTCAAACCGGGAACGAGTGTGCGCCAAGTCTCATCGTACGACCGCACTGGCGGTAATTACGATGGCAATGGCGTGTATCTATACCGCAATGCCCGGACTGGTGGCTATGTCGTCCTAGATGAATACGGGGCGGGCACGGTCTTCCGCATCTGGGCCACCGGACTGCGCGGCGGCGACCTGCGCATGTACTTTGATGGCGAGATGACTCCCAGACTCAACATACCTCTTGACCAGTTCTTCCAAGGCACAAATGCACCTTTTCTTTTTCCACTTGTTGGGGATGACCTCATTTCCTCTGGAGGGTACTATTCGTACTATCCCTTTGCTTTCCGCCAGGGATTACGTGTCGAGTTCACAAGCGTTCCCCGTTACTACCATATCACCTATCACGTGTACAACAGCGCGGATGGCGTGGCCACGTACACTGGTACCGAAGACCTGGGACCCGCCCTCGACGCCTGGAACAATCCCACGGTAGACCCGAAGGATGCAAGCGGGAACCACGCAAGCGCTACGGGCCCCTTTGACCTGGCCGCGGGGCAGAGCCTCAACTTGTTCGAGCACACTGGCTCGGGTTCGATACGATCACTGGTCATAAACCTACCCCAACTCGTCCCTACGCAGTTCGCTTCCGACCGATTGGTGAGCGATGACGGACGTGCCCACCGAGGAAAGTCGAGCTTCGTTGTGCGCCTGGCCCCTGACAATGCGGGCATGGTGCTTGTTCGCAGGCTAGACTATAGCGTCGGAAGTCAATGGGCGGATGTCTATGTCGACAATCGCCTGGTGGGTCGGTGGTCAAATTCTGGATTCGACTATGTAGATCGTTGGCGAGACAGTCGATTCGTGGTCGGCTCCCAGTGGACCCAGGGGAAACAGCAGGTCACGGTTCAGTTGGAGAGTCCCAACCAGACCTGGACCGAGTTCTACTACTGGGTCTACAGTGTGGATGCGCAGAAGGAAGAGTCTTTGAGCGACGAGCTGGACGTCGGCAATGAGCAGGATGAGGTGGCCCATACGTACTACATTCAAGGTCAGCAGTGGCGCAAGGCTCAGGTGCTGTCCTATCCTCCGGGAGTGACGACGCGTCTTGAGCCCGCCACGTTAGACGTGCTCAGCCGGGCGCGTATTCAGATGTTCTGGGACGGCGAGACAGTGCCGAGCGTCGATGCCCCGCTGGGACTGTTCTTTGGCCTTGGCACCAGTGGCGAAGGTTTGATGCGCGGACTGCTGGTGGGTGCAGATCCCCGCAGTCACAGGTTCTACAACTATCACCCCATGCCATTCAACACCAGAGCCCACATGCGATTGGTCAATGATTCGGGCACACCCATTCAGGGCGCCAGTGTGGAAGTACAGTACAACGATGCACCGTACTCCGGGCTGGGCTCGCGTGCTGGTTACTTCACCGCCATCTATTCTCGGCAGAGCCCCACGCTTACCGGACGTGACTATGTGGCTGCAGAGTTTGCCAATGCGCGCGGACACGTGGTTGGCCTGATGCTGGACATCAGCAACTGTGCCCCTAGCCTCAACATCCTCGAGGGAGACGAACGCCTCTTCTTTGAGACAAGTGATTACGATCCCGAAATCCATGGCACAGGAACAGAGGACTATTTTACGGGCGGATGGTACTTTGAGGACCGGCCGTTTTCGCTCCCGCAACACGGATGTCCTCTCCTTCATGACCTGGACGGTCGTTGTCACATCACAATGTACCGATTGAATGTTGCGGACTCTTATCCTTTTGAGAGACAGCTAAAGATCAATTTTGAGCACGGAGCGATAAACGATACCAACGCCAACTACGAGTCGCTCACCTTTGCCTATTTGGCTAGAGAACGCCCGGCACTGGTCAAGACAGACTCATTTAGTCCGGGTCTGGCTGCGGACCGTGCGAGTCATGGGTACACGACCACTGGCTCAGCCTGGGACGCTGTCCTGGATGGTACCTTCATCGGCCGTGACGACGGTCAATCGTTTGTTCGACGAGGGATGGCGCACGCCGGCACAAGCAGCTTTACTCTGGCGATTCTCCCGGAGAACGCCGGAGTCAGGCTCGGCAGGATTCTCAACCACCAGTCGGGTAATCAGAGGGCAAAGATCTATGTGGATGGGGATCTGGCCGGCACCTGGTTCACCGGCGGCGTGAACGCACGGCATCCCGCTGCCTATGACTATTTTGAGATCCCGCCACAGCTCACCGCAGGCAAGGACTCGGTGCGGATCACCACAGAATTCCTTTCGGCCGACGGCAGTTGGACCGAGTTCCTTTACGAGGCTGAGTGCCATCTGTATGATGCCAGTGTCACGATTGGATCGCCTGTTAGGTACCGCATACTTGTGCCGACGCAACCGTTGACTCAGACCCTGAACAACGCACAGCTGAGCAGCAGCCTTGACGTGCGGCTGGCGGCCGTGGCTGTCCAGTCCACCGGAGGTGAAGGCGGGACCGTGCAACTGAACGGAAACACGATGACCGCGCAGTGGCAGTCGATTCCGGCCGGCGTGCAGGCTACGGTGATAGTCACGACTACCGTGCGCGACGTCCCCGAAAACCAGGCCGGAGTGTTGATTGGCGGGAGCGCCGAATGGATGGGCAGTCTGGGCGGCGGAACCACGGTAGGGCCGTACACAGTCCCTCTGCGAAGCATCGTGGTCACCGAGCCGGATCTTGGTGCAACGATGACGTCATCATCGGGCGCTTGTCTGGAGATGGGTGACGTTGTCACATTCACGATTGCGTTTGGCAATTATGCCGAGTCAAATGCTAGTGTTGCGCATGACGTGACACTAACTGACGAGCTTCCTGGCGGGCTGACGTTTGGAGGCGTCCTGCCGGGAACACCTTTACCCAGCTCCGTCTCGGGCACCAACCCTACGGAGGTCGCCTGGGAGCTGCCATCGCTCGACCCAGGAGTGGAGGCTAGTTATGCGTTCACGGCAACGGTGACTGGCGCGCCGACGCATGGAATCACCTTTACGAACACAGCCTACATCGCGGGTAGCTCACTGCCCGGCCAGGTCGAAGGTGAGCGAGGCGGTGACGACAGCAGCGGCGAGGATCCGCGCTACTTTGAAACGGCCACGGCAGAGGTCTTCATCGGTGGCACAATTGGCGGCAGCGTCTGGTTCGACCGCAATGCGAACGGGCTTTGCGATGCTGGCGAGGCCTCCTTGCCGGGCGTCTCCATTGTTCTGATAAGCGACGCTGGCACGACACTCCGTACGCTTACCAGGGCCGATGGCTCATATGCGTTCAGTTGCTTGTCACTCCCCGGGCAGTATGGAGCGCACGCGGATCTCGCTTCGCTGCGAGGGCTCACCGATGTCACGACTCCCACGCCCAGGATGGCGCTGATCGATGAAACGAACCCTGCACGCCTCGATCTCCACCATGGTCTGCGTGGCAGCGGCCAGGTCGGCGGACGCGTCTGGTTCGACTATGACGGCGACGCATCGATTGATCCAGACGAGTCGGCTGTGCCCCAGGCTTTGCTCCAGCTTGCGGATTCGTTCGGCGGTCAATACGAGACGTCCAGTGACACGACCGGCCACTACGTGTTTGGCAACCTCATCTCCAATGGGCCTTTCACGTCAACAGTGGTGGCTGCATCTCTCCCTGCCGGCGCTCAGCTCACCACACCGGCCAGCTTCAGCTCTGTCCTTGGGCCGGCGCAGCCAAGTGCCAATGATCACAACTATGGCATACAGGGCGCGGGACAAGTTGCCGGTCGCATATGCTTTGATAGCGACGGTAATGGCCTTTGCAGCAACGATGAGTCAGGCGTAGGCGAAGCGGACGTTGAGCTGAGCGATGAATTGGGGCTGCAGGTTTCCGGCGATGTTGAGGACGACGGCACATTTCGGTTTGAGAACCTCTTGGTCGGTCGAACATACACGGTTGCCGTTGTGCCACCTGCGGGGTACGCAAGCGCGACAGAGAGCCGACACTGCACCTTGACGGCCGCTGAACCTACAGTCTCGGGTCTGGATTTCGACCTCGAAAATGCACTGCGGGTTGTAAAGACGCATTCGCCTGCTGATGTGGTAGCTGGTGAGCCGTTTCGTTATCTGGTTCGGGTGACCAATGTTGGGAGGCTGCCTCTCACCGGTCTGGTCATTACGGATACCCTTCCATCGGAGATCGTGCCCGAGTCTGTGGTTGGCAGCCCCGGATCGTTGACGGATGGAGCGAGAACCGTCACCTGGATGGCAACGCAGCTAGCGCCTGGGTTCGTAGAGTACTGGGTGGATGTGCGTACTGATCTTTCTGCGGCGGGCCGGCTCATTGCCAACGTGGTTCTTGCCGACAGCAACGAGGCTCCTCAGCGCGTCTCCTACCAGGATACTGCGCTCGTCTGGGCGCCCGCTACACTAACGCCGACTCCCGTCAATACGTTGACGGGCACACCAACCTCAACCGGGACGCCATTGCTCACCGCTACGCCAACCATCTCCGCTAGCCCAACACCCACCCCCAGTGCGACAGCCACGAGTACTCTGAACCCTACACAAACTCAAACGCCAATGCCGACAGCCACAGCAACTTCCACACCGTCAGTCACACCCTGGCCGATTACGCCAGGCCTGCCTGTTACGCTTAGCTTCCAGGACGGCATTGCTCCGGAAGCGGGTTACCGCGGTGTTAGTGACACCTACCTGGACCGCAACGAGCCAGACACTCGCTATGGCCTGAGCACTCAGATGAAGATCAACTCAGATGGTCGGCAGAAGCCGTTGCTGCACTTTGAGTTGGATAGGCATATTCCACCATTCGCGGTGGTGACGGCCGCCAGGCTTCGCCTGTACACCTTGGCCAAGACCACGTCTGGCGAGCTTGATGTCGCATTGTACGATATCTTGCATGGTTGGGATGAAGCTACGGCGACCTGGAACGAGGCGGCGAGTGGACAAACATGGCAAGAGGCGGGCTGCAACGGAAATGAGGATCGTGCGTCCGATGCTGCTGCCACAACTCGGGTTCGCTTCCTGTATGTAAAGCACGAGTGGAGTGGCGAGGGGTTGCGAGCTCTGGTTCAGCGCTGGGTGGAGGACCCGACCACGAATCACGGAGTGGCCTGCATAGGCAGCCCTTCGTATGAACGGCAAGTGTGGACCTTGGCCTCCTCAGAGTATGGGCTGGCGCTAGAGGATCTTGGCAAACGGCCCCAATTGGAGGTCGAGTTCTACGTGCCGCTGCCTACGCCCACTGCCACACCGACTGCAACAGCCACTCCAAGCAGCACTGCCAGTTGGGTGGCAACCAGCACGCCTACACCCTCGCCGACGGCCAGCCCAACACTCGAGCCGTCCGCTACTCCCTCCGTGTGGGCGCAGCGAGCCTACCTTCCACTGCTAATGGCAGGTCACTACCACAGCGGACCAATCGTCAACTTGGGGATTGGCGCCGAGACTTTGCTCTCCAATCTGAGGCCAGGATTTCAGGCGAGGCCACGCTGAGCTGTCGTCTCTCACCATCGATGGCGAGCCAATGTAACCCTCGGGCGGCAGACCCTACATCACGACCCAGGTCGGGGCAGTGGCGGACGTGCGTCGCAACTGCCCCGACCGCTACCTACCGGCCGAGCTTGCCTTGCGCTTGCGTGGAACGGGCAAGGGGCGCTGCGGCATGGCCATTGGCTCGGTGCAGCAGACTCAGCTCACATCCGCAGATATGAGTGAGCGTAGATGACCTTGTTGTAGAGGATCTGCACGGTCTTCCAGACCTCCGCCTGCTTAGGGTCACCCACGTCTACGTCCGACGGCTCAAGCTCCTCAATGGCAGCGGTCCGGTCGTACAGGGTCACCAGCAGGTTGCCCAGCCCTGTGCTGGTATCGCGCTCCTGCACGATCCGCACGAACTCGTTTTGTGCTTCGTCGAGCGGATCAGCAATCGCGGCGTCGAGCCCCGCTGCCATCAACATTACTAGGAAGGTGCGGTTGATGAGGCTGCGGTTCTCCGCTGGCACGCTATTGGAGATGTTGGAAAGCCCCACAACCGTCATAGGTGGTGGATCTGTCAGCTGCTTGAAGAACCGCACCGCATTCAGTGTCTCTGGGGCATGCTCCTGCGTGCCGTTTACCGTGAGTACCAATGGATCCAGATAGAGGTCTGTCATTGGTATGCCGAGCTCCATGGCCTTGGGTATCAGGACGTCAATGGCCATCTGCACTCGTGCGTCAGCCGTCGTAGGTATGCCTGACTTGCCCATCGTCAGAGCGATTACCTTGGCTTGGTAGCGAGCAGCCAGCGGCATTACGCCCTCTAGCCGCTCCGGATCTGCCGATGCGGAATTGATCATCGCCTGACGCCGAACGCGCTTGAGCCCCGCCTCCAGGGCAGCGGAGTTCGTGGTGTCCAAGGATAGGGGGACATCAGTCACCTCTTGCACGGCATCTACGATCCATTCCATTACTTCGACCCCGCGCTTGCGTTGCGGTCCGATGTTCAGGTCAAGCATGTGGGCGCCATGCTTCACCTGGCGTAGGGCAAGCTCCTGGATGTACGTGGCATCCATCTCGGCGAAAGCTGCCTTGACCTTGGGGGCAATGATGTGGATGTTCTCGCCAATGATCAGCATCCGATCCTCCTTTTCCCGTCTTGGTTACTCGTGTGTTTTACCTGAAGCTAGCCAATCTGTGTTCGTGCCGCAATCCCCGCTACAGCCACGTAGATGGCGGAGTCCTCACTGATCTCGATGATCGGCTTGCCCACGATATCAAATTCGCGCACCACGGGATCATCGGGCAAGCTGCCAATCAGCTGCAAACCATAGCGCGCGATCTCTTGCTTCCACGCCTCAGGGAGTTCGCCCTGCAAGCGGTTCACCACCAGGTATGTATAGTGGACGCGAGTACCCAGGTCCTTGATGAGAGATGTAATGTGTCCGGCAGCAGCCAGGCCGCGCATTGTCATGTCTGTCACCACAAACAACCTGTCGACGTCGCGCGTTGTCTGTCTGCTAATGTGCTCCATGCCTGCTTCGTTGTCAATTACGACATAGTCGTATTGATTGCCCAGCCTACAGATCACACCGCGCAAGATGTTGTTCGCAGCACAATAGCAGCCCGGCCCCTCCGGCCTGCCCATAGCCACCAGATCGACCTGCTCACCTTCGACTAGGGCGTCGTTGACTTCGTACTCGAAAAAGTCCGACTTGGGAATGGATGTGTCAAATTGGCCACTTGTCACCTGATTGCGGGTGTCCTCGCGGATCCCGCCGACTGTGCGGCCGAGTTCCATGCCCAGCGCCAGATTCAGATTAGCACTCGGGTCACCGTCGATGGCCAATACAGAGCCAAGTCCGCGCGAGACGATGTACTTGATAAGCAAGGCAACGAAAGTGGTTTTTCCAGTACCTCCCTTTCCAGCTACAGCAATGGTTGTAGTCATCTACCCTGTTCCTTTCAAGATTGTCATGCCTCTGCCGCAGCAGGCGATGTACGTGCGCGGATGATCAGTTGTCGGGCAGAACCAACGGCCAGAATCACGAAAAGCGGAATAAAGGGCACACGGAAGCGCGTTTGTGCCCAGAACACTGTCGGTATGGCAATGCTCGACAGTGCGATGGCGAAAAGGAGGGTTGCATTGCGGTTCACCCTACAAGTCACCCACACACCAACGACCAAGAGTGGCAGAAGCACCAGTTGCCACAAAACTCGGTCAACTCTGCGCATTACGGAGGCCTGGGCATCTGTTGCCGGCCAATAGTCGGAATCCCAATACATGGTCCTTAGTCTTGCTGGCAGATCCAGAAGGGTCTGCAGCGGATGGTTGACGAGATAAGTCCACCCGAGTTGGTAAAAGTAGTCCTCCTCTTCTGTGGCCGTAAGGGGTGAAATGCCGATGAGCGGCTCCGTCCCATCATGGTCTGGTGGGATGTGCCTGATCTCGTTCTTCCATCCGGGGCTACCCCCATGACCTAGGAAGAAGTTGATGCCTCCGTTGGTTGATATCGGCACGAGTTCGTCGTGAATCTCGTAGTTGCGCCAGGTGATTGGCGCTATGACCAGGACCGCAGCAACACAGAAGGCGATTGCCTGCCGAACTCGCGCATCTCGCTGGGGAGGCGACGGACTGAAGGCCAGCCAGGTGGCTCCAATCGGCAGCGCCAGCAACAAAACGCTGCGTGTCAGCCCGGCCAAACCCAGCAGTCCCCCGGCGGCAAGCACTTGTCTCCATCTGGTTCGATCCTGCCGTCCGGAGGCGATGAGTGACGCGGTCGCGCCAGCAAGCAGCAGCGTGCTAAGGTTCTCCGTGAGCAGTACTCCACCGTAGAAGATCAATGGCGGGTAGGTCGCCACGATCAGGGCCGCGATCAGCGCTGCGCTCTCATCAAAGGTGTTCCGAGCCACGACATACACGAGCAGCACAAGCGCGGCACCAGCCAGGGCCTGAATCACCCTCACGGCCAAGTAGCTGTGACCGAAGAGGGCGTAGGTCAGCGCAAGGAAGTAGTAATACCCCGGTGGGTGATAGGTATCGGAGCCGAGGGGGTGGAAGATCTCGCGCTCTACCGTGTGCACTGCCAGGGGCTGCCGCTGCCAAAGGGCCAGTGCCGCCCGATCATAGCCGCGCATGTCCGACACAACCAGTTCATCGCCCTGCAGGGGTAGGAAGACAGCGTTGAGCAAGCGAAGAGCAAGAGCAACCCCGACAATTGCAACCAGGGCTGCCCGTCTCATGGGCGCCCGACCTTGAGCACCATGGCATGGCATGGATTGCCCAAAGCGCCACCCTCAAACTCCTTCACCAGCTCAAATTGGGTGGTGAGCTGGTCGTACGCGGCGATCTGCTCAGGGTAACGTGCCGGGTCCAGGCGGTAGCCCCCATAACGGTTTTCCACGAGAACCAGATAGTCAACATTGTCTTGATACCAGGAGATGGGCAGATCGATAGCGCGGTCTACCCAGTGAAACACGTGTGGGCTGCGCTCGAGCAGGGGTGAATAGTACTCACCCGCGATGCGTGAGCCGGCGGGCACTTTGGCGTCCAACCAGACCGTCACCAGCGTGCGGACGTCCTCTGCTGAGAAGCGCCGGTTGATCGCCACACTCTGAACGAGTGGCGTCACTATGAGTGCGGCAAGGCCCAGCAAGAGTGCTGCCTGCAGGGCACGTCGTTTGCCCCCGACCAGTGAAGCAAGGCGATCTCCCAGTCGCTCCACAAGGCCGCCGCACAGGATGGCCAGGAAGGGCAGGATCGCCAACACGGTACGGTCGTTCTTGACAACGTAAAGTGACGTGGCCCCAAGGTAGATTGCTGGAAATGACGCCAGAAGCAGTGTCTTCATACTCCTGCTAAGCACGCCAACGATGCCCTCCACAGCGGCGATCAGCGGCACAATGCCCTCGTTGCGGATCAGGTAGGCAGCATACCACAGCAGGCCGTTCTGCCCCTCGATCCCAGGGTCGCCCATAATGGCATAATGGTACATCTCAAAGGCAACACCGTTGAGGAACGCCGACAAGTCCAGCAGAGAGAATGGGGTAGTCAAGAGAAAGCCACAGGCAGCAGCTCCGAGACCGACTGCGACCGGCCTCGCGTCGCGGCGAATGGGGCCGCGTAATGCGTGAGCCAGGATCATGGTCAGCAGGATTGGATAGGCGTTGTACTTGGTGGAAATTGACAGTCCGGCAAAGAGGCCGCAGAGGATGTAGTGGCGCCAGCGGCCCTCCTGCCAGATGCGTAGGCAGAAGACAAAGGCGGCCAAGACGAAGAAAGCCATGGCGACATCGGGTGCCACAAAGTGGCTGTTGCGCACGTGGGTCGGCGAGATCGCCAGCATCAACGCTGCTACGATGCCGGCACGCCTGCCATAAGCAGCGCGGCCAAGCCAGTACGTACCGAGCACGGTGAGCACGCCAAACATGGCGACAACTGCCCGGCCAACCAGCAACTGCGAAGGCATGTGTGCAATGCCTACCACGTTTTCGAGCACCTGCTCAGGCAACACGAGGCCTTGCAGACTCATCAGGCGGCCGTGGGCTGCCATGTACAGCACGTAAGGAATGTACGCTATCGCCAATAGGTAGAAGAAGAGCGAGGGGTAGTTGAAGAAATGCGGGTTATAGTCCCCTGTCTTGAGTACGCGGAGCGCGATGGACACGTACTTGGCCTCGTCCCGATGATAGAGATTGGGTAGATCAAAACCCAGCCCCCAGAGTCGCATGACCAGCGCCAGGGTGACCACTGCCAAGCCGTCCAGGAGGAGTTCCCACTTGATGATGTGCTGGCTGAGATGGGGTCGCTTCATTGGACTTGGTAGACTCTCACCCAGAAGGGGTAACCGAGTGACGAACCGGCAAACTCGCGCAGCAGCGTGAAGCTGCTAAAGATATCCTGGTACTGTGCCATTTGCCCGGTCAAATCACGTGGATCTCTAGCCACGGCGGCATAGTGACCTCGCGAATACAGAACTAGGTAATCCTGGTTCTGGCGATACCACGCCAGTGTCTCGTCCGTAGCAAAGCGCCTGTACTGCAGATGGTGTACACTCTCTGCAAACATCGGCGAGTAGGATTCCACCACAATGCGTGAGCCTGCAGGTAGGTTCTGCTCTACCCATGCACCTGCCTCGGTCCTTACATCTCCCTGGACCAGGCGGCGATCCAGCTGAACCGTGTTGAACGCCGATACGCTCGTAGCGATCCCTACCAGCAGCAACAAGGGCATGTGCCGCATTGCCGCTCGGCTGGCCAGAGCTTGCCAAGCGCACAGCCGGGTTGCCAGGTGATCCAGCAAAATGGAAGCCATGAGGCCCAGGGCAGGCAAGACCGGGGCCAAAGTGCGGTCGTTCCTGACAATGTAAGAAGCAGCGAAACAGAAGTACCCAACGGTAAAGGCCGCCACATAGATGTCTCGCTTGCTTCGTGTGAGACCCGCGCGGATGGTCTGCAGGCCAGCTAACAGCAGAACGACCCCTTCCTTGCCCCACAGATACTGGATATACCAGGACCACGTGCTTCCGACCTGACCAACTTCGGACAGCAATGAGTAGTGGCCTACCTCGAAGGCAAGGTCATTGAGGAAGCGAGAGAGGTCCAGTATCGAGTATGGGGACCCGCCCACAAAGACGACTCCGCTGAGCGCGATGGCAGCGACCAGCTTGCCGTCGAGCCAGACACGACGCGCGCTGCTCATGACATGCGCAAGCAACAATAGTAGAACGGTAATCCCGGCATTGTACTTGGTCGTGGCTGCAAGGCCGATTGCAGCACCTGCCAGCAGGTAGTCTCTCAGCCTTCCGCGTGCCACGATGCGCCAGCACAGGATCACGCTCAAGGTCACGAAAAAGGTCATGATCACATCGGGCGTGATAAAGTGCGATATGCGCACGTGCGTGAAGGAGACAGCGAGTAGCAGGGCGGCGATGAATCCGACTCGGCGGTTGTACAGCTCTCTACCAATCAGATAAATCAGCGCAACCGTGGCCAGGGCGAAGACCACGCTGATCATGCGGCCAACCAGGAACTGCGATGGCATCGTCGCCAATGCGACATCGCGCGGAATGACCTCCATGGGCAACGTCAGGCCGTCGAGGTTGCGCAGCATGCCGCGCGAAGCATATAGCAGAAAGTAGGGGATGTAGGCTGCAGCCAAGACATAGAAAAACAGCGATGGATAGTTGAAAAAGTGCGGATTGTAGTCGCCCGTTTTCAAAATGTTGAGCGCGATGGCTACATAAGGATACTCGTCTGGATGGTACAGGTACGGAAGGTCAAAGGACAGTCCCCACAGACGGAGGAAGAGAGCCACAAGGCAAACACCGGCGACATCCAGCAGCAACTCATACCGCACATAGATGCGCCTCAACATTGGCTGTTATCCCTCTTCTCTAACAGGCGCGCCACCGAGGGAAAGGCAGTCAGATCGGTATGAGGGAGGAACAGGGCAGAAGTGAACTGCTCCATGAAGCTATTGTCGGCGCTCAGCTCCAGATAGGTCATCTTCTGCGCCACCTCGGTTGCCTTCGCACGCATGGTTCGACAAAGGAGGGCAGCAAAAGCACCGAGGACAGAGGTGTTGCCCAGGTAGCGAAAACGCTGCCAAGGCATGTCGGGTAGCAGACCGATCAGGATGGCCTCTTCAATGTCAATGTACTTGCCGAAGGCACCGCCGACGAGCACCTCCTCAACATCGGCGAGATCCAGTCCGACGCTTGCCGTGAGTACGGAGAACCCCGCGTAGATCGCCGCTTTGGCGCGTATCAGGTTGGAGATGTCCGTCTCGGTGAGGGCAATGTCTTTGCGCCGTCCTTCTGTTTGTTCGGCCCAGGCGACGACGTACTCCATTCCATGCTCGCCTTTGCGTATGCGCGGCGTAGCGCGTGTCTGGTCGATATGCCCTGACTTGTCGATTACGCCAGTGACGAACATCTCGGCAAGCAGCGAGATCAAGCCCGAGCCGCAGATACCGCGAGGAGCTACGTCGCCAATCACTCGATAACTGGGCTCGGAGGTATCAGGGTTGACCCAGGTTTTTTCGATGGCACCCAGGGTAGCACGCATGCCCGAGTGTACCCCTGCGCCCTCAAACGCCGGCCCCGCGGAACACGCACAAGATATGAGCCAGTCCGAGTTCCCTAGAACAATCTCGCCGTTTGTGCCCACGTCGATAAAGAGCGTGAGTTTGTCGGTCTCGAACATCTGCGAGCTAAGTACTCCTGCCGTAATGTCACCCCCAACATAGGCACCGACTCCTGGCAGGCAATCAACAAGTGCCTGGGGACACACGTGGAGTCCAAGCTCGGCAGCATGGACCGGGGGCGGATGCGAAACCGTCGGGATATAGGGCTCAAGTCTGATGAACGATGGATCAAGGCCTAGGAAAAGGTGGATCATGGTCGTGTTGCCGGCCACCGTCACGTGGTAAACCTTCTCAAGATCGATCTGGTTTCTCGCGGCAAGCTCGTCAAGCAGGCCATTAAGGGTGTTGATGGAAAGTTCCTGCAGGTGGGCGAGCCCCCCCTCTTTCTTGGCATACAGCATGCGGGCGATCACATCCTCACCGCAAGCGATCTGACCGTTATATGTTGCCGCGCTATCCACGTAGCAGCCGCGTGCCAGATCAACAAGATAGACGACATTGCTGGTCGTGCCAATGTCAATTGCTATGGCCAGAGTCTGTTGCGCTTCGTTACCCGGGCGAACATCAAGCAGGTGCGGAATCCCATCGGGTTCCAGCCATGTTCCCATCTGTAGGACTGCCGTAACCTGCCATTCGCCTTCTGCGCCCGGTGCCTCACGGAGTGCCGCAGCCAACTTGCGCAATACTGGCAGTTCCACGATCATCTTGCGAAGGCCATGC